>JAJQEC010000136.1 GCA_021201815.1 Candidatus Azobacteroides sp. | reverse complement strand
ATATGAAAGAATAGGAAATAAATATAATACTCCTATTTGTATCCAATTTATTCTATTTGTATTGATATTGCCTGAAATTGCCTTTAATTGCATGCTTGGTAAGTATAATATTATTGGATTTATTTACTTAATTTCTTTTTTATTATACTAGTAATTTTTTTCTTGTCAACGGTATTCGTGAAAAATAATAACATGTAATAAGAAAAAAGCCATATGATTGTTTTAATAATTATACCAATAACTGAATACTCTTTGCAAAATGTGATGAAATGAATTGGTATTGCTATAATTATACCTAAAAATGTAGGGAAAATAAAATTTTTAAATATTTTGAAGCTATTTAAGTTTAGAATTTTATTATTAATATACAAATAATAGAACAATAGTTGAATAATAATATATACTAAATAACCAATTACCGCAGATCCGACTCCGAAATTATTACATAAGATGGCATTAATCAGTACCGAGACGATACAAGCTATTGCACTGCTGTAGACTAGCATCTTAGTTTTACCCGTTGCAAGAATAAGACTTGCTACCGGAGTATTATGCAAAAATAATGTTAATGTAAAAACCCATAATCCTAGCCAGATAGCCAAATGTTTATAACTTTCCCCTACATATAAAGTTAATAAGTCTGCTGCATTCAATATGATTGGAAAACATAAAGAAGAAACCAATATACTAGTATATTTAGTACCTTGGTATGCTATCCGTTCGATCGTTATCTGATCATTTTGCTGAACAGCCTGGGATGTTTTAGGTAATAAAATAGAAATTAACATACCTCCTAAAGATATGATAAAAATAGGAAATACTTCAATCACCCTGTAATCTGCTAATATCCCTGCTCCTTCATTACTGAATATACTTAAGATCAAAGGCCTTGATTGAGTGGCTGTGAATTGAAAAATACCCATAATGAAAATAGCAATGCTATATTTAAATACAGCAGAAAAATCATTCCAGAAAAATCCGGGAAGTATTTGTTTTATCAGGTTATTTTTCCTGCATATATATATAAGGAATTATTATAGACAAACTAATGAGGGTATCACACAAAAAGTATTCAATTAATGTCCATTTTAAATGTATAGCTAATACTACTGTTATTAGATTTAAAATGCTGCGAATAGACAAAATTTGCTGAGTAAATGCCATGCGCTCATCAGCAACCAGTAATTGATTGAATACAAAGATTGTCCAATTAATAATGCTTGTTCCGGCAAGTATATATAATAAATAGCGAAAGGTCTGGAATTCTTCGGAAGTAATTTTAAAGATAGATTCCCCAGACCAGGCTAATAACAACAATATCAAACTATTTATAATACCAAGGAAAATATAAACTGTCAGGTTTGTCCGGGCAACCCGGTTTACCCGGTCAAAATCTTTCGCCGAAATCCACTGGGATATGAATTTAACACTTCCTGTATTCATTCCCATATCTAAAAGCTGCATATAAGCATTAGTTGCTACAGCCAACGTCAGTAATCCATAATTGTCTTTTCCAAAGTAACCTAATAATAGAGGAATCGAGACAAATTTAAGTATGGCATTTAGTATTTTAGCTATGCTACTCCATATAAAAGAATTTGCAATGTACTTAAGGCCGCTTTTCATTAACAATATCTTCTAGTAGTTCTTGCTTTTTTATTAAATCATCTTTATCTAGCTCCCACCATCTCGATTCTTCCAATTTTTGTATTGTTTCTGGAGAAAATCGCATTTTAATTTTTTTCGCCGGATTTCCAGCAACAATAGTATAAGGAGCCACATCTTTGGTAACAATGCTTCCTGCGCCAATAATTGCCCCATTTCCAATAAAACGACAAGAGGGTAATATTACCACATTTTGTCCAATCCATACATCATTTCCAATAATTAATTCACTCCAATGAAACCTATCTGACTTTAATTTATAATTAAATAAAGTCCTGTGAGCAATTGGGTGAGTGGTAAAATCAGTTGCAGGATGATTTGCCCTTAATAAATCTATTCTGGATGCAATGGAACAATATCTTCCGATTTTAATATTGGGCCTGATATTACTTAAACTGAAACATCCGCCATATGTACCATAGCCAATATCAATCCCATGATATTTTTTATAAATGGTCCTTATAGTATTCGAGTACATAATTCCTCCATCATATTTGAGGATAATTCTTTTAATTAATCCCCGAATCCTGCCATTGGCAATTTTACCGTATAACCATACTAAGAATTTCATTTTTCTGAATTATAGAATTACTTCCGTAAAATGTTCTTTACTTTTTTATATCCTGATTCGCCTAATAAAGCACGTGCTTTTTCTTTTATCCCTGCAGTTTTATCAAATGGAACTCTCATACTTCGTCTTAATTGCATAACAGTTTCCCTGTCTGTCATCGTATCGGTAAAGACTTCCAGTAGCATAGGGGCCTCAGAATTTGTGGCTGTAAATTCAATAAGTTTTTTAGCACATTCTTCTTCTGTTTCGGCAAATAAATATGTAAATCCAACACTTTCCGCCCAGCCTTTTGCATAGTTGTTATGCTTTGCTCCCAACCCCATATCCGTAGTTGGCATAATTGGTTGTTGGTAGAACTCATTTCCTCCATGATTATTAATTAATAAAATGCGTACATTGTTATTAATATGTTTTATTCGAAGGGAATTCATATCATAAAAGAAGCTCAAATCCCCTATTATCAAAAATGATAAACGCTCTGAGACACATGCCTGTCCTAAAAAGGTAGACATGCTGCCATCAATACCATCCGTTCCTATATTAGCATACACTTTCGTATTTTCCGGTAATTCGAAGAAATGGCTGATCCGTATACTGTTTAATATACTGAGGTGTAACAAACTATTTTCAGGCATCTTGCTCAAAAATTGCCGGATAATCCATACATTTGAAAATAGAATAGCCGGAAGGGAAAGTGCATTGTATTTTTCAAGCCATTGATTATAGTAAACCTTGTCATTTCTTGAGTCAGCTTTTGAATGTTCTGTAAAATATTCAAAAAAGCGTTCCGGATTACATTCGAAAATTGTAGTTAGGTTTTTATATGCGTCAACGACATCTCCATTCTCGGAAATATGCCAGTGACTGAATTTCTTTTTTCGCAAAGTTTCCTTAATATTCCGGGTGATGCCTAGTGTGCCATTGAAAGAAATAACTATGTCCGGCAGAAATTCATCAAATTCTGCTTCAGTAATACCATCCCCTAACATGGCAAGATTTAATTTCCCGTCGATATTAACATTCCCCATGTGTTCGGCATGGATAATACAGTTGTATTTCTCAAAGAAACGAGATAAATACGTATAATCGGAATTTATTGTACTTTGTCCTGCCAGAATAAGTATTTTCTTTGCATTTGTTAGTTCTTCGACTTTCTCTTTTAATAAGCTATTATCCGCTTCATCCAGAAAAATTCTTTTGATAGCACGGACCTCGGGAAAATGTTCAGCGGCTTCTTTATCCCAGGTAATAACGGCCGGAACCGGAATATTAATATGGACAGGGCCTTTTCCTCTATGATCAAGTTCAAGAATCGCTTCGTTAATCAGTCTTTCACAATACCAAAAATCGGCTTTATTATTTACAATCGGTAAAGTAACAGACTTTTTTACCACCCGGTCATACATATTTACCTGGTCGATCATTTGATCTTCCTGTTGCCCTAACATATAAGGGTCCCTGTCTCCTGTTAATATTAAAATAGGTACCCCCTGATAAAAAGCTTCTGTAATGCCCGGGACATAATTCGTTGTCGCTGTACTGGAAGTACATGTGATAGCTACCGGAACATTCAGCTCTTGTGAAATCCCTATGGCAAAATAAGAAGCACTACGTTCATCTGTTACAGAATAACATGTAAAAAAAGGATCTTCTTCTACAGAAAGAACAAACTCTCTCATTCTGTATCCCGGAGAAATAACAATATGTTTTATATTGTGCTTTTTTAATAGAGGGATAAGTATCTGGAAACTTTTAAATTTAGGGTAATACATATTATTTTTTTTATAAATATTATTAAGAATTGTTTTTATATCCTCCTCCGTCACAACGAATTGTCTCACCAATGATGAAATTTCCTGCATCCGTCATTAAGAAAACTGCTAACTCTGCTATTTCTTCAGGAAGACCGTATCGTTGAGCAAAACTTACATGGTCATAACTATTTTCGTGTGGATTGTGACATCCCTGCATATCGGTGGCAATTCTTCCCGGAGCAATACCATTGACAATAATTCCATGTGGCGCTAACATTCTTCCCAGGCTTTGAGTTAAACCCACAATATCCCATTTAGTCATCCGATAAGGATAAGTAGCTCCTACAAATCCTCCGGCAGAAGATATATTTATAACTTTTTTATTTACCTGTTTATTTTTTATCCAACTATCACATACTTTCTGGGTCAGAAAAAATAAACCTTTAGAATTAGTAGAATATACTTTATCCCACATTTCTTCTGTAACATTCGGAAATACTACAGGTGAGAGGAATCCAGCGTTATTAATAAGAATATCAATATCTCCTCCTAACAATATTTTCGTTTCAGCTAATTTTTCTTTTATTAAATTAATATCGCTTATATCCCATATTAAATATTTTAAAAAAGGCGAATTTATTTTATTAGTAGCTTCTTGCAGTTTATTTTCGTCACGTCCTGTAATAAGAACTGTAGCACCTTCAGATATACATTTTTCTGCTATGCTTAAACCGATTCCTGCACTTCCTCCTGTGATCAGAATTCTTTTTCCTTTTAATAATTCACCATAATTTATTTGTGATATATTAACCTGAGTATAGCCTCCATCACGAGCATATTTTATAATTGCTTTAAATACCAACTTTATTTTATTTATAAATAATCTAATTTTATTTGCCATATTCATTGAAATCGATTATTTAAAGATATTGAAGGATAAAACATATTTTTTCATTAAATACTAAACTTGCTCTGAAATATCCTTATATATCTATTTTCAAGAAATCAATAAGATAATTTTTCAGAAGAATTTTTCGTTCTTCAACCTTACCCTTTAATCTGTCTTGAATTAAACTTTTTAATTCCATTCTTTTTTCAAAAGCTTCTTTAATTTCTTTTAGTAGACTTTCTTCAGACTGCACAAGCATGTCCCCCATATAAGAATAATCCAACGTATCTGCAAACAGCCCGTTAAATTTACGGCTATATGCCATCGGATATACCGGTACTCCGGAGGAAAAAGCTGCGATAGCTGCATGCATACGGGCTCCCATAAAAAAGTCCATCCCTGCAATATAATTTTTAGCTAGAATAGGTGTCAGAAAAAGTGGAGATAAGACTAATTGATCGGTGTTATATTTCTCTATTAGTTCATACGAGACAGCATAATCATTTTCTACACTATAATTACTGCCTAGTACATGAGGAATGAGATGTAATTTTACATGGGGCAGGGATAAATAATATTCGATGATGCTATGAATTAATTTCTGGTAATTACTCTTTAACCCGAATTGATTATTTTGCGTATAACCTCCATGCCAAAGGAGAGCCGAAACGTTTAATCCTACATGGGTATATTCTCCGGAAAAATTCCTTTTCTTGTATGGCATAAAAAAAGCAACATCTATTATTTCATCGATCCGGGACTGTTTTGTTTCATTTTTAAGAAAGTCATGGCTTTGCTTGTCACGGGCTAATACTACATTAGCTTTATTAATTGTCTTTATTGCTTCATTTTTGACATGGGGATCAAAAAACGGGCCTATGGTTTGTGGTAATAATAATAGCGGCTTATGTTGAATAAAAGCAAACTTATTCTGATTATTAAAGTCTTTAAACCTTTTTATTCCGTATATATCGGAAAAGCTGTCTCCAGCTCCGATATTCAATACATAATCAATCTTTTTGAATGTGGATAAAGTATCTTTGGTTTTAGAAAAAGTAGCAAAAAGCTTAAGAACAGACTTTACACTGGAAAAGTCAACAGGATAAAGATTGGTTACCTCTATGGTTTCTTTTCCTATTTTAAATGAATCTTTCTTTTTTTCTCCGTATTCCGGATTGATTAAATATATTTCCAGATTCCATTGGTGTTCAATGGCAATCTCTTTCAAAATATATAATGTAGAAAATGACAGGGCACCCACCCCTCTGTTGCCATTATATGGATATGCTCCGATTATTGCTATTTTTTTTTGTTTTACTCATATTTATTTAATAAAAAGGAAGCGGTTTCCCATCAAAAATATATTTCAGATCCTGCTTCCGTTCTCCGATTTTTTTTGCCGGTATATCACCTACCAATGTATATGGTTCTACATCTTTTGTGACTACAGCTCCAGCGGCAACAACAGCGCCCTGTCCTATATGAACACCTGGCAGTATCGTAACGTTCGGCCCGACCCAGACCCGGTCACCGATCTCAACCTGGAAATGAGGTCCGGAATTACACGAAAACCAGCTATCTCTATGGTCATGTTGTTCTGTCCATATAGATACCCTTGAACTGAAATTTACGTTTTCTCCGATTGTAATTCCATTTCGGGCATCAAGAGTTGAATTATCTCCGATAATGGATCCCTTTCCAATGATTAGTTTAAAAGTATGTCTGATTTCAGCCCCAAAATATATGATGGCGTTTTCTTTCATTTTAACTAAGTATATATTTCTATATAAAAAGTTACGAATAGTATGAGAAGGTATTTTTGAAACTTGAAATAAAGTATATCTGATATAACCTGAGATATACCGTCCTGCCGTATCTTTTAACGTTGTTTTTCTCTTTAATGCAGGAGTTTCCGGAGTAGTAATTTTAGGTTGGATATTAGTTTCTTTCCGTTCTCTCCTTTTTAGGAAAACCTTTATAGGAAAGAGGAATAGAATAAAAATTATCCACTTAATGTAAACGATTGCTGCTAAAATTAATATAAATAGAATAGCATTCATTTTATATGTATTTTATTAAAATAAAAGACCGTATTTGTTCCTATATTTTAATATGTATAGATTAACTTCGGATTTAATAAAAATAAACTCTTCTTTCTTTCCTGCTTTTTATCTGATTATCAGGTAAAAGATTGAAATAATTTAACTCTATCAGATGTATAATGATTTTCCAGATAATTTATATATTGTTCTTTATTCACGGTATTCTTTCTTGCCCAATTCATTCTTTCTTCGAATGCTTCATACGTTTCAATGCTGGGACAGAATTTGTTCAGTTCATAAAAGTCAGTATCCGGATTGTTTTTGTACCTGGCAAGAATATGACAGCCGCAAACCAGTAATTCCAGAAACCGTGGGGTAACCTGATTAAAACCTTTTGTCCTCTCTTCTCCCCCATCTATTCCCGGAGTAGAATAAAAGCCGATTCTGCTTTTTTTCATTAAATTGATGTAATCCTCTCTGGTGGAAATATCTCCGATCGTTCTTCCGTCAGAAGTACAATAAATAAATTTATTATTAACGACTTCTTTCCGGTAAACATATACAAAATCAGGATATTCTTTTACATACGTTTTTAAAAAGCTTTCCAGCACCGGATTCAGCCTGCCCATCAATACCAGGTCATACTCTTTTTCTAAAGGATCATCTATACTTAATTTGTATTTATCGGATATAGATAATGGAAAATGGTAAATTGTTTTAGAAAAATTGTTTTCTTTAAGAAATTCAAATGCTTCCCTGCTTGAAATTAAAAGCATCGGATTTCTTTTATACGCTGAATGAAATTTGTTTAGTTGATTCTTGTCAAGATGAAAATCGATAATACAAGGAATAAGTCCGGAATGGTTATTAATACTTTTTGATGTTTTTGCTGTCATTTCCCAAAAGAGTTCATATCCATTAACTCCCAGAAAGGGAAAATTTACATCCATATTTGTTATCTTAAGAAACTTATCTGCATACTTTTCCAGTTTTTGATTTCTGTCATGTAGAGGAACATTCATTTCTTTACTGAGAACATCTTCCCATTCATATACTAAATCCCAGCTTGGCCAGGATTGAAAAGCACGACAAGTTCTTATCCCTGATATTATCATACGGATTTTTCTGATTCTTTAATTTTTTTACTTAAATCAATCGTCTTTTTTATACATATATCCATATTGTAATATTGCCATTCGCCGAAACGACCCAATGTAAAAAGACCGCTTTCCTGTAGATATTCTTTAATCAATGTGGTACATTCCTGATAATTTTCATCAAAAACCACATACGCATAATCCGAAATATTATAATCCAGTGGCTCCTTAAGGAAAGGATTCCTTTTCCCTGCATTCTTCATTTCTTCAAAACTATGTTCTCCTACAACTTCAGAAATTGAATAGGGCTGCAAGGGAGACAGATAAGCTCCGATATGGATAAACCGGTGGAAAAGAAACTCCTTATCCGGTATATAGGTCCATGTTTTGTCCGTGAGATCTGTTTTCCAGAAAATATTTGAAACTTTATTATACTTTAATTTCCGGGCAGCCTCCTTCACGTTCTCCGGAGCGTGAACAAGAAAAGAAGGGACTTCTTTCAGAGGCAACGTATTGATGATAAGATCATATTTCTTTTCATCATTGATGACCCAGCCATCTTCTTTTTTTTCTATTTTATGTACCTGATAATTATTCTTTATATTCAGTCCTTTTGCTAAATGATCAATAAATGTATTCTGATTATTGCTTTTCGGATAATAGAATTGCGCATGAGACATTTTGTCTTTCGCTTTATTGAGCAGACTCTCAAAAAAATCAAATTTATTAGGAATAGGTAATTTATCTTCTACCCAGGAAGAACTCATCTTTTTAGGATCATTGTTCCATATTTTAGAGTTGTACGGTAGAAAATATTTTTCAGCAAATGTTTTTCCGAATTTTTTGATAAACCATTCTTCTAAATTACTATACGAATTATCATCCACAACCGACAAAAAGTCCGAAGTTGCCTGAAATGCTAATGTCGGGTCGAATTCGTAAATTTCTTTCACCGAAAATTCGATCGGATAGCTTATTTCATGCCCATAAAACTGTATCTTGGATTTTCTTTCTACTTTCCGCCATTCTGTGATGGGCAGGATAGTATTAAAAACAAAATCCAGTACATCCTGATGCTTCGAATTAAAGCAGTGACCACCGACCATATGATATGGAATACCATCAATATCTTTTGTTCTGGCAATACCGCCAGGTTGAGCATTTTTTTCAAGCACCTCAACATCAAAACTATCTTTCAGCAATTGAGCGATACTGAGGCCACTTATCCCGGCTCCAAGTACTCCTATTTTCATCATATAAATAAACTATTAGTATCAACCAATACAATAATATGTAAATTCCTTTTCTTTCATTTCGGTTTTATCATAAATATTCCGACCGTCAAATACCAACGGAGTATTCATTGATTTCTTTATTACTTCCCAGCTTGGTAACCTGAATTCTTTCCATTCCGTTACCACTAATAAAGCATCTGCTTCCAGCACTGCATCATAAAGATCATTGGAAAAATGAAGGTTCCGGTCTTTATGTGGTAATCGCAATTTAACTTCTTCCATCGCTACCGGATCAAACACACGTACATTACATCCTGCTTCTATCAGCATTTTTATTAATACCAGAGAGGGAGCTTCACGAATATCATCTGTTTCCGGTTTAAAAGAAAGTCCCCATATCGCAATGGTTTTTCCTTTCAGCTCACCTTTGTAATGTACTGACAATTTCTTGAACAATAATTCCTTTTGTTTTTCATTCACAGCTTCCACAGCTTTCAGTACCTGCATACTATACCCATGATCTTCAGCCGTTTTGATCAATGCTTTCACATCCTTAGGAAAACAGGACCCTCCATACCCGCATCCCGGATAGAGAAACTTCGTCCCGATACGGGAATCACTACCGATTCCTTTGCGTACCATATTTACATCTGCCCCGACAATCTCACAAAGATTTGCAATATCATTCATGAAGCTTATCCGTGTGGCAAGCATGGCATTGGCCGCATACTTTGTCATTTCCGCAGAAGGCACATCCATGAAAATTACCCTGAAATTATTCAGCAGAAACGGCCTGTATAACTTTGTCAGTAGTTCCTGTGCTTTTGCACTTTCTATACCGACTACCACCCTATCCGGACTCATAAAATCCTTAATGGCAGCTCCTTCTTTTAAAAATTCCGGGTTTGATGCAACGTCGAAATCGATGTGTACATTTCTCTTATCCAGCTCTTCCTGAATGGCTTGCTTTACCAATTGGGCTGTTCCTACAGGAACAGTACTTTTTGTGACAACAAGAATATATTTATTTATGTGCTTTCCGATTGTTTTCGCTACTTCAAGGACATACTTCAGGTCCGCACTTCCATCTTCATCGGGAGGAGTTCCTACCGCACTGAAAACCATATCCACATATTCCAGGCATTCGGTCAGGTCGGTAATAAAATGTAATCGGCCGGCTTTTTGATTCCTGAGAACCATTTCTTCCAATCCGGGTTCATAAATAGGAATCTGTCCGTTTTTTAAGGATTCAATCTTTTTTTTATCAATATCTACACAGGTAACATCTACCCCCATTTCTGCAAAACAGGTTCCTGTTACCAACCCTACATACCCGGTTCCTACAATCGCTATTTTCATACTTATTTTTACACGTTATAAAAAGTATTAGTCTTTAAAGAATCTTGCCACAGTTAATAAGAAGGTTAAACTGGTCAATACCACTGAACTTAACTGGTATACCAAATCCGTAGAGGTGGCCTTACTACTTTTTGTCTCTACATATACAATATCATTCGGATGAAGATAATAATATTCGGAATCGAATATTTTCCTGTCTCTTATATCCAGCCTGGCAAAAGTACGTTTTCCGTTTTCTTCCCTTATTATCAGAATATTTTCCCTTTTCCCGTAAATAGTAAGGTCTCCCGCCAGAGAAAGGGCTTGCGGTAAAGTAATAATCTCATTCGGAATCGTATAAACAGCAGGGCGGGCGACTTCCCCCAATACTGATATTTTGAAGTTGGCAATCCTTACATTTACCGTAGGAGAAATTAAATACTTTTCCAATAACTCTGTAATGACCAACGTTGCTTCCTCTGTGGTGAGCCCACTCACTTTCACATCCCCGACCATAGGTAATTTCACGTTCCCGTTTACATCAACAAGAAATCCGATAATCGGCATCGGGGCTATCGTTCCTGCCGTTTGCTGATAGTTGGATGGTTGGCTATACGGATTAAACATCTAGCTGGCTTCCGGACTAATACTATTTACAATGATAGAAAGAATATCTCCGGATTGTATAAGCGGTTTATAAGTATTTATTATTTCGGTAACTTCAGGGTCTGTCTCATCTTCTTCAGTTTGAAAATATACGATTTTTTTAGAACTCACACAAGAAGTCATGATTATTACCAAACTAAGAAATAATCCATAAAAAAACGGAGAAATTTTCATTTGCATCTAAATTATATTAAACATTTTAGAAAAACGCGCGCAAAGTTAATGCTTTTTAACATTACCTCCTTTTATATTTTGTTATAAATGTTTAAACTCATTTTTTTATTTTATAAAACCGGAAGGTTAATTCCGGTGATGTTTCTATATAAATCTAACGCGTATACATCCGTCATTCCTGAAAGAAAATCCAGAATCGATTGAATCTGATGATAAGGGTTTTTGGAATCAATTTCAAACTGAGAAGAAACCCTTTTCAGTAATAGTTGAGAATAAGTCTTTTGCGGGTATCGGACAGCCTCAATAAATTTCTCCAGCAAGGTAGTCATAATCTGGTATCCTGCTAGTTCTATTTCCAATACTTCCGAAGACTTATATATGTTTTTCACAGCTATACCTGCACATGTGTTATAAGCAGTCAGGATATCATCCGGGAGTTTATCTTTCAGGCTGAACGGAAATTCCCCGCAAAGGATTTTTTCCTCGTGCTCTATAAACGTAGCCGCACAGGCATCTACTAACACACCGATAATTCTTGAACGAAGATAAGCAATCTGTTCATTAATATCCGTTACCAGCAGCATAGTCTCATATATCCTTTTCCTTTTTTCCTCAGGAAAGAAAGAGATGAACAACTCTTGTACCTGTTCGGTAGAAAGGATCCGGAGCTTATGCGCATCTTCAAGATCCATGACCTGGTAACAGATATCATCGGCTGCTTCTACCAGGTATACCAGCGGATGTCTTTTAAAGGAATGATTGTTTTCACATATTAGTCCTAATTTTTCTGCGATTTTAATAAATGAATCTTCTTCTGACTGAAAGAAGCCGAATTTAGGTTTCCCTTTGCAATGAAGAGAGGAAAAAGGATATTTTACAATAGAGGCCAACGTAGCATACGTTAAAACGAATCCTCCTTTTCTTCTTCCGTTAAACTGATGGGTCAAAATACGGAATGCATTGGCATTTCCGTCAAAATGAATAAAGTCACACCATTGAGCTTCGGTGAGCTGTAATTTGTCCTTTAAAATTTCTCCGCTTCCTTCGGAAAAATACGAAGCAATGGCTTTTTCCCCGGAATGTCCGAACGGAGGATTACCCAGGTCATGAGCCAGACAGGCGGCTGCAACAATCGATTCTATGGAGCCGAATCTGCTTCCCGGGTATTTTGCTTCCAGTTTCCTTGCCACATTTGCTGCAAGTGACCTTCCCACGGAAGATACCTCGAGGCTATGCGTTAAACGGTTATGCACAAATACACTTCCCGGCAAAGGAAACACCTGCGTTTTGTTCTGTAGCCTACGGAAAGGAGCCGAAAATATAAGACGGTCATAATCTCGCTGAAACTCCGTTCGCCCGTCATGGGAGCTCTTATGGAATTCTTCCAGTCCGAACCTTTTAGAAGAAAGTAATTTTTGCCATCGATTCAAATGATCCATTTCCTATATGATTGTATTACAAAAATAATATTAAATTTTTAATAAATATATATTTAATATTAAATAAAATTTATATTATGCATTTATAGAAAAATCTATTTTTCCTGAAAAAGACTTGTAAAAATAAGATACTTATCCGAATTATCTGTCTATTTTTGCTATATTATATGGGTTTACGTCAAAAGAAAAACTATTTTATTCATTCGATTTCATGCTAAAAGTAGGATTATTATCAGATACACATGCATATTGGGATTCAAGATATGCACTTCATTTTGCCGATTGTGATGAAATATGGCATGCCGGAGATATCGGTTCACTGGAGATTATTGAAAAATTAACTGCTATTAAACCGGTAAGAGCAGTATATGGCAATATTGACGGTCAGGAAATCCGGAAACTATTTCCGAAACATCTTCGCTTTTCTATAGAAGGAACAACCGTTTGGATGACGCATATCGGCGGATATCCGGGTAAATATGATAAAGAAGTAATTCCGGAAATATTCGCTCACCCTCCTAAATTATTTATTACCGGACATTCGCATATATTAAAGGTCAAGTATGACAAGAAATTGGATTTATTGCATATTAATCCGGGAGCAGCCGGAAAATATGGTTTTCATAAAACACGTACGTTAGTGCGGTTCTGCATTGATGAAGGTAACTTTAAGGATCTCGAAGTCATTGAACTGGCAGAATAATTACTCGTTTATTCCACTTCGAAGCATCGCAGAATCAAATGAAAAATGCCACACATTCCTGTGCGGCATTTTTTACGTCTCTTATTTTCCGATCCTTAATCATCATTTCTGGAAACAGTGATACAGGTATTTGCATTACCAATATCCAGACCGATTGCTACCTGCGGACCATCTCCGTCATAACCACTACTCTTTCCGGAAGATTTGTAAGAACCTTCTGTTTTTTGTTTTGAATAGAGACAATAACCATGAGAAGCACATTTTTCAGGTTCCGGATAAGTCTCAATAGAAACAATCCTATTGAATTCCTGTTTGAAACAATCCATTAACTCTCCATACAAAGATCCGCCTCCAACGACATACATCTTTTTGCATTTGTGGAAGTCATCATCCAGGAAGGCCTTTCTTAAAGAAGGAGAAATGATATCATTATAGTATGTTTTCAATGCTCTCTCTCTTATTTCTCCAAGATTACGGTTTACTCGGTTTACAATGATATTTCCACTCTGGAAAGCCACATCTATCTGGTGCTCTGTTTTTAAATTTAAATACAGATTTTTGGAAAGTTCATTGGATAAGATATTTACCGCATGACGAATTCCCTGTGTACTTACCACCGAACGGTTGATAATTCCCGAACGTGTCTTACTACCGCCTCACATGTTCCGTATCCGAGACTTACAACGAAAAAATTATCTTTTTCATCCAGTTCTCCCTCACGAATAGCTGTGATACATCCCAAAATTTCCGGCAGGATTTCTACTTTACTGACATGGATTTCTTTTTTAGCATTTACATTTCCTCCGAATGTAGAAGCATCATAATAGATCGTTTGAGTTCCCAGTAATTGTTCTTTCACCTGGTCCCTGTAAAGCAGGTAAGTAGAAAATGGAAAACCGGTAGTAACAAATAATTCTTCATCCCTTTTCGGCTAGGTGAGCAGGAGGGCAGCTTTGCTTAAAATATTATATTCATTTTCAGTTGGGGAGCTGTTGAAATTTTTGTGTGGACTATATCCCTCTGTAAGCGCAAGGTTACCGATAATATAATCTTCTTCGTTTAATTTTAACCTCATCCCGTTCAGAAGATTGTCCGAAACATTAGGAAGTTCCCTGTTTATGGCTTCATAAACACTGGGAAAAATGAAAGATTTAAGCATAACTATTTTCTATAATAAAGTTTATAAATAAAAACATATAGACGGAGAGTCCTCTGTTTCAGGAACCTCTGATTTATGGAAACAACCTTTCTCTTCTTACTTTAAATAAGACAGAAAGTAAAATAATTATAATTAATTACAGGAAATAATTATTCCCGCTTTTTATGGATGTACTTTCAGTAATTCAACTTCAAAAATCAGGGTGGAGTATCCGGGAATTTTTGTACCGCTTCCACTGCTACCATACCCTAATTGCCAGGGAATATAAAGTTGCCATTTATCTCCTGGCACCATCTCCTGTAAAGCAACCCACCATCCTTCGATCAGATTGCTAAGTTTAAAAGTTGCCGGAAGGTACCCCTCTTCCGTTAGTTTTTTGTCTGAAGTATCAAATTCTTCACCGACAATTATTTCATCGGTGTTCCGGTTAAAACCGGACAAAGTAACTCCCCGGTAACGGACATCAACGGTGCTGGTATATACAGGAGAAGCCTGGTCCGGGTCTCCGGATGCTAACACTTTATAATAGACAGAGCCATTATTGCTTCCTGCTTTTATCTTATGTAAATCGCTGCGGGTTTCCAGATTATCAAAAAAAGCTTCGTTTTCAGCTTTCCAAACCGCAACTTCGTCTTCATCATCACTGCTGCAGCTCAGGAATACCAAAGGTAGCCCAAGCATTAACAGAAAAAAAATATACTTATTTTTATTCATGGATTGTTCTTACTTAAAATAGGGAGACCTATACCTCTAAATATATATTCAAGTGAATTTTAATTCTACAAAAATATTCCTTTATCTCCATATAAAGTGTTAAAAAAAATGAAAATGTGTTAATTTTCTAATTCTTTGAGTAAATTACTGATCGTTACCCTTTCCGAAATAATACTTTGTAAATCACTTATATTTACCCTTTCCTGCTCCATCGTATCTCTGTGGCGAATGGTAACGGTATTGTCCGTTAATGTCTGATGATCAACGGTAATACAGAAAGGAGTACCGATAGCATCCTGACGGCGGTACCTTTTCCCGATCGTATCTTTTTCATCATACATGCACTTGAAATTATATTTCAGCACATTCATTATTTCCCGGGCTCTTTCCGGAAGTCCTTCTTTTTTCAACAAAGGCAGAATCGCTGCTTTTGCAGGCGCTAATGCCGGTGGAAGTTTCAATACCACCCGGGTTTCATTATTTTCCAGTTTTTCTTCACAATAAGAAGCTGCCATGATAGAAAGGAACATACGGTCAACTCCGATAGAAGTTTCAATCACATAAGGAACATACGATTTATTAAGCTCCGGATCAAAATACTGGATTTTTTTCCCGGAATATTGCTCGTGGCTTCCCAGGTCGAAATCAGTTCTGGAATGGATTCCTTCCACTTCTTTAAAGCCGAATGGCATTTCAAATTCTATATCCGTAGCCGCATTGGCATAATGGGCCAGTTTATCATGATCGTGGAAACGGTATTTATTATCTCCGAACCCAAGCGCCTTGTGCCACTTCATCCTGATCTCTTTCCATTTGGCAAACCACTCCAGCTCTTCGCCCGGACGAACAAAAAACTGCATTTCCATTTGTTCGAATTCACGCATCCGGAAAATAAACTGGCGTGCAACGATTTCATTCCGGAAAGCTTTTCCGATCTGTGCAATACCGAAAGGTACTTTCATCCTGCCGGTTTTCTGTACATTCAGGAAATTAACAAAAATCCCCTGTGCCGTTTCAGGACGTAAATAAACTTTCATGGCTCCCTCGGAAGTAGAACCCATTTCGGTAGAGAACATCAGGTTGAACTGGCGAACATCCGTCCAGTTTTTAGTCCCGCTGATCGGGCATACCACTTCATAATCAATAATAATCTGTTTCAATTCGTTCAGATCATTATCATTCAGCGCTTTTACAAACCGGTTATGGATTTCTTCCCTTTTAGCCTGATTCTCAAGGACACGGGCATTGGTTTCCCTGAACTTGGCTTCGTCAAAGCTATCTCCGAACTTTTTGGCCGCTTTTTCGACTTCTTTGTTTATCTTATCGTCCAGCTTTGCCATCAATTCTTCAATCAGCACATCCGCACGATATCTCTTTTTACTGTCTTTATTATCAATCAGAGGATCATTAAATGCATCCACATGGCCCGATGCTTTCCAGATAGTAGGGTGCATGAAAATCGCAGAATCAATTCCTACTACATTTTCATTTAACAACACCATGCTGTCCCACCAGTACTTCTTTATATTATTTTTTAATTCAACTCCGTTCTGTCCATAATCATAAACCGCTCCCAGGCCGTCATATATTTCACTGGATGGAAATACAAAACCATATTCTTTACAATGAGAGATCAGTTTTTTAAATACATCTTCTTGTTGAGCCATGTCTGTTTTTTATATAATTGTCTGAAAATAAATTTTTAACTCTTTGGGATACACTCGCCATACATCTTTCTTTCTTTGCAAAAAGAGTACAAAGCTAAATATTTTTTTTCAAAAATGATCAGGATAAAATTATTTTATCTAATTCTCTAACAAAGAGGTTTTAAGTAATGAATAACAATGATTTGGGTATTGGATGACATGCTTTTTTTTTGTATTTTTGTATCCTCAATTTGATTTTCGAAAGTATTTGAATTTATGAATCCAAAAGATATAGAAGATTTTGAGGAGATCGAGGATAAATCGATCCGGGAAGAAAGCAATGACATAACCACACATTCTGAATATAAGGTTCCTGATAGTGGAAGTGATGTCGTAAAGCATCATTTATCAGGCATGTTTCAGAACTGGTTTTTAGATTATGCTTCCTATGTGATCCTGGAGCGTGCAGTCCCTCATATAAATGATGGTTTGAAACCTGTTCAGCGTCGGATCCTTCATTCTATGAAAAGAATGGACGACGGACGGTATAATAAAGTAGCAAACATTATCGGGCATACGATGCAGTTTCATCCTCACGGGGATGCTTCTATCGGTGATGCACTGGTACAACTGGGGCAGAAAGACCTGCTGGTGGATTGCCAGGGAAACTGGGGAAATATCCTGACCGGTGACGGAGCTGCTGCGCCCCGTTATATCGAAGCCCGCCTCACTAAGTTTGCTCTTGATGTGGTGTTTAACCCTAAAACAACAGAATGGAAACTTTCTTATGACGGAAGAAATAAAGAACCGATTACTCTTCCGGTAAAGTTTCCTTTGTTGTTGGCACAGGGTGTGGAAGGAATTGCGGTAGGACTATCAGCAAAGATACTGCCGCATAATTTCTGTGAATTGCTGGATGCGTGTGTCGCATACCTGAAAAACGAACCGTTTACTCTTTATCCGGACTTCCAGACAGGAGGATATATTGATGTCTCCCGCTATAATGACGGAGAAAGAGGAGGAGCGGTCAAGGTGCGTGCTAAAATCAGTAAGCTTGACAGCAAGACACTTGTGATCAGTGAAATACCTTTCGGAAGAACAACTACTTCCCTCATTGAAAGTATCCTAAAAGCAAATGACCGGGGAAAAATCAAAATCCGCAAAGTAGATAACAACACGGCTCAGAATGTAGAAATCCTGGTGCATCTTGCTCCCGGAACTTCTTCGGATAAAATAATTGATGCCTTGTATGCTTTCACGGATTGTGAAATAAGTATTTCTCCCAATTGTTGTGTCATTTCTGATAACAAACCGCACTTCCTTACCGTTTCCGACGTATTGAAGAACTGTGCCGACAATACCCTGCAATTACTGAAACTCGAACTTGAGATTCAGAAAAGGGAATTACTGGAAACACTTCATTTTGCGTCCCTGGAAAAAATCTTTATCGAGAAACGCATCTATAAAGACAAGGAATTTGAGCAGAGCCGCTCCATGGATGAAGCAGTCCAGCATATCGACAAACGTCTCACGCCGTTTAAGCCGTCTTTTATCCGGGAAGTAACCCGTGAGGACATCCTTAAACTGATGGAGATTAAAATGGGACGGATCCTGAAATTTAACTCCGATAAGGCCGACGAACTGATCGCCAATATTAAAAAACAGATTGAAGAAATTGACCATCACCTCACCCATATCGTTCCTTATACGATCCGGTGGTTTGAAGGATTAAATAAGAAATACGGTTCCCGTTTCCCGCGGATGACGGAAATCCGTAGTTTTGATACCATCGAAGCGACCAAAGTCGTGGAAGCAAATGAAAAGCTTTACATCAACAGGGAAGAAGGTTTTATTGGTACCGGACTGAAGAAAGATGAATTTATCTGTAACTGTTCGGACATTGATGATATCATTATTTTCTTCAAAGATGGAAAATACCGGATCGTAAAAGTCAGTGAAAAGATGTTCGTAGGAAAAAATATCCTATATGTAAATGTCTTTAAGAAAAATGATAAACGAACCATTTACAACCTTGTGTATAGGGATGGAAAAGATGGCGCCCATTATATGAAACGTTTCTTTGTAACGGGAATTACCCGGGATAAAGATTACGATGTAACCCAGGGAAATCCCTATTCCAGGATCGTTTATTTCTCTGCCAATCCCAATGGAGAAGCAGAAATCATACGCATATTGCTGAAACCGAAGCCCCGTCTGAAAGTCCTTGTGCTGGAAAGAAGCTTCGGGGACATTAATATCAAAGGAAAACAATCTATGGGAAATCTCCTTACCCGGAACGATGTACATAAAATTACCCTGAAGGAAAAAGGACATTCTACATTAGGAGGCAGGAAAGTCTGGTTCGATAAGGATGTGTTGAGGCTGAATTATGACGAGCGTGGAGAATTCCTGGGAGAATTTCACGGAGATGACCAGATTCTGGTGGTTTATAAAAACGGAGAATTCCATACCACTAATTTTGATGCCAGCAACCATTATGACGATGGCATTCTGGTCATTCAGAAATTCGATCCGAATAAAGTCTGGACCGCAGCCTTATATGATGCTGACCAGAACGGATATGCGTATCTGAAAAGATTTACCTTCGAAGCTTCTGCCCGGAAACAGAATTTTATGGGAGACAATCCGGATAGCAAACTGATCCTGCTTACGGAAACGGTGTATCCTAATTTACTCGCTGGTTTCGGTGGAAAAGATGATTTTCGTGATCCATTGAATATCGATGCCGAAGAATTTATCGCAGTCAAAAGTTTCAAAGCAAAAGGAAAGCGGATTTCTACTTTCCAGGTAGATCGTGTGGAAGAACTGGAACCGGTTCGTTTCCCGGAAGAGCCCGAAGAAGAACCCGAGCCCGAAGAAAATGATCCGCCCTTAAGTCCGGGCAATGAAAGCGGACCCGGTAACGATCTACGGGCAGGTGGAACTGCTACCCAGATGGATTTATTCGGGTAACTATATCAGTCCTTCATCGGCAAAACTGAAATAAGTATCATCGGCAATAATGATGTGGTCCAGTAATTGAAGATCCATCATTTTTGCCGATTCTTTTATTTTCAAAGTTAACTTCCTGTCATCCAGGCTTGGACTTTTATTCCCTGACGGATGATTGTGGCAGATAATAATGGCGGATGCACACGCTTCCAGGGCAAGTTTTATAATCAGCCTTATATCTACAGTGGTCGAAGAAATCCCTCCCTGGCTTATCTTCTGTTTCACAAGGATTTTCTTTGAGCGGTTTAATAATACCACCCACATTTCCTCAAAAGGTAAATCACACATGTCCGGAAAAAACAGTTCGAACATATCATAACTTGAGAGAATCTGTTGTTTTTTTACTGCTTCGTTGCTCATCCTTCGCCTTCCGATCTCCATCGCACAAATAATGGAAATCGCCTTTGCCTTGCCGATTCCCCTGAATTTACAAAGATCGGAGAGAGTATATTTCCCTAACTCATTCAGGTTGTTCTGGCAGGAAAACAATATTTTCTGTGCCACTTCTACCGATGTCTCCTCCTTATTACCTGAATTTATTAAAATAGCAATTAATTCGGCATTTGTCAGTAGTTGAATACCTTTACGAAGCATTTTTTCCCGTGGCCGGTCTTCTTCATCCCAGTCTTTTATCGTCCCTTTTTTGTTTTCTTCCATGTCAGCAAACGGATTTTCAGAATACAAAATTAGTCATAGAAAATAAAATAAAAATGGAGGGATAGGAGGGCTGTTCCTGAGAGTTTCCCGGCACATTCTTCTTTTTATAAGCCTGAGGTTTTGCCTTAAACAGCTTGTTATTAAGGATTCATGTTACTGTTTAAAGGAGAATTTTTTAATTTTCACCTTCTCTTGTTTCCCTATTCTTCTCAAAAAGAATGAGCGTATAAGTATATATTATTTCTTGTAAGTATAAAAAAGAACTTTACCGATTCAAAGTTCGATTGCCATGCTGGTTTGTGTCACATCGAAGAAAATATTCTGTAAGGCGTGCAGGCTGAGGATCGCTTCGGAAAACTTATACCCGTACATTGTAGTCGGGTCATCAATCACCATCTTATATTCACCGTTTTCCCGGATAATAACGACTTCCACATGGTATCCGTTGTGTTCTTTATCATATATATAAACCACATCCATTTGTGATAAAGAAGCAATTGCTGCCGATTTATTCCTGATAAATTCTTCTTCTTTCCTGAATCCACAGAATTCCAGGATATATTCCGACAATTCAATTCCTTCACAATCATCCAGATCAAATAAAATTCCGTACTGGTCTGTTTTTATGGCATCTCTTGCCTGGATATCATTTTCCCACACATCAGTTACAATCACGATATTATTCCCGATCCGGGTAGTATTGATCTCTTTCTCTTTTGTTTGCAGCAGATTTCCTTTTCTCAATTCTTTTATATCCATAAGAAAAATAAATATAGGGTTAAGTGGAATCCGGAATATAGAATCCATATTTCATAAAACACTTTCCATTCTCTTTTGTTTGCTTTTTTTTCTGATATTGTTCCGCAGATGGGCGCTTTCTTTTATCAACCGTACCGTGTGCTGAGGCCTCACGGCTAATGATATGACGCCCCTACGGGACTTGTCGGTGAGATAGCTATATACAGAGGAGGATATTTCTACATGATCTTATTATTTTATTAAATCATTAAAGAAGAATATCGCTCTCTAATGCAGAACAGTGGGGAAGGAGCCAGTCGCGGAAAACGGATTGAATCTTAAGGATAAAGAATAATAATATCCCGACATCAATATTTCAGAGCCACGGAGATTAGCACCGTGGGCTGAGGCCTCACGGCTAATAATATGACGCCACTCCGTGGCTTGTTGGTGAGATAAGCATGCTTATGGTTGTGTATTTTCACATTGTCTTATTGGTTAATGTCTACGAAGTTGTGACTGCTCTGTAGTGGGGAGGAAACAATTGCAGAAAACGCTTGGATAAAAGCAAAGCATCCTTAAAGGGACGACATTGGGTTTAAATCCATATATAACAACCCACCAGAGCCACGGAGTGGCGACATATTACTAGCCGTGCTGCCTCAGCACACGGATAATGGAATAAATGAAATGTGAAATAAGTATAAAATGATAATTACATAAAGTATCATTTATGATATATATTTACATTTGTTTTATAGGAATTATGAATTAAATATTTAAATTTTGTACCCATTAATTAAATAATAATTTAACCCATGCTCTTTTTTATCCTTTTTGAGGCCGAGTCAAAAAAAGCGGATGCGCTTTTTTGAAAAGTCCATCCGCTTTTTTTGAAAGCGCATCCGCTTTGATGCCCAATCTCACTCCGCTTTTGAAAAAAGTGCATCTGCTTTTCTCAAAAGCGGATGCACTTTTTTGCCCTTTGAACGCCACAAAACAAAGGCGGACAGTATAAATTCATTCATACTGTCCGCCAGATACAAGAGTAATAAACTTTTATTGCAATCGATTATGATATATTACGTGATCAGGTTTGCTTGTAATTTCTTGCCGCTTCCTGCTGTACGTTACGAGGCAGCACATTGACAAACTCCATATCCTCTACCTTCGGCTTGATATAACGGACAGGGGTAAACTTCAGCTTCACATTTTTGATGTAATGTTCGCTGAAAGCTTCCTTGCTGATGGCGCTGTCGCTGGAAATAGTGTATCGGAATTTACCCAGGTCTTCCAGGTCTATGCAGTATCCTTTTGCCAGGTTCAGCTTAATGGCTTTTATAAGGGAGCGAATCACCCCGTATATTTCCACGCTTGTCAGTGTCCTCCCGTCGGAAAGTTCTTCGGAAAGCTTATTCAATCTGATGGTTTCTTTTGTCTGTGAACGGGCATAAAAACGGTATGCCTCGTCCGGTTTCTGTGGGTTGCGTTGAGCAACCACGCTGTAATGTAATGCCATATTGTATGGTTTTAAATGTTTATAATAAAATACAGTAAAGCTTTCCCCGGCTTTTGTCTGCTGTTTATCAGTTATCCTTCCCCATAGAGGCGGTTCCCACAGATAAGAAAGGGACCAGTCTTTTCTTATCTCATCATTTTATCAAAACGCCGGGGAAAGGTTCTTAATAAAACTGCAATGCAAATATACAATACAAAACTGCAAAATCCAAATTTTTAACTGAAAAAATGTTATTTTATTTTTGTATTAGATAGAATATTTTTCCTGTATTTTATTTAAATTGTTATTTATAAGTGATTTATGATCCTTCTGTTTTTGATCTTTTTTATGATGTTTTATGGATAATCTTGAGTGTCGGAGGACTTTTAACCGGAAAATGAGGGAAAATAATACCTTAATAAGGAAAAAATAAGTAATTTGTATAAATATAGGATGTTTGTTTTAGGGTTGTGTGCTGAGGCAGCACGGCTAGCTATATGTCGCCGCTCCGTGGCTCGTTGTGGGATAGGTATGCTTATAGTCGTATGTTTTTATATTATCACATTATCACATTGTCTTATTGGCATATTGATTATATGACTGTGTCTATATGACCGTGTGCTAAGGCAGCACGGCTAGTTATATGTCGCCACTCCGTGGCTCGTTGTGAGATAGGTATGCGTATGGTCGTATGTTTTCACATTATCACATTATCACATTGTCTTATTGGCATATTGGCATATTGGCATATTGATAAATATTGTGAATTTGAGAGGACTATGCCATGCGGCGCTCCTTTAATTCTCTCATAGAGAGTGTCTTCGTAACTAACCGTTATTTTTTTTATTTGTTTTTATGGAAAAATGAGGAAAACCTTATCTTATATTTAGTACATTTATCGACATTATCATTTAATTTAAAAAATATAACCCGGATTTGTTATGAGAACAATCATCTTTTCCTGTATCCTGTTTTTTTCTGTATTGCCCTATATCAGCAGTGCACAGGAACAACTTGCCTCCCCGGATATAACCGTAAAAAACCTGGCTCGGGGAGAAAGCCCGGTACGGATATCTGATGTCCGTATTGATATTAAAGTCGTGGGAGCCCTTGCAGTAACGACACTGGACATGACTTTTTATAATCCGAACGACCGGATCATGGAGGGTGAACTGGTGTTTCCTTTGGGAGAAGGACAGTCCGTATCCAGGTTTGCACTGGATATAAACGGAAAGCTGCGGGAAGGAGTGGTCGTAGAGAAAGCGAAAGGACAGGCGGTTTTTGAGACGACTATCCGGCAGGAAGTGGATCCCGGATTACTGGAAAAGGTGCAGGGGAATAATTTCCGGACACGGGTGTATCCTTTGCCGGCAAAGGGAACTAGGAGGGTGGTAGTTGCGTATGAGCAGGAGTTGCAGCCCGATAATAATAATTACCGGTTTTTCCTTTCTGTCGAATATAAAAATGTGCTTGATAACTTTACTGTAAACCTGACGGTTTTTGCTAAAGACCAGACGCCTGTTGTGGAAGAAACTCCCTGGGGAAACTTCGGTTTCAATAGGGCAGGAGATGCATATGTCGCTTCTTATTCGGCAACGAATTATCCTGCCAAAGGGCAGTTGGTGTTTGCTGTCCCTGCAAAAAATGATACCCAGGTGTATGTAGAGAAGGGAAAAATAAGTGGAGAGACTGTTTTTTATACGCAGTTATTTCCTGAGGTGATGCGGCATGCGAAGTCATTACCCCGGAAAATAGATATCTACTGGGATGCTTCCTTTTCCATGTCAGAAAGAAACTTCACGTTGGAAACCAGATTGCTCGACCTGTATTTTGAAAGAGTGAGAAATGTAACTGTAAAGCTTTATGCTTTTAATTGTATTGTTTCCACGCCTGTTTCCTTTGTCATAAAAGATGGTAACTGGGAAGAATTGAAGGCTTACCTGAAAACAACGGATTATGATGGAGCCACACAAATGGGGGCGTTGAATTTAGCGAAAACGGACGCGGATGAAATCTTGTTATTTTCCGATGGGATGAATACATTAGGCAGTACGGTTCCTGTATCAGGAAACGTTCCGGTGTCAGTAGTTACTTCTTCTTTAAGTGCGGATCATAGTTTTCTGAAATACATGGCAGAAGTTTCGGGTGGTACTTATATAAATCTGATGCAGACGGAACCGCAGAAAGCGATTATGATGCTGGAGAATGAGAATTACCGGCTGGTTTCTCTGAAATATAATAAAAAGGAGATTGCGGAGCTTACTACTTCCGGGTCAATTATAAATCCGGAAAAAGGTTTCTCTCTGGCAGGAAAGCTGGCCGGCAGCGAGGCGGAAATTACCCTGGGTTTTGGGGTTGGCTCCCGCATCCTGGAAACACGGACCATTGTGATAGATAAAAGTCTCCAGACAGACTATGGAGGTATCGTGGAAAAGGTCTGGGCGGCAAAGAGAATCCAGGAGCTGGACTTATTGTATGAGAATAATAAAGAGGAAATAGAAGCTATCGGAAGAAAATATAATATCGTCACACGCAATACCTCTTTAATTGTACTGGAGAATGTGCAGGATTATGTCCGCCATAAAATTACTCCGCCAGACGAACTGAGAAAAGAATACGATAGATTGCTTCAGGAGATGGACGATGTCAAAAAAGATGCCATGGAAATTCGTTTGGAGAAAGTGGTGAGCATGTTTGAAAAAAGAAAAGCATGGTGGAACAAAAAGTTTGATGGAAAGAAAAAGGCTGAAAAGCGTATACGATCTTCTTCCCGATCTTCTTCTGGTTCTTCCGGAGGACGTATCCTCCATCATTCCTCTTCTTATACAGGATATGTGAGTGGTGTAATTGTAGATACTAGTAATGAGCCGCTGCCCGGAGTAGTCGTCATGAAAAAAAATACGGTAACAGGGGATGTAAGTAATCTGGATGGCAGATATACCATAGATGCTGTTCCGGGAGATGTGCTGGTATTTTCTTATATCGGTATGAATACCATAGAGGTAACAGTAGCCGGTAGTGAATTAAATATCATGATGGAGGATAATAATGATTTTCTTGAGGAAGTTGTTGTAGTCGGTTACGGAAATCATACAGAAAATCTTGAGGAAAGAATGGCTCCGCAGTCGGTGTTGTCCGAAGATAGGGAAACTACTGAAAGTGTTTCCGAATTAATAACAGGAACCCCTCAATATATTGTGGATGGGGTCCTGATGGATGATCTTAGTTCGATAGATCCTTCACAAATAGAATCCGTGTCAGTTTTTAAGGATGCAGCCGCTTCGGGTATTTATGGATCAAGAGGTTCGGATGGGGTTATCGTGGTTTCTACAAGAGCAGGAAGTTCTGCTTCCGGAGGAGCCGGGGATGAAAGTAACCGAAATGTAGAGGGCAGGATACAGTTAAATACATGGGAGCCGGATACTCCTTATCTGAAAGTATTGAGTACGAAGTCGAATGAAGAACTGTATAAGACTTATCTGGATATAAAAGAAGAATATAAAATGACTCCTTCTTTTTACCTGGATGTATCCGCTTTATTTGAAAAGAGAGGTCTGAAAGAGGAAGCGTTTGTCATCCTGACTAATTTAGCTGAAATAAACGTGGAGGATTACCGGTTATTGAGGGTATTGGCTCATAGATTAAAACAATTGGGATATAATGAATATGCGATAGATATCTTTAAAAAAGTACTGGAGTTACGGCCGGAGGAGCCTCAGTCATACCGTGATCTTGGGTTAACTTATATTCAGAATAAGCAGTACCAGGAAGGAATTGACCGGTTATATGTGATTGTAGAACAGGAATGGGACAGGCGTTTCGAGGAGATAGAGTTGTTTGCCATCGAAGAGATTAATAATGCTATCGGAAAAGCAAAAAGAGAGAAACAGCTTCTTAATCTGAAAAAAATCGATAAGCGCTTGTTGTTTGATATGCCTGTCGATATTCGTATCGTCCTGAACTGGGATACGGATAATAGTGACATGGACTTGTGGGTAACTGACCCGAATGGCGAAAAGTGTTATTACGGGCATCGGGAAACGGCGATCGGAGGAATAATCTCAAGGGATTATACGGATGGGTACGGGCCCGAAGAGTTCCTGCTGAAGAAAGCCCTGAAAGGAAAATATAAAATTCAGGCTGATTATTATGGAAGCAGGGAACAGACGATTATTGGTCCGACTACGATTTATCTGGATATTTATACGGATTATTCAGGAAACATGGAGAAGAAAGAAACCATTACTTTGCAACTTATGGGGAAGAAGGAAAATATCACTATCGGAGAAATCGAGTTCTAAAGAAAGTCCGGGTGAAAGGTAAAGAAAAGGGGAATGTCATGAAAGTACGGATATTTCCCTTTTTATTTTTTATTAGATGAAGAGGGGTGTTTTTCTTTGCCTTCTTTTTCTTCTTTGCGGTTTTTAATAAGAAAAGAGGCGTTTTTCAGGAATATGTTCAGGAAGTCAGTTTTCCTTTTTTGTCAATTATTTCTCTTTATCGTTTAAATGAAAAAGGGATTGTTCGTTATAAACAATCCCTTTTTGATCGGGTGGCTAATCGGGTTCGAACCGACGACCCTCAGAACCACAATCTGATGCTCTAACCAACTGAGCTATAGCCACCGTGTTATTTTTGCGCTGCAAAGATAATTTATTTTTTTATTTTACCAAAACCTGAGGCTTAATTATTTTCTTTTGTTTGTTTGTATAACCGGGATTGAGAAATATCCTTCAATGCTTGTATCCAGAGAGGATAATCATTCAGGTTCTCTACCAGCTCCAGTTTTTCACCTCCTGCCTGGAGAAAAAGATGTTTATATTCCTCTATTTCAACTACGGTTTCCAGGCAGTCGCAGACAAAGCCGGGCATAATAACCAGGATGCTTTTGATTCCATCCGTTGCTTTCCGGACAACCATTTCGCTTAAGGAGGGGCCCAGCCACTTTGTACCCATCCGGGAATGAAATACGGTTGCTGTCTGCTCTTTCTTTATTCCTGCTTTTTCAGCGATCAGGGCAGATGTTTTCCGGCAATCTTCTTCATAAGCGTGGTTATTAAGAGCGGGATCTTGTATGTGTGTTAACGGAAGACTGTGGTAGGAGAAAATAACAAACTCATACTTTTCCGGGTGAGCGTTAATTACTCTTTCTTTCCAGGCTTTGATAAAAGACAGATGTGCATAGAAGGATTCAATGTATTCTATTTTTTTTATAGCCGGGAACTTCCTGATCTCTTTAAGTGCTTGTTCCAATACCAGCCGGGTGGAAGAAGAGGCATACTGGGAGAAAAGCGGAAAAAGGATAATATCGGAAAAGCCGGCTTGTCCTATTTCCTTTATTTTATTTTTAATGTTATTTTTTCCCTGACTGAATGCTGAAAAAACAGTGATATTTTCTTCTTCCATCATCTCCTGGAGCTTGTCTTTTACTGATTCTCCGAAACAGGTGATGGGGAAGTTGTTTTCATACATTTCCCACAGTTGTTTGTAACGGGCTGCGGATTTAAAAGTGCGGAATGGAACAATGATCGCATTGACCAGCAGTTTTCTCCAAAACCAGGGTAAGGTAATGACATGTTTATTCCCCAGAAAACGGGAAAGATAGATTCCTACATGCAGTAATCCAGGACTTTCCGGAGTTGCAATGTTCATCAGCAGGAGAGCGGTTCTGTTTTTTTTCATTGATGATATTTTGTTTACCGATACCGGGATGTTACGGATTAGAAAAGATGCGATCTAGAAATGTAGTCATATAATCTGCTGTTTGTAAGAACCATGGATCAAACAGCCAGAATGGATGCGGGGTATCGGGTATCGTATGGACTTCCGAATAAATTCCGAGCGCATCCAATTTTTCTATCATCTCGTCTCTTCCGTAATGGAAGCGGGGAATGCTGCTATTTATAAAACATACGGGAACAGCTTTTTGATTTACAAGAGTTACCGGACAGGCAGATTCCCATATTTCAGGTATTTCTTCATAGGTTCCGCCCAGCCATTTTACGTCGGCCGGAATTTTATCGCTTCCTTTGGAATTGCGGGCTCTTTCAATAGTTTCTTCGGATCTGAAATCGGAGATTCCGTCTACATTGATAACGGCTTGTACATTGGCAGGCCAGGGAGAGTTCCGGTCAGCCGGGTCTTCATAGAAATAATTTTCATTTGTGACACCGCAAAGATTGGCCAGTTGGCCTCCGGCGGAACACCCGGAAACAGCGATTCTTTTCGGGTCAATCAGGTAGTGCTCCGCGTTTTCGCGAACCCATTTTATGGCAGATTTAATATCATAGATCGCTGCCGGATAAAGCGCCTCCGGAGAAAGACGGTATTCTACAGGGATGGTTACATATCCTTTCTCTGCGATTTGAATCGCGAGAGGAACCTGGAGAGACGGATCGCCGGATGACCATCCTCCGCCATGAATCATAAGAAGAGCCGGATGTCTTTCTGTGTCATCCGGTCTGTAAATCGACAGGGTTAGTTCTCTTTCACCGTAAGCCAGATTGGATACGCTTTTATAGGGAATGTTTATGAAGGCCTTTACTGGCTTGGTTACCTTTGCCTTTGCTATCCGGATATCCGGAAAATATTTTTTTTGTTTAATAAATGTTTGATAAACGGTAAAAGACGTATCTCTTGGTATTCCTTCTACGGATACGAGTTGTGCCTTTGTGGAAAGCAGGCTTAGAAATACGGAAATAAGTAGAAATATAATGTGTCGCATGACATGTATTTATGTAAAGAAGAAACAAAATTAATATAAATTTGGAGATAAGAGCGGGGCGTTGCGTGTAAAATTGCCTTTCTGAAAGAGAAAAATATACCATATTCTTACTGAAAGAAGAAAAAGAATTACCTTTGAAAATCCGGATGATGGAAAAATCCGGAGATATTTTTTTGTTTAAATTTAGAAACGAATAACCACAAAACATACTAAAAAGATGAAACGTATTTTCGGATTATTTCTTGTTTCCTGTTTTCTGCTAAGTTCCTGTAACAATATGCAATCAGAAAAAGATCATGGAAACCAGGTTTCACAGTCAGATGTGGAATCGGTAGAACGGCATGGCGAAAAGTGGGATGGTTTTGAAAAAGTTCCTCCTTCTGATATCAGTGAGGATCTTTTTATGATTCATAAAGACTGGATGCTTGTATCGGCTGGTACGGATTCCTTATATAATACCATGACTGCCAGTTGGGGAGGATTCGGTACCGGATGGGAGAAATCCGTTGCCTTTATGTTTATCCGGGACAGCCGGTATACGTATGAATTTCTGAAAAAGGATACGGTATATACGTTATCCTTTTTCGATGAAGAATATAAAGATGTGATGAAGATGCTAGGTCGCAAATCGGGAAGGGATACGGAAAAATTAAAAGATTCGGGATTGACTTACCTGAAGATGCCTTCCGGTGCTCCGGCTTTTCGTGAAGCTTCTATGATCGTGGAATGCAGAAAGCTGGTTGATCAGCCTCTTCAAAAGGAAAGTGTCAGTAGTGAGGAAATTGCTAAATGGTATACCGGTGAACCGGGTACGCACCATATTTTCTTCGGGGAAATTATCGGTGTCTGGCGGAAATGATTCCTGGTTCTAATATTAAAAAATATATTGTATGTTCGAAATTGGAAAAGTACATGTGCTTGAAGTGGTAAAGCATGTGGATTTTGGTGTATATCTGGATGGGGGAGAGGCCGGTGAAATTCTTTTGCCGAACCGCTATGTCCCGGATGATGCGGAGGTAGGAATGTTTCTGGAAGTATTTATTTACCTGGACCATGACGAACGGTTAATTGCGACAACTCAGATGCCATTGGCGCAGGTCGGGGAATTTGCCTGTCTTGAAGTGGTATCGGTAGACCAGATCGGGGCTTTTCTTGACTGGGGACTTATGAAACATTTGCTGGTTCCTTTCAGGGAACAGAAGAAAACATTGAAGGAAGGGGACACTCCGGTGGTATACATATATATAGATGAGAAATCTCACCGGATTACCGCGACAGCAAAAATAGATAAGTATATCCAAAATGAAAATGTAGAACTTCAATCCGGAGAAGAAGTGAATTTGCTGATCTATAAAAAAACGGATCTGGGGTACAATGCAATTATTAATAATACGTATGCCGGCCTGATTTATGAGAATGAGATTTTTCAGCCTGTGCACATCGGAATGAAAACAACCGGTTTCGTAAAACGGGTTCGTGAAGACGGAAAAGTGGATTTGTCTTTATCTCAGACAGGGATTGCTAAAATGGACCGGTTTGAACAGATTATTCAGGATAAACTTGTGCAGGCAAACGGATTTCTTCCTTATACCGATAAGAGCGATGCAGAAGAGATTTACGATTTTTTCCAAATGAGCAAGAAGAATTTTAAAAAGGCTATTGGGGGGTTATATAAAAAGCGTGTACTCATTATTGAAAAAGATGGCATAAAATTAAGTTAAAATTATTGTACGTTAACATATATATGGCGCTTAGTAAGCAGAAAATAAAATTTATACGATCATTAGAAATAAAAAAGAACCGAACATTGCATCATGTCTTTTTGGCAGAAGGTGGAAAGCTGGTGGAAGATATTCTTTCTGTTTTTAAATGTAAACTTCTTTGTGCAACTTCATCCTGGTTAGAAGCGCATCCTTTTTTTAATGCCGAAGATATCATTACTGTTTCAGAAGAAGAACTGAAAAGAATCAGCTTTCTGAAAACTCCAAAGGACGTATTGGCAGTTTTTTATCAGCCTGATAGGGACTTAGAAAAAGCAAATTTTTCCCATCAACTGCTTCTGGTCTCTGATGGGATTCAGGATCCCGGAAATCTGGGGGCGCTTATGCGGGTAGCAGACTGGTTCGGAATAGAACATATCGTATGTTCATCGGATACGGTAGATGTTTTTAATCCGAAGACGGTTCAATCCACTATGGGCGCATTGGCTCGCGTACGCGTTTCTTATGTGCCTCTGGCTTCCTGGCTGAAAGATATGGAAGGTCTTCCTGTATATGGTACCTTCCTTGAAGGAGAAGATTTATACGAAGGCAAATTGTCAGAAAACGGAATTATTATAATGGGAAATGAAGGAAATGGAATTCGTCCTGAGATTGCTTCTCTGGTGAACCGGAAGCTTTATATTCCGAATTATCCTCTGGCAAGGGAAACCTCCGAATCCCTTAATGTCGCAGTAGCTGCCGGCATTGTTTGTGCAGAATTCCGGAGAAGGGCGAGGTAAAGAGACGCTAAAATGCTTTTATCGCCACGAAACTGGCCAGTAACCCGCATGTCAGTAATTTTATTCCGGCAGAGCTTGCAAAACCGATAAATGTTCCGAAGGCTGCTTTGAAAGAATCTTTCTTATCCGGACGTGTAAGGGATTCTCCGACAAGGGCGCCAAGGAAAGGTCCGAGAATGAGACCCCACGGTAAAAACAACATCCCAATCACCATTCCGATAGTAGCTCCCCAGATACCCGGCTTTGTTCCCCCCATCTTTTTTGTACTCCATATCGGAAGCAGGTAGTCCAGGATAGAAACCAGCACTACAATGACTGCCCATATAATGATCCAGTTCCAGCTTATTTTTCCTCCTAGCTGAGAGGTGAATTTCATCATTAATAATCCCAGCCATGATAAGGGAGGACCGGGGATAGCAGGTATGACACATCCTACAATACCACCTAAAATGAAGATAATTCCTAAAATAATTAATACGATATCCATATAATTAAACCGAATATAAAAATACAAAGTTAATGTTAATTCTTCAGGAGTTCTTATATCAAAATAAATTATTTTCCGTTCTTTTTCTACGAAGAGCACAGCATTAATGAAAGTCAACACTTAAATAACAAAAATTGTTTAAACCTTCTGTCGGATAATTAGTCTAATAAGATATAATTTCCACCTTACAAGGCTTAAGAAAGAGAAAAAGAAATGCTAAAAAATGTCATTTTGACATGAAAGGAAAGCTTTTGAAACGTATTTTTGTTAAGTGGAGTTAAGGGTAAAATATATCATGTTAAAATAATTCAAAAACTGACATTGGGGCGTAAAAGTGAACGAATTTTGTATTTATTTTGGCAAATGAAAACGAATAATAATAAAACATTAGAGGTTAACAATAATAATTAATTATCCAATGAAAGATTTCTCAAAAAAACTAGGCGCATTTTTTTTAATGGTTGCTGTAAGTGCAGGAGTTTCATTAGCGGTATTTTCGTATAATGAAAAGAAATTCGGAGATAATCAGGCTTCAAATGACTATTCTTCTACTTTTGACGGACAGGTTCCTTATAAAAATGTATCCATGACAGAAGTAAATGCCGGGCATCCGGATTTTACGGGCGCTGCAGAAAAAGCAATCAATGCAGTAGTCCATATAAAATCTACTGTGACACGGCAGGCTGCTTCCAGACAATCCGGAGATCCTTTCTTTGACTTTTTCTTCGGCGACAGAGGCTTCGGACAAGCACCGCCCCAGACAAAAGAAGGAATCGGTTCGGGTGTTATTATTTCATCTGACGGATATATTATAACAAACAATCATGTGATTGATGACGCAGATAAAATTGAAGTCACATTAAATGATAAACGTTCATTCCCTGCTAAGTTGATAGGAGTTGATCCTGTAACAGATATTGCTTTGATTAAAATTGAAGCGGATAATTTGGCAGTCATGGCATTCGGAGATTCCGATAAACTGAAAGTAGGTGAATGGGTATTGGCAGTAGGTAATCCGTTTAACCTGATGTCTACGGTTACTGCCGGGATTGTAAGTGCGAAAGCAAGAAGTATCGGTATGAATAATAAAATGGGTATTGAAGCCTTTATTCAGACAGATGCGGCTGTAAATCCGGGTAATAGCGGTGGTGCACTGGTAAATACAAACGGTGAACTGGTAGGTATAAATACTGCCATTGCTTCCCAGACAGGAAGTTTTACCGGATATTCCTTTGCGGTTCCGATTAGTATTGCCAGTAAAGTAGTATCGGATCTGAAACAGTACGGTGCTGTTCAAAGAGCAGTATTAGGAGTGATGATCAGAAATATTGATGCGGCTTTGGCGAAAGAAAAAGAGCTTGCCGTACTGGAAGGTATTTATGTGGACTCTGTAAATGAGCGTAGCGCAGCGATGGAAGCCGGAATCGAATCCGGAGATGTAATCACGGAAATCAATGGCGTAAAAGTAGGTTCGACTGCTGAATTACAGGAGCAGGTGAATCGTTACCGTCCCGGGGATAAAATCGTAGTGAAAGGGTATAGAGGTAAAAATACCAAAACCTTTAACCTGACATTGAAAAACCGCCAAGGAACTACTGAAATTACCAAAGAGCAGGGGGCGGAAATTCTGGGAGCAGCTTTTAAAGAACTGACTGCAGAACAGAAAAAACAGCTGGGTGTATCGTATGGAGTGCAGGTTTCGGGATTAACAAAAGGTAAATTTCAGAGTGCCGGAATCAGAAAAGATTTTGTGATTCTGAAAATCAATGACCAGGCTGTTAAGTCTCAGGCAGATGTTGAATCCATTACATCTAAAATACTGGCTTCGGATGAACAGGCAATGTTTATTGCGGGAGTGTATCCGAACGGTAAAATGACTTATTACGCGATTGACCTGTCGGAATAAGACAAAGAAATAAGTAGCTGTTTATAAGAACATTTTCAATCTAAAAAACATTTATATAAAGGAAGTCGGTCACTATGAAAGCGGCTTCCTTTATTTTATTCAGATATTTTTTACACATTTATTCTTTTTAGCATGCAAAAGTGCTATATTTTTTGTACCTTTGCCTGCTATTTTATTTTAATATATTCGTAATAATGAGACAACTAAAGATAACAAAATCCATTACCAACAGAGAGAGTGCTTCACTGGATAAATATTTACAGGAAATTGGCCGTGAAGATCTTATATCTGTTGAAGAGGAAGTGGAATTAGCTCAACGCGTTAAAAAAGGAGATCGCCTGGCATTGGAAAAACTCACCAGAGCTAATCTTCGCTTTGTAGTCTCTGTAGCCAAACAATATCAGAACCAGGGATTAAGTCTTCCTGACCTGATTAATGAAGGTAATGTTGGATTAATAAAAGCGGCGGAAAAATTTGACGAAACCCGTGGGTTTAAATTTATTTCTTATGCTGTATGGTGGATTCGCCAGTCTATTTTGCAGGCACTGGCAGAACAGTCCAGAATTGTAAGATTGCCATTGAATCAGGTAGGTTCCTTAAATAAAATAAAGAAAACACTTTCGAAATTCGAACAGGAGAATGAACGGGCTCCATCTGCAGAAGAACTGGCAGAGGAACTGGATATTCCGGTAGATAAAATTTCCGATACCATGAAAGTATCGGGAAGACACATCTCTGTGGATGCGCCGTTTGTGGAAGGAGAAGACAATAGCTTACTGGATGTATTAATCAATGATGATTCTCCGATTGCGGACAGATCTTTGATTAATGAATCCCTTTCTAAAGAAATTGACCGTTCTTTATCTACGCTGACAGAAAGAGAGAGTGAAATTATCAAAATGTTTTTTGGTATTGGTTGCCAGGAGATGACACTGGAAGAGATTGGCAATAAATTTGGTCTTACCCGCGAACGCGTGCGCCAGATCAAAGAAAAAGCAATCAGAAGATTGAGGCAGAATTCCAGAAGTAAATTGCTGAAAAGTTATTTAGGATAAATAATACTATAAATTTTAAAAGCCGTTCATTTTTAAGTGAACGGCTTTTTTCATATAGGGAAAAAACGGTATGTTTTTACTTTTCCAATGCCAGTAAGTATTGATGCATTAACCAGGCGTTTTGTTCTTCTTTTGTCATATTGGAATTATCAAGCACAATAGCATCCTTTGCTTGTTTTAAAGGGCTTTCTTCCCGTGTCTGGTCGATATGGTCTCTTTGTTTTACATTTTCTAATATTTCCTCAAAACTGACTTTTTCTCCTTTCGCGGTAAGCTCTTCATAACGACGTCGTGCTCTGATTTCCGGTGCCGCTGTCATAAAGATTTTTAGTTCGGCGTCAGGAAATACAACGGTGCCGATATCACGCCCGTCCATAACGACTCCTTTTGATTTTCCGAACTCCTGTTGTTGCTTTACCATCGCCGTACGGACGAAACCAATTGCACTGATATTGCTTACATTGCGTGATACTTCCATGCCTCTGATTTCTTTTTCTACATTCTTTCCGTTCAGATATGTTTCGGGAAGTTGTGTTTCCGGATTCAGATGGAAGTCAATTTTAATATTATCAATTTCTTTTTTTAGTTTTTCCCGGTTAATTACATTATCTTTTATCAGATTATTCATGAGGCAATAAAGCGTTACCGCACGATACATGGCACCGGTATCAATATAAATATACCCGATTTTTCTTGCTAACTCTTTCGCCATGGTACTTTTTCCTCCGGAAGAGAAACCGTCAATAGCAATTGTTATTTTTTTCATTCTTTATCTTTCATGTATTTTTATATCACTCTTTCCGGAGAGATTTTTAATCCGGTTATCAAAGATAAGGTAAAAGAGTAAATTTATTTACAAGTTAAAAGCTGCCAGATTCGTGGAAATACTAAAGGTATAAGAAAGGTTTCCTACATGCATCTGAGAAACTGAAAAACCGGCCCTAAATGAGTTGACTTTTATTCCTGCTCCACCGGTAAATCCCGTTAAACCTCTTTGTTCTTCAAGGGATAAGTCGGCTTTCCGCTTGTAATTGTACCCTACTGCTATATAAAAATTATCAGAAGGGATTAAATCCACACCAAAAATCAGGTGTTTTAATACTGTCGTTCCGAAGTTATCTTTTATTTCTGTCATATTCCCTTCGGCATCTGTTTCGTAGTCCGCTATACTGGTAAGATCCCATTTATTAAGGTGCTGGGCTGTAATGGAAAACCGGAAAGGGGCATGCTCCAGTTTCTGGCTTATCCCTATTTGTATATCCCAGGGCATTTTTTCATACGTTTCGTGGTATTTCACCAATTGTCCCCCCAGGTTTTTGAAAACAATGGAGCCTGAAAAACCATTGTCCACATTATAGTAATTTAAACCCAGATCTACTCCTAATGCGAAAGAGGTATATTCTGTATAAGCCGAATAGATCCCTTTAATCGCAAAAGCCCCTCTTAATCTTTCGGAAAAGTCATACGAATAAAAGCCGGTTAAAGCCAGGTCCTGCGCAGAAAATTCACCGATAATCGTATTGTCGGGAGTGGTTTCCAGAAACTTTCCATAATCCATGTAGTGCATTCCTACCGCCCAGGCACTTCTATTGGACAATCTCTTGCCGAAAGTTACACTTCCTAATTTGATTCCATCCATGTAAGAAGTAAAATTGAAGTTCATATGCTTATCCAGTTCCGGGCCCATTAATGCCGGATTCTGATAAATAAGAGAAATGTCCTTTTCTATAATAGAGATATTATTTCCACCTAAGGCGTTTATATGGGAAGATGTGGATAAAGTAATAAACTTAAAGGTATGTTCACCACTTTGGGGATACATCTTTCCTACGCATAAAAAAATAAAAAGTGAAATGATAGCGCTTTTTTTCATCAGGGCAAAGATACGTTATTCTGTCAAATTTTCAGGTGTTCGTTTTATAACAACGGATAAAAATTTATTCCAGTATAAATTGAGAAAAATATTTTAATGATTTATACGCATAGATAAAATATGAGATTAAAAGGAAAGCTGTTCTGAAAGTTTCAACAAGTTTTTGAATTTGTAATTATAAAGGAAAAGGGGAGTAATGAGTATTGGTTTTTGTAAATTCCGGATAAAAAAAGAAGTCATGCTATATGCATGACTTCTTTTTTATATAAAATAGTAGATTAAGCTTCTTGTTCCGGCTTTTTATTCTCCGGCTTCGGTGGACGGGGGATCAATACTTTTCTGGAAAGTTTGAATTTTCCGTTCTTTTCGATATCCACTAACTTCACTTCAATAGTATCTCCTGATTTTAGTCCGGCATCTTCTATATTTTCGAATCTTTTCCAGTCAATTTCGGAAATGTGCAGTAATCCGTCTTTTCCGGGTAAGAATTCCACAAAAACACCATAAGGCATTACGGATTGAACTTTTCCTTCATATACTTCTCCTATTTCCGGCACAGCAAGAATTGATTTAATTCTGTTAATTGCGGCCTGAATATTATCCAGGTTAGGAGCAAAGATTTCAATTCTTCCCTGATTATCAATTTCTTCAATTGTGAGGGTAGAATTTGTTTTTTCCTGAATGTCCTGAATGATTTTACCTCCGGGGCCGATGATAGCTCCGATATTTTCTTTCGGAATCATCATTACTTCAATACGTGGTACATGCGGCTTGAGGTCTGCTCTTGGCTCGGAAATGGTTTCTGCCATTTTCCCAAGAATATGCATACGGCCGTCTTTTGCCTGCGCCAGGGCTTTTTCCAGAATTTCAAAAGATAGGCCATCTACTTTAATATCCATCTGCGTAGCTGTAATTCCATCTTTTGTTCCGGTTACTTTAAAGTCCATATCTCCCAGGTGATCTTCATCTCCAAGAATATCAGAGAGTACGGCAAAATTCTGTCCTTTATTTTCGGAAATCAGACCCATTGCAATTCCGGAAACCGGTTTTTTCATTTTTACGCCGGCATCCATTAAAGCCAGTGTTCCTGCACATACGGTAGCCATTGAAGAAGAACCGTTGGATTCTAATATATCCGATACAATACGGATTACATACGGATAATCTTCAGGAATCATTCTTTTTAACGCCCGGTGGGCAAGGTTACCATGTCCTATCTCACGACGTCCGACCCCACGCTGTGGACGGGCATCTCCAGTTGAAAAAGGAGGGAAGTTATAATGAAGAAGGAAGCGTTCTTTTTCACGTACCAGTACATCGTCTACTATCTTTTCATCCAGTTTTGTCCCTAATGTAACAGTGGATAAAGACTGTGTTTCTCCACGTGTAAATACGGCTGATCCGTGAGGCCCGGGAATATAATCCACTTCGGACCAGATAGGGCGTATTTCGGTGGTTTTTCTTCCGTCCAGACGGATTCCCTCATCAAGAATACACCGCCGCATGGCTTCTTTTTCTACATCGTGGTAATATTTCCCGATTAAAGCTGATTTTTCTGCCAGCTCTTCTTCTGTGAACTGCGCTTTATATTCTTCTACAACTGCAGCAAAAGCTTCACTTCTTTCCTGCTTGGAAGAAGCGGATTTTGCAATTGCATATACTTTATCGTAACATTTTTCTCTTACATCTTTGCGCAGGTCTTCATCATTTTCTTCATGAGAATATTCGCGCTTTACGGTTTTCCCCACCAGTTCGGTAAGTTCTTTCTGAGCCTGGCATTGAAGTTTTATAGCTTCGTGAGCTACTTTAATAGCTTCCAGCAGTTCTGCTTCCGATACTTCTGACATTTCTCCTTCTACCATCATGATATTATCATAGGTAGCACCTACCATAATATCCATATCCGCTTTTTCCAGTTGGGCAAAAGTAGGATTAATAATAAATTTGCCATCTACTCTTCCTACACGTACTTCCGAAATAGGCCCATTAAAAGGAATATCGGAAACAGCAATTGCTGCAGAAGCAGCGAGCCCTGCCAATGCATCCGGCATGTCTTCTCCGTCAGAGGAGTATAACAGCACATTTACGAAAACTTCGGCATGGTAATCATCCGGGAATAAAGGACGTAGTGCTCGGTCTACCAGACGGGAAGTCAGGATTTCAGAGTCGGAAGGCCTACCTTCTCTTTTCATAAAACCGCCCGGAAATCGTCCGTATGCGGAAAACTTTTCTTTGTATTCTACCTGTAAAGGTATAAAATCTACACCGGGATTTGCGTCTTTTGCAGCACAAACCGTTGCTAAAAGCATTGTGTTGCCCATCCTGACAACTACAGAGCCATCAGCTTGTTTGGCTAATTTCCCTGTTTCGATGGATATCGTTCTTCCATCTTCAAGACTAATTGTCTTAACAATCGGATTAATCATAAATTGTTTCTTTTCTTTTTACTCGTCAAAAAATCGCACAAAGATAATCAATTATTTACTTTAAATGCTGATTTTCAACAAAAACATTGTAATACTTAATAATCTGTCTATAAGAAACAAAAGAAATGAAAAGGTTTTACTTTTTTTCGTCCATTTAAAGAAGGAGACTTATAAATTTTTCTTTGGATTTTTGTAAAAATATGTTTAATTTTACCACCAATTACGAGGGTTTAGTTAATATATCATTTATCTTATGAAGGTGCTTAAGTTCCTGATGCTGTTTGGTTGCAGTATCATGTTCGGGGTTAGTTGCGGAGAAGGTGGAAAAAACAAAAGTGGTTTTTCATTATTCCATAAAACTGAACTGGCGACAAATTATCCGGAATTTGATGTAAAAGTTTTAAAAGATTCATTGAAGGGTTATTTTTCAGATTCTTCTTTGGTAAGTATGTTTTACCAAAGAGAGGATTTTTTACCTTGTTGGACAGAAAACATATATGAGGCACCGGCACTTGATTCCCTTTTATTTTTTCTTGAACATTCTTATGAGCATGGGGTAGATCCCGAAAGGTTTGATTATTCTTTGCTAAAGGCTTTAACAGATACGCTACGGTCAGGGGCTTTTAAAAATGATATGCCTGCTTTTTATCATCAATTGGTTTTGTTGGAAAAAATGGCAACGAAAGCTTATCTGCAATATAATAAGGGGCTAAGATTCGGTTTTGTAAATCCTAAGAAACTTTTCCCGAAGGCTTATTATCGCTCTTATAGTCAAGCTGATTCTAGTTATCTGATAGAGGCCTGGCATGCGTTAAAAACTTCACCGGTAGATTATTTGAAGGAATCCCAACCTATGGATGTCCATTATCGAACATTGCAAAAGGAGTTATTGATTTATAATAAATTAAAAGATTCTGTCTTTGAGCCTATTCCTAAGAAAGCGGGTAAAAATTATCCTTTAAATTCAACGAGCGAAATTTTTCCTTTAATAGCTAAGAGATTGAGTGTTACGAATCAATATATGTTGCCGGAATCTGCTGATAGCAGTTCTTATGAGTCTCTTACACCGGAACTGCTAGAAGCAGTAAATGCATTCCGGCGTAAAATGTCATATCCGGAAGATAATGAGATCGGAGATCTGACTATTGATGCTCTTAACCGGCCGTTGGAGTACTATTTCCAAAAACTTCAATCCAATCTTGAAAGACTCAGGTGGAAAGGTACAAAAGAAAAAGGAGATAAATTTATTGAAGTAAATGTAGCTGCTTTTTTGCTACAGGCCGTTGAAAAAGGAAACGATCCTCTTTTAATGAATGTGTGCGTCGGAAAAGCAGGAGCAAATCAGATTCCTTTACTGGAAAGTGACATTACTTATGTAAATCTTAATCCTAAATGGAATGTGCCCCCAAGCATAGCAGAAAAAGAAATTTATTGGTCTGTAAAAAAGAAACCGGATTATCTTACTCGGAATAATATGAAGTTAATTGACCGGAAAACCGGAAATGAGATGGATTTCAACACGCTTAATTGGGATGAATTAAATCCGAAACAGCTTCCTTTTCGTATCCAGCAGGCATCCGGTAATGGAAATTCGTTAGGACGTATAAAATTTATGTTTGAAAATCCTTTTGCGGTATATTTGCATGATACTCCTTCCAAATCTACTTTCTCCAGAAAGAACAGAGCGGTAAGTCATGGCTGTGTCAGGGTGCAGAAACCCGTGGAGCTAGCTTTCTTCTGTTTTGAAAAACGGGATTCCATTTTTATGGACCGAGTATTATATACCATTGATCAAAGTCCTAAGTCTACGGAAGGTAAAGATTTATGGAAAAAAGGAAAATTGTCAAAATTAAACGATGTTGTGAACCTGGATCGCCATGTTCCGGTTTTTATTGATTATTATACATCTTATGTATTACCTGACGGAGAAGTATATTTTGCAGATGATGTATATAATTTTGATGAAAAAATACTTTCTGCTTTAGCTTCTTCTGAAAAAGAAAGCAGTTTTTAAAGGATATTTATTTTATGTTTATAAAATATATATGTGTTGGCAAAAATGGGAAAATGTTGAACAGTTGTAGTATATGAGAGAAAAAGAGGTTGTCTGAAGTTTCAGGCACCCTCTTTTTTAATATTAATTGTCTAGCTTTTATGCTTTTATTTAAAAATAAAAAGATGAGGAATTAATCCCAATAAACAGGTCCACCTAAAGTCGAAATTATAAGTTTAAGTTCCGGCTAAAGATAGTCCGGCCAATAAGATAAGTTAAATTCTTATCTTCTGATTTATTATTAATAAAAAACACACAAAGACTAAAAAATCCTTGTGTGTTCGAAAAGAGAAAAATATGTAAACTTACTTATTATTGGCCTCTTTTGGTTAATCTTTCATAGTTACGTTGCCGTCTTTATCGACATCGTATGTAAATTCGTAATATTCGGTTACGATATTTCTTCCTTGTACTTTTGTAGAATTACCGTCTTCTGTGGCATTAAGAGTTAATTTATAAATCAGATTGCCTTCTTTATCCGAATTGAATTCAATACCTCCCATGCTTTTAAAACTGTATCCTTCCGGAATCATACCTTTAGCTTCTTCTATGTACTTCCGGATATTTTCTTTATTAATAGCATCTATATCCAGTGGCTTAACATCTTTCTTTTTTTTACTTTGTATCAGGTCTTCTTTAATTTCTCCTCCATCGGTAGGCATATTATAAAAAATATTCTGGGAATATTCTTTTCCCTCCATATCCTGCAGACTGATGTAAAGCATTCCGAATTCACTGCTTAGTTTTTCTTTTTCAGTTACTTTGGCATATTTAATTTTATATGTGTCTTTATCCACTTCATTCAATGCATTTATTACCTCATCTAATGCCTCGTCGGAATCAATGTCAGGAGGAAAAATTTGAGAACAGGAACTCATAAGCACAAGTACAGAAAATAACCCCAGTAATAAATTTTTAATTTTCATATCATTTATTTTTAAGTTAATAAAATCCTACCTTCTCTATGGAATAAAATAAAAACAATAAAAGGTATTTTTTAATAACTACCCGGACGGAAATCAGATGATTAATGGAATTCTATTTGCGTAATAAATCTGATAGATATAAGCTCCCTTTGCTGAGCACCATCGTATTAATTTTTTTATTGAATGTGTAAAAGTATATATTTTTTTTAATATAACAATATTTAATTTTTCTTATTGTTTAATTTATTTCTTTTATAACAAAATCTCAACTATCCGGTTCTTTCATTTGTTACTATAAGAGAATTGTAAAAATAAGTTTTTAAAACCGTTTTCTACTTCTTATTTATCATATAAATATCTAAATGTAATTATGAAGAAACTTTTACTTTTATCACTATTTCTGTCGTTGTTATTCGCTTGTGAGGGACCAAGAGGACCGGAAGGACCTCCGGGAACGTATATGTATGCTGCTTCTTTTACTGTAAAAGAAGGAGATTGGAACATATATGAAACCTCTGAACCCGGAAGATTGGAAGCTTATTATTATGTAAATATTGAAATTCCGGCATTGACTCAGTATGTATTTAATAATGGTATTGTGTTGGTCTATCTTCAGACAGGAAATGGAGTAAAAGAACTTTTACCTAGTATTCTGAATCAAGGAGAAAATCTGGATACGGGTGAATACTTCTGGACACAAACTTATATTTCGGATTATTATTACAACAGCAGTACACGAAAAGGAGGGGTAGGAATATATGTTGTAGATTCCGACTTTTTTCTGGATTTTCCGGGTGAACAGACATTTGATATAAGAATTGTCTGGGATTAAGAATATTCGGAGAAGAAGATTTTTGTACAAAAAGAGAGATTTTTATTCTGTCAAAAATAATTGTATTTATACAAAATGGAAATGCATATTCATAGGGCTCACCCCTGGCATGGGATAAGCTTAGGGGAAAATGTCCCGGAAGAAGTAACTGCTTTTATCGAAATTGTTCCGACAGATACTATAAAGTATGAAATAGATAAAATATCAGGCTATCTGTCTGTTGACCGTCCACAAAAATTTTCCAATATTGTTCCCGCTTTATATGGTTTTCTTCCTCAGACATACTCAGGAAAAAGAGTGGCTGAACTTACTAATATAGCATTAAATACGGAAAAAGTCGAAGGAGATGGTGATCCTTTGGATATTTGTGTATTAACAGAAAAAGATGTGACGCATGGGGATATTATTGTGAAAGCTTTTCCGATCGGAGGATTAAGACTGCTGGATAGAAATCAGGCTGACGATAAAATTATATCCGTACTGAAAGAGGATATGATTTACGGAAATTATAAAAATATATATGATCTCCCGGAAAAAATACTTCAAAGATTAATTCATTACTTTACTACTTATAAAGATTTACCGGGAGAACAGGACCGCCGGATGAAATTTATAGAAGTATATGATGTGAAAGTTGCTTATGATGTGATATGTCGTTCCAGAGAGGATTATATCCGGGAAATAGAATATAATGTCAATAAATAGTTTTGCTTCGGAATTTTTTTTAATGCTTTTGTGCGGAATGATCCTGAGTAAGTATAAGTTCTTATTCAGGATATTTTTTAGCATCTTTGATTTTTTTCTTTCTGTTTCTTTTACTTATCTTCTATTTAAATCTTTTTATTGACGATTTTGTATAGAGAGAAACATGGAGTCTATACCTTGTGACAGGGATATGTTAGCCATAGGTATAAAGATATTCCCATCGGATTTTACAATAGAAAAAAGTAATGGTAATAAAAGTATAGATGACATGGAAGGATTCAGTTCCGGAATAATCTAATAGGAATGTATATTGATTTTATATTATACGTAGTCGAACTTATTCTATTTGTCAATAAAAATAAAAAAGCAACCGAATCTTCGATTGCTTTTTTTAGTTGCGGAGACAGGACTCGAACCTGCGACCTTTGGGTTATGAGCCCAACAAGCTGCCACTGCTCCACTCCGCGATATTGTGGGTGCAAAAGTAATGTATTTTCTTTATAAAACAAACTTTGAGAGAAAAAACTTTCTCTTTTTTCTTTTTTTAAGAGGAATTATTTTTCTTTTTTATTGAATAACAGAATTCTATCTATGGACTGAATATGTAAAAAATTATTTCTTTTCAGTAAAATCTGTCTTCAATTTATCCATTTGTTTCATCCATACTTGTACAGATGCATCGCTGGGCATTCGCCAGTCTCCACGCGGAGATAAGCTTACCGTTCCTACTTTTGGCCCGTCCGGGAAGCAGGAGCGTTTAAACTGCTGACTGAAAAACCGTTTGAAAAAGATAGTCATCCAGTGGATAATAATTTCCTTTGTATATTTTGATTCGAAAGCTTGGTTTGCAAGAAAAAATATTTTGCGGGGAGAAAAGCCCCAACGAATAAAATAATATAAAAAGAAATCATGTAATTCATAAGGACCAACCAGGTCTTCCGTTTTCTGGAGGATTTCATCCTCTTCACCGGCCGGTAATAATTCCGGGCTGACCGGCGTATCCAGAATATCCATTAAAACAGTAGCCGCTTCATGTAACTGATTTTCTGCTGTTCTTTTGATAATATAACGGATCAGGGTCTTAGGAATAGAAGAATTAACCGCATACATGGACATATGATCCCCATTGTACGTGCTCCATCCCAAAGCTACTTCAGAAAGATCACCTGTTCCTACTACCAATCCTCCTTCTTTGTTGGCAATGTCCATCAACAGTTGAGTACGTTCCCGTGCCTGCGTATTTTCGTAGGTGACATCATGGATGGACGGATCATGACCTATGTCTTTGAAATGTTGCAGTGAAGCTGCCTTAATATCAATCTCACGACTGTCCACACTCAGTATATTCATAAGTTCGAGTGCATTGGAATAGGTTCTTTTTGTGGTTCCGAACCCGGGCATCGTAATTCCTATAATATTTTTATGAGGAAGATTTAATTTATCAAACGTCTTTACGCATACGAGCAAGGCTAATGTAGAATCTAATCCTCCCGATATCCCCAAGACTACTTTCCGGATTCCTGTATGCAGCAAACGGGTAGATAACCCACTAGTTTGTATGGCAAAAATTTCATCACATCGTTCATTCAGTATTTCTCCGGAGGGAACAAACGGAAAGGGTGAAAAATACCGGGTCGTAGAAAAAGAGTTGGAGTTTTTCAATTCGAATTCTATGATTTGTGGAACAGAAAATGTCTGCGGATTCCCGGAAAAACTGCTGTTTTTTCTCCGGTCCATGGAAAGACGCTGTATGTCAATGTCTGAAATGATAAGTTCATTTTCAAGTGAAAACCGTTTTGCTTCCTTCAGTAAGCTTCCGTTTTCTGCAATAAACGAACTACCTGCAAATACCAGATCCGTGGAAGATTCACCGGAACCGGAAGCAGCATATATATACCCTGCAATACATCTGGCTGATTGCTGCTGGATAAGAGAACGCCGGTAATTATTTTTTTCCGCTACTTCATCACTGGCAGAAAGATTAAATAAGATATTTGCTCCTTGTAAAGCCAGGTAGGAAGATGGCGGAACAGGCTGCCATAAGTCTTCACAAATTTCTACGCCTACCAGCACATCTCCGGATTTGAGGATAATATTTTTTCCGAAGGGTACATGTTCTCCACATAAAAAAACATGCTCTTCCGTCTCATCTAAAGCGGAAGAAAACCATCTTTTTTCGTAAAACTCATTATAATTCGGCAGATATACTTTAGGAATAACAGCAAGTAACTTCCCTTTCTGAAATACAACGGCTGTATTAAATAGTTTTGTTTTCAGCTTAACCGGCATTCCCGTAATTACCATTACCGATAGATCTTGTGTCCGGTTGATGAGCTCTGCCAAAGCCTTTTCTGCTGCAGCAAGAAGAGTCTCTTGATAGAAAAGGTCGCCGCAGGTATAAGCCGTGATTGCTAATTCCGGAAAACATATTATCTCCGTTTCCCGGGAATCCGCTTCTCTTATTATTGTTTCCATTTGCTGAATATTAAAGAAGCAATCCGCTACTTTTACTTTCGGACTGGCTGCTGCCACCTTTACAAAACCGAAGTTCATACTCTGTTGAATTAAAATTTAAATACCAGGTTAAAGAAATACCATACAAAGATAAAGAATTGAAAATTGAAAGAAATAAAAAGAAGAACATTCTGATTCGGGAAATGGTTTTCTTTTTCAATTTTTTTATTTACAGGTGGATGATTTCCTGTAATATACCCTGTAAAAGGTATTTCCGGAGAACACGGTTTCCTGTAATTTTGTACCATTAAATAATAACTAATTCTTTCGGACATATGGAAAAGATAGCAAAAAAACTGACAGACCTGATTGGAAATACACCTTTGGTAGAATTTTCTAATTATAACGCAATTAAAGGATTAAAAGGAAGAGTAATCGGAAAACTGGAATATTTTAATCCGGGTGGCAGTGTAAAGGACCGTATCGCACTTGCGATGATTGAAGATGCGGAAGCAAAAGGACTATTAAAACCCGGTGCTACTATTATTGAAGCAACCAGCGGAAATACCGGAATCGGTTTGGCATGGGTGTCTGCTTCAAAAGGGTATAATCTGATTCTTACCATGCCAGAAACCATGAGTCTGGAACGTCGGAAGCTTTTATCAGCGCTGGGTGCTAATCTGGTACTTACTCCGGGAGCAGAGGGAATGAAAGGTGCAATTGCCAAAGCGACAGAATTACAAAATGAAATCCCGGGGTCTATTATTTTAAAACAATTTGAAAATCCGGCAAATCCTCTCATACACAAAAAAACAACTGCCGAAGAAATCTGGAGAGATACAGATGGAAAAGTCGATATTTTTGTAGGCGGAGTAGGTACCGGAGGTACGATAAGTGGAGTAGGAGAGGTATTGAAGAAATATAATCCATCCATAAAAATTGTTTCTGTAGAACCAAGCGACTCTCCGGTTCTTTCCGGAGGAAATCCCGGACCTCACAAAATTCAGGGAATCGGTGCGGGCTTTGTTCCTAAAACCTATAATCCTGAAGTGGCAGATCAGATCTTTCAGGTTCAGAATGATGATGCTATCAGAACAAGCCGTGAACTGGCACAAAAAGAAGGGTTGCTGGTTGGTATTTCTTCCGGTGCAGCAGTATATGCAGCTACTGAATTAGCAAAATTACCTGAAAATGAAGGAAAAGTAATCGTAGCACTACTTCCGGATACCGGTGAAAGGTATCTTTCTACTGTGCTCTATTCTTTTGAAGAATACCCTTTATAAAGGAAAGAATAAAAGATGGAAAGGAAAAGGAAATATCGGATGGTATCTTTTCCTTTCTATCTTTATCATTATTTTTATATATAATATTCAGCTTCGTCTATAATTCCGGCACGAAGCGCATATTTAGTAGCTTCATAAGCATTATTGACATCCAGTTTCCGGAAAATATTTTTCCGGTGGGTTGATATGGTATGGACACTGGAAAAACGTTCTTCTGCTATTTCCTTGTTACTTTTGCCGGATGCTATTAATTTCAGAATTTCTTTTTCTGTATTTGTTAAAGGAGAAGATTGGGATACTGCTTTTGTAGGGCAGGATCCGTTCTCCAGTAAATTCTTTACTTGTTGGCAGATAAATTGTTCGGATTTAAGAGAAAGAAAAATTCCGTTCTCAATTTCTTCCAGCCCGGATTCTTTCAGAATAATGCTGTTCTTTTTATTTAATATTATACGGCGGATGAAAACTTCACTTAATGTCTCACTGAATAATATCCAATCTGTTTCCGGAAAGCGTTCCTGAATGATAATAAGATCTTCGATACTTACCAGATCGAAAAGGGAATAATCCAGAATAATAACCGCATGAGGAAAGACCGTAAGCTTCTGAAGCAATGCTCTTTTGTTTTTTATTTCTTCAATTTGCCGGATATGTGGTACCTGTTGGCAGATAAATAGCAAACCTGTGCGGGTGATATCCTGATTGTCTGCAAGGAGAATAGTTCTCATGTAAATATATTATTGCTGGTAAAAAAACTCAAAAGTACATATTTTCCCGCTTAAAAGAAAAAATTAGTTTTGTTAGATCTTTTTGTACATGCCACCGGGAAATGGTTTTAAGAGATGTTTAAATTCCATTTCCAGTAAAAGAAATGCCAGACGTGTAAGGGGAATATCTGTTTTTATTGCTAATTGATTAATATGAGTTTCCTGATTTGCAAGAATCGTGAGAATCCTGTTTTCTTCGTCACTCAACTCCGAAAAACAAAGTTGCGTCTGCTGGAACGAAGGGGCTGAACTCTTTTGGTTGTTCCATCTGAGATTTTCTTCAATATCCGCAAGACAATGTAATAACACCGCTTTATTTTTTTTTATCAGATTGAGACATCCATGAAAACTAGGATCAGTCCATCTGCCGGGAACAGCAAAAACTTCCCGGTCATAGGCATTTGCTATTTCTGCTGTAATAAGTGAACCTCCTTTTGCCGAAGATTCCGCAACTATGGTAGCATCGGTTAATCCGGCGATAATGCTATTCCGGACAACAAAATTATATTTATCAGGAATAGTGCCACTGGGATACTCCGTAATCAGGCCGCCTTGTTCTATAATTTCTCTTCCACTCTCTTTATGTTCATACGGATAAATTCTATCAAGACCATGTGCTAACACCCCAATAGTAGAGAGATTATTTTTCAATGCAGTTCGGTGGCAGAATATATCTATACCATAAGCCATTCCGCTCACAATAATTGTTTCCGGATATTTCCGGCTGACTTCCCGTATAAATTTTTCGCAAAAACTTTTTCCATACACACCAGCTCTTCTTGTGCCCACCATTGCCAGCATTTTTTCACTATTCAGGTCTGCATTTCCTTTGTAATAAAGAAGAAGGGGCATGTCAGCACATTCTTTCAGACGTCTGGGGTAGTTAGCATCCGTAAAGAAAAAAGTACGGATGTTATTTTTCCGGATAAATTTTAATTCTCTTTCTGCAATTTTCAGAGGTTCCGGTTTCCTGATTTCTTTAATGAGTTGTGTGCCTATACCCGGGATCTTTTGTAATGCATTCGTATTTTCCTTAAATACAGCTTCTTCATCCCCTAGCATACAAACAAGATTTCTCCCCAATATTCTGCCTATTCCGTTTATTTGAGTCAGAGCTATCCTGTAAAGCAGTTTTTGCTCATCCATTTTTACCGGAAACCTGAAAAAGTTCGTCAAAGTATTCTCCCCGGGAAAGTTTGCCGTTTACCATGGTTACTATTTCCACCTTTGCCTGTATTACCTGCCTCTGGTCCTCTTTTTTGTATAACTCCTGTAAAAAAACGTGTTTTATCCCTTTTTTTACCATTTTCAGTTTACTGATAAATACATCGCCTGATCGCAAAGGCGTTTTATAATTTATTTCAACATGGCATACCACAGGATCTATTCCGGCGTTATGTAGTGTCATAAATTTTATCCCTCTTGCATTCAGGAACTCATGACGGGTATGTTCCAGGTAATTCAAATAAATGGCATTGTTTACAATACCTTGTATATCACATTCATAATCCCGGACCTTTAGCTCGGTTTCAAAAGTAATTTCTTCCATTAAATATAATTTTTATAAAAATAGATATTTCTTTTATCAATTCATTAGCAGGAAAATATACATACAAAATTATTTTTTTAGGGACAACAGATTAGTATTTAAAATCTCTTTTGCTTTCAGTATTTTTTCTTCGAGTGGCAAAAGAGCATCTATCCAATGAATGATGAATCCCTTTTTTTCCATTCCCCGAAACCAGGTCATTTGCCTTTTTGCAAACTGATGAATTGCAATTTCCAGTTGTTTCACCATTTCTTCATACGTTATTTGACTGAGAAGGTATAAAGTAATATATTTATATTCTAATCCGTAATAAATTAGATTTTCGGAGGAGACCCCTGTCTCAAGAATTCTTTTTACCTCTTCTATCATACCTTCTTCCAATCGTTTTCTTAAACGGACGGAAATTCTTTTACGTCGTTCTTCCCGTTCGATATGCAGTCCGAGAAGAATACTTTTTACTTCCGGAAAGCGAAACTTTTCAACCGGATGGCTTTGATAGAATTCTTCTATCTCAATAGCCCGTATTGCTCTTTTACATGTGTCAATATCAGTTGTATTATGCAGTACCTTATATGTTCTTAATATTTCAGTAAGCTGTGCCAGACTTTTTCCCCCTAACCCTTCTCTTAATTCTTTATTTTCCGGGACAGGGAAAAGATTATATCCTTTTAATACTGCCTCGATATACATTCCGCTTCCCCCACAAAGAATAGGGGTTCTACCCCGGTGTTTTATTTCGTTATAAACCCGGTGAAAATCCTGCTGAAACTCAAATACATTGTATTTATATCCGGGTGGATGAATATCAATTAAATGGTAAGGAACCGATACTCCTTTTATGGTATATTCTTCCAGGTCTTTTCCTGTCCCTATATCCATGCCTGAGTAAACCTGTCGAGAATCACCGCTGATTATTTCTCCGTTTGTTTCCAGGGCGAGAGCGGCGGCAAAGCCGGTTTTCCCGGAAGCTGTCGGGCCAATTATAGTTATAAGATCCGGAAAAGACATTCTTTATTCGTTTAATGGTTGAATGAAAATACAAAAATATGGTTTTTTAAAAAGAAAAAGCTGAATTCTGAGTTTAATAATATGTTACCGGGAATTTATATTTTGATTTTAAGGACTATTTATCAAGGGAAAAAAATATTTTAAGAAATATTTAATTAATAAATATTACAAAGAAAATTGTGAGGAATGGTAAAACTTAATAAATTTGTATTCTGAAGAACACTACACGCATTTTTTGTATTCTGTATATTTCATAGAAAAGTTTTAATTAAAATAAGCTGATTAGTAAATGAACAAAAGAATTCTGATCATTAATTCCAGACCACCTTATCCTTTATATACAGGAGGGGAAATGCGTACCTATCAGATGATTAAATTGCTTTCTTCCATCTATGAAAATATAGATATTGCCTATCTGGCTCATAATGAAACTTCTGAGACAAAAAAAGGTATTGCTCCTTACTGCAAGGGAATTTATTCCTTTCCTGCACCCGGACGCATTTCTATTCTTATCCGTACATTGCTGGGATTATTAACAGGAAAACTCCCTTTACAAGTTCATTATTTTTATTCTTCATCCATGCAGAAATGGATTGATAAAAATATAAATAAATATGATCTTGTTTTTTGTAACAATATTCGTACAGCCGAATATATAAGGAATAATAAAAACACCATCAAAGTAATTGATTTTGTCGATGCCATTTCTATGAATTATGAAAGAGCAAAAAAGAAAACAAAAGGCTTGTGGAAGTTGTTGTATTCCATTGATCATAAAAGGTGTTTAGCGTATGAACTGGATCTTCTGAATAAATTTGATAAAACAATAATTATTTCCCCGATAGATGCTTCTTACATTTTAAAGCATTGTAAAGACGATAAAAAAGAAATAGCCGTTATATCAAATATGATTGCTGTTCCTTCATTTATAAAAACCGACTATGAAGAAAAAGAACCATCGTTGGTATTTGTGGGTTCTATGTTTTATGAATCAAATATAAATGCCGTTGTATTCTTCGTAGAACAAATATTCGATAAAGTCCGGAACAAATATCCGGATATAAAGTTTTATATCGTAGGAAGCAAACCGGATGCAAAAGTCAGAAAGCTGGCAGAAGTACCCGGAGTAATAGTAACCGGTTTTGTTGACTCTGTTGATGAATATTTTGTAAATCCGAGTATCTTTGTTGCTCCCATGCTCTCAGGAGCAGGAGTGCAAAATAAAATTTTACAGGCTATGGCTGCAGGTTGTCCTGTTATCACTACGACAATTGGCGCAGAAGGAATATTAGACATTACAGAAGAGGAATTAATCGTACGAGATGACCCGGATGAAATGGCTCATGCGATCATCGATTTATTAGAAGACAATAAACGAAGAAAATCACAGGCAGAGAAAGCTCGAAAATATATCCTGGAAAATTTGTCAGAAGAGATTATCTTGGAAAAGTTTAAAAATATGATGATTTCCTGAACATATCACATGAATATAGAAAGAAGGATTTCAGAAAACATTATAAAATATAATGGAAAATAAAAGCATAGAACGTTTGCTGACTTTGTTAGCAGATAAAATAAGGGGTGCAAAATACCTGAGTGAGTGGATTATCTTTTTACTCGATGTAATCATTACATTAATTGCTACTACCATTGTTCATTATTTCAGCCTGAAAATATTCAATCAGCAATACCGGCAATTTTCTTTCTGGGATCTATATTTATTGGCTACGATCGGTAGTATTATTTTCCTTGCACTTTTCAGGACATACAAAGGAATTATCCGTTATTCCGCGCTGCATGAACTATGGCGTATCGTGGGAGCAATGCTTTGCCGGAACAGCCTGTTGTTCGGAGTGCTGTTACTACTAAAAGCAAACCGCTACGAAATATTACTGATCGAATGCCTGCTGGATTTTTTCCTGGGAATTTTCTTATTGATCGCTTTCCGTACTTTCCTTGTAATCTTTTACAAGCAATTGACTCAGAATTCCGGGAAAATAAAAGAAAAGATCCTGGTGTATGGGGTAGACCCAAGAAGTGTTTCTATCGGAGCCCTTTTGACTTCTTCCGTGTTTGACGACTATTTATTAATGGGATTTATTTCTCCGCATTCTTCTCTGCATAATGCCCGGATTTCCGGTTTTGATGTCTATCAGCTAGACGGAATAGAAAAACGCCTGGTCGATTTGCATATCAGCGCTGTTATTTTTCCTACACACGATATTGTGAGAAAAGAACAATCGGAATTAGTCCAGATCTGCCTGCATAACAGAATAAAGATGCTGGTAGCACCTTCTATTGAGGAATTGGGGGCCGGAAGAATCTCCAGAAATAAAATTAAAGAAATACAGATCGAAGATTTACTGGATAGAGAAGAAATACACATTAATCTGAAATCCATTAGTCTCTGGATAAGTGGGAAAACCATTCTCATTTCCGGAGCAGCCGGGTCAATCGGAAGTGAATTGGTACGGCAACTTGCAAAATTTAAAGTAAATAAACTGGTTCTCTTTGATATGGCGGAATCTGCTTTACATGACATCCAGATAGAATTACAGGATAAATTCCCTTATCTGACATTTGAATGTGTAATCGGGGATGTCCGTTCTCCATACAGGGTGGATTATGTATTCAGGAATACGAAACCGGATATTGTGTTTCATGCGGCAGCCTATAAGCACGTACCATTAATGGAACAGAATCCTTGTGAAGCAGTGATGGTAAATGTACAGGGTACAAAGAATATGGCTGATTTCTCTGTCAGGTATAACGTCGAAAAATTTGTGATGATTTCCACCGATAAGGCCGTGAATCCGACAAATATAATGGGAGCATCCAAAAGAATTGCCGAAACCTATGTACAAAGTCTTGATAAAGCTATTCAGGATAAAAAAGTAAAAGGTATTACTAATTTTTCTACTACCCGGTTTGGCAATGTACTGGGTTCGAATGGTTCCGTAATACCCCGTTTTCGTGCTCAGATTAATGCCGGTGGTCCCGTAACAGTTACTCATCCGGACATTATCAGATACTTTATGACAATACCCGAAGCCTGTCACCTTGTATTGGAGGCCGCCCATATGGGTAAAGGTGGGGAGATATTTGTTTTTGATATGGGAGAACCGGTGAAAATTGCCGATCTTGCTAAAAGAATGATCGAGTTAGCGGGTTTCGAACCGGATAAAGATATACCGATTGTATATACCGGATTGCGTCCGGGAGAAAAATTATATGAAGAATTACTGAACGACGAAGAATTTTCCATCCCTACTTCCCATAAGAAAATTACAATGGCCCGGGTAAGAGAATATAAATATGAAGAAATAAAAGATTGCATGGAGCTTTTGGTTCAGAAAGCACAGGCTGTGGATATTCCTTCTACAGTCAAAATAATGAAGGAAATCGTGCCGGAATTTATCAGCCGGAACTCCATCTTTGAAAAATATGATAAAGTTGAAAATAGCTGTGATAATAAGTAGTTTGACTTAAGAGCGTGAACTTTTCTTTTGCAAAATAGTTTTTTTTATAATTGATGGTGTCGATTAGTGCACCTTTTGTGACAAATTATCCACGTATCGGTTTTTTGGATTCTCTATATTTGTCACAAAGTTTTAAACCATTTAATAACTATTTTAATATTATCAATTATGAAAAAGACTTTACTTTCAATCGCTGCAGTTTTTGCAGCATTAAGCATCAATGCACAAGCCTGGGATTTCTCTATTGCTCCTTCCGGATTTACTGCCGGTGCGGTAGACGCAGGGGAATCGGCTGCCAAATTTACAGATAATGGAACTGACGGTGTGAGCGAATTAACGGCTTCTACTGATAACAGCTGGTCTATGAGCAAGTTTACCAGTTATCCTGGTTTGGGTTTTGCCTATAGAAATTCCGGAGGACAAGACAAAGTCGGTTTTAAATTTAATCCGTCCAATGGTTATGTACAGGCGGATGGTGCAGACGTGACTATTGTAGTAATTGATTGTGAAAAAGATGATTTACTAACTGTAGTATTTTCTGCAAAAGGTAGTGCTGCTGTTACAGCCTCGGAATTAATTACAGGAAAGCCAACTTCCAGTCTGGATAATGTATATCCTAATATTATAGAATTGGAAGGTGAAGATCAGACTGCTCCGGCAATTGCTAGTGGAGAAGATGCTGTACAGGTGAAAGCTGTTTATAAATTAACAGAAAACGGAAACGCTGCTTTTAAAGCAAAAACAGGTTACCGCATCTATTCTATCACAAAAGGTGCAACTTCTTCTATAAACAATGTGGAAGAAGAATTAGGTGCTGTTGTTGCTGTTGAAGTATATAGTGTAACCGGTGCTCAGGTTGCTAAAGCTGCAAGCCTGGAAGAAGCTATATTGGCAGATGGAGTATACGTTGTAAAATCTATCTACGAAAACGGAAAAACTTCTATCGCTAAAATTGTGAAATAAGAAAAAATATTCTATTATAAAAAGGAGAAATCTCAAAAAGGTTTTCTCCTTTTTTATTTATACAACTTTATGCTCCCAAAGATGAAGAGCCCACCCACTCTCCCCTCGAAGAAGATACTATGTAAATAATCAAATTTGTTTT
>JAJQEC010000005.1 GCA_021201815.1 Candidatus Azobacteroides sp. | reverse complement strand
TCTTTATTCTTTCACTTAAATAAATTAATACATATAATTATGAAAAAAACTCTTTTTACTTTATTAGGATTATGTATTGTTTGCCTTTTACCGGCACAATTATCCTTTACAAAAAAAGCCCAATTTGATTATTATAACTTTTTGACCCAGTCATTTTTTACTTATAATAATGAACAGGTTGCTTATACGATGGAAATAGTAAATGATAAAGATATAAAATTTACTATTATTAGCGGTGATTTGGATATAAAAAGAACGTTTACTATCACTGATTGTGTATTGCAAATTTACGATGAATTTTATGAATTACTTCTTGCAGGTATAATGCCTATAGAAGATTACTCAAGTACGTATACACATTTAACTCAAACGTTGTTTAATGAGGATGAGAAATTTGAAGTAGTAAGATTAAAAGTTGAGGTACAAAATGATGACTTTACTATTACCGGGGCAGAAGTCGTTTCTGAAGACGGAATTATATTAGGGGAATTACCGGAAGAAATGTTAATGGAAGATTATTATCTGGAATTAAGTGTATTAACAATAGAAGATAATACCTATATTTGTGTATATAACTGGGATGAAGATATGTATCATGCTTATTCTATAGACAATGCAGGTAATAAGTCTTCTCCCAGTGATGATACGAACTCTTTAGATACTCCTTTTATGTCAAAAGTTTCTTCCAGTAAGGTTTATCCGAATCCTGTCATAAATAGAAACAATCTAACAATAGAACTTGATAAAGCAGTAACGGATATTAATAGTTATATAGAAATCATTGATATGAGAGGACGGAAAATTATCAAAAAACCGATAAAAGCAAATACAAACAAAGTTTCAATTTCCACAAAACGTTTAAAAAACGGACAATATTTATACCGGATTATTTCAAACGGAAACAGTATTGATACAGGGAAAGTGATTGTAAAATAAAGAAGTTGTTTTTTTCCGCTTATACAAAAGTTTTTTCGGATACATTCCGAGCGAAACCAGAAGAAAACAAGATGGAATCAACATCGGAGAAAAATCAATTTCAAAAGTGGAAATTCATAGACAGTAAATATATTACTTATTGAGTGTTTATAAAATAGGGAAACACTCAATAAATTTATCAGATAGAGGAAGACTTTTTGTACTTCCTCTTTTTTTCTATTTGTATAATAGCCATATCACTCATTTCTTTATAGCATCCGAACAATCTTTTATCTTCATTTTTTATCAGTTACAGAAGTACTCCATAATGCCCATGCAACCAGTGCGGGTTGAAAAAAAAGCCGGATAAACCTTTTTTTATCCGTATTCAGCCCGAAAGCACTTCTATGATGGGTGTACTGGGAAATATTTCCCGGGAAAACAGCAGTGAAGAAGGAAGCCGCAATCAGTCCGGTACATTTTTTTTGTTTCTTCAAAAGCATAAGTGCCAGTCCTAATGAAATTTCTACTCCTCCGGATAGTAAAACCACTAGGTCTTTATTCATGGGTACCCAGTCCGGGACCTGAGCCTGAAAGTCCTTACGGGCAAAAGTCAGGTGGCTGATGCCGGCAGTCGTCAGAAAAGCACCCAATCCGATTCTTGCTATATCATGAGAAATTGTTTCTTTTTTCATATTTCCGTGTTTAAAAAGTTTATATAAGATAATTATATTCTTGCAATATATATCTTATAAAGTAACTCCTTAAACAAGTGAATGTTTCTGTTGTTAATTTTTATTTCTTTGATTTGTAGTTTATTAACTGTCTTTGAAAAGTGCTTTTATTTAAAAATAAGATTATTTTTCAGAAAAAAGGTTGTCGCTGGTCTTCTATAAGGGTACCTTAATCAGGAAAAGTACTTCTGTTGGGAACTTCCTGATCTGACATCAAAGCATTTCAAAGCGGAAATTGTCAATTTTCCTTTATTTATAAAACATATTAATAATAAGCCTGCATAGAATATCCCCACCAAACACACCGATGCAATACACGGCAATCAATTTGATTTTATTTAAATTCGTAGACACCTTTAGGGCATTAAAAAGAAGAATAAGTGCCCATATCAGGAAAACAAGGGTAAAAAGACTCGCAATAATAGCCACCATTATTCCCGGTTGTTGTAACATTTCCAATGGAGGTGTAGCTGCATTTAAGGTCTTCATCGGCTGGAGAATGGGGAGGCAGTAAATTAAGTTCATGACCAGAAGGGGCAGTAATGCAAAGGCAGTCGTTCCAAACACATCCAGCATACGTATTTTTGATTTGGATAATAGGCATCCTCCTATATAAAATAGGATAGAAGGAATAAGCCATACCACGAGTTGTTCCGCTGCAAAACACCAGAAAGCCGGATTGGGGGCAGGCCCGTAGTGTAATAATCCATGAAAATGCCACTGGTTGAAATAATTTATTCCTGACGAAGCGGCCAATCCTACAAGTCCTAATGCCAATGATTTGAAGCCTGCAATTTTAATAAACGGATTAAATAGGTAGGTGAATGTTTTCATGTTTTTTCTATTTTCGTTAGTTTTTCAATAAGGTCATCTAATAAATTACGCACTGTCGGATAACTGATTCCCATGCTCTTTGCCATATCTTTGAGGCTACCACTTGCCTTTACGAAATCTACCATGAAAGATTGTTCTTTTTCCGTTAGTTTTGCCAGCAGGGGCATAGAAAATGTACCGCATACTTCGGTTTCACACGATGCACAAAAAAGTCTTCCGACTTTTAGTTCCGCTTCACACGCCGGACATTGCAAGGGAAATTTTCTTTTTATGTTATCCATTTTAATGAATTAATAAAGATATTAATACACAAAAGTAATGTTATTATTAATATAATTAATGGTAATATTAATAAAGTTAATATGTGTTTTAATTTTATTCTCTATTTACTCCTTTTATTAATATGGATTTCATATTGTAATTAATGGCAGTATAAGGTATAAATTCGGAAAGATTTATCCGGAATGAATTCTTATAAAACCAACTTAATAAAGAAAAAAGAGATATCTATAGTTTCTTATAAGAAACCGTAATAAAAAATGGGATGCAATTTATTTTTTGCATCCCATTATTCTCCGGAAGTTGTAAAAAGTCACTTCTCTTCTGGATTATTCGTATCATGATTTATTTAATCTCTTCTATCATCTTTCTTGTGTGTTCCAGTAATTCTTTTCCTCCTGTCTTTCCATGGCCGGGGACAATATAACGTGCATCCGGAAATTTATTTTCTATTTTATCTATGGTAGAAATCCATTCCGGGAATGGAGCTGCGTCTGCGGTATTTCCAATATTTGTGGCCTTACAATCTTTTACCATACATCCTCCGAATAACACCTTGTCTTCCGGAATCCATACCACAATATTATCCGTTGCATGACCACCACCAAGATAATAACTTTTTACCTGTATGTTTCCCACAGCCAGGACAAGAGAATCCTGAAAGCTATGCATGGCAGGAGAAAGGCCTTGTGAGGCAAGAATCTGATTGGTGTGTTTATTCGCATAGGTTTCTACTCCGGCCTGTTGAAGGTAAGGCATTCCGCCAATACAATCATCATGCCAGTGTCCGGGAAGGAAATACACAAGTTCCGCGTGAAGGGAATCTTTAATAAACATATAAAGGTAGTGGGTCTGGATGCTATCCATCGGTGTATCTACCATCAATGCTTTACCGTTATCCACAATAATCAATCCGTTACAATCTACACGCCCCCATTTACCGACATCTTCCCAGGAAATATGCTGGTAAACATGGTCTGTTAATTTTATTACTTCCAGATCTTTATTAATCCTTTGTCCGTAACATACCATCGGAACAACAACAAATAGCAAAAAACATATTCTTACTTTCATCTTCATTTTCATTTTTTATTAAAACCTATTTATTTTATCTTTTATCTTTTACCTTTTATTTTAAATACTCATATATCATCGGCGTAATATTGATATAAAAAAGATATCCGTTCAGGGTGGAATTAATATAATCCAACGCTTTCTTTCTTTTCTGAGGATTTGTTTTCCTGTACTCTTCGTTATCTACCCATGATTCTGAAAGGTTATCCCAAAGAAAAATATGATTATTCCATGCTCCTTTTTCAGCTTCCTTATAAAAAGGTTGAAAGCTGTTGGTTTTTTTATCCCGGACAGAATAAATCCCTTCCTTCTTGTCTTTATCCCATTTATAAAAGTAAAGAGGGATTTTATTTCCGGAAACCGGATCATATATGGAATGTTCGGCATAATATTTTTTGGAACCGTATTTATTTTCATTGGAAAAGACCGACTGTTTTGCTTTCCATGTTTGTGACCCGGAATCCCATTCATACAATTCGCTGTATCGGTTTATTATGATGTTTCCCCGGATATCTTTTTCATCGAATTCTGTTCTGATAAAGACCATCCGGTCATTTATCCATTGAGTCGTAGCAGGGTCATACCGCCTGAACAGATAAGTGAGTGTATCACAGGATTCTTCCTCTACGCGGAGAAAGGTGAGCTCGGTGTATTGAAGGCGCGGTTGCCATTCGTCCTTGCTACTGTCCCAGGCATGGTAGATTTTTCTTATAGAATCACCTATCACACTGTGAATAATATATTCTTCACCTTCCGGTTTTCCCAGTTTATCATTCCAACGGTACTCCTGTTGTTCAAATGTATTTTCAGCCGGTTGGCGTTTATTGCGTACCACACTTATCTGCCATTCTCCTTTTTCTTTATTCCAGTTCCATAATTTATAAATATTTTCAGGAAACGGAATTTGGTTCTGGTATTCATACTCTTTTCTTTTTGGAAGCCAGGTGTCGTTTTCCCAGATGTAGTCAGCTTCTTCTTTACTGTACTCTTCATAGGAATATTCTTTTTTCTTCCATGGAATCCATTCATTATAATAACTTTCCCAGATATAGTTAATGATAGATACTAATCGACTTTCGTCATCATAAGCTGTGACTACCTTATATTCCCCTTTCCATTCCTGTAAATAAGATTGGTATTCCATTTTTTCTTCCAGAGTCTTATTGCCGTGTAAATCATAGGCGTAGGTATTACAGTAATCATCAATCCATTCTCCATCTTCCCATTTCATTTTCTTTTCGCTCAGCATGCGTCCTTCTTTATCCCTGAGCCATACATAAGATACCTGTCCTTTCCATTTATTATTAGCCCGGTCATAAGAAAGTGTTTCCTCACTGGCTTTGTATCCGTTTTCGTCATAGCTGGTTTTTTGAATATTTTCATCTATCCATTTATTTAAATCATCATCATAAAAATATGTTTGTTTAAGGAGAATGCGTCCCTGTGAGTCCGTTTCCAGTACTTCTTTATTATATCCGTTTCTCATAATATCATCCTCCTCTTCCGTAATGAGGTAATGTTCTTTCTCTTTCCGGGATATTCCGTTTTTTCCGGTACTATAAGTGAAAACAGCCAGTGCCTTGTTTTCGAATTCTCCGTCTTCCTCACGGTATCTGATGGATTCATGATACAGGGTATTTCCTTCCGGCGTGGTTTTATCTTTCATTACCACTAACGGCTGACGTTTTTCTTCTTCCTGCGGATCCTTCGTAAAAATATCCATGACGCGAAAGTCTTCTTTATCATAACTGACGGAATAGCTTATGTCTCCGATCGCCCCATATCCGGACAGATCTTTACACGGAAGCATCTGCGCCGGAAAGGTCGTATAAGTAGCATCCACATACTGACGGCCTTTTGAATCGTAGGTATAACGCGTATTCAGAACAGGTGACTTTTCAAATATAAATTCTTTGGAAATGATCCGTTTCTTATTATCCAGCCTGATACTGATCGTTGCCTGTTGTTCGTCCGGAATCGCTTCATGGCTATTGTCCGGAAACCCTTCTGTCTCATCACCTATATGTATATTAAATGCCGGGTTAGAGAAATATTTATATACAAGACCATTCTTTTTATATTCGATTTCAATGTGGAATATCGTTACATATTCATTATTTCCTACCTTATAATACCCTTCCAGATAAACAGGCCGCTTTTCCCTGTTATAGGTATAGTCCATTTTTATACAGGTCTTGTTGTCGTCGGAATAAATGATAGAATCCGGTTGACCGTTTTTATTTAAATAACAGGTTGTTATGATCGTATCATAAACGGCATGCTGTTCTGAAATTTCCCGGATGATTTCCTTATTCTTTTCGCGGGTATATAAATAACGGGAGGTATAAGCCGGTTGCAATGAAAACTCAAAGGAATGATAAGCAGCCTGTTTATAGGTTGTCTTTTCTGAAATCCTACCTTCCGTATTATATGCATATATCTCTTTTGAGACAGGCATCCAGTCCATATTAGCTGAGTTCCATACCGAAACTATTTTTTGTTCCGGATATTCCGACCCTATAGGCAGGTATTCGGCTTTTATCATGTTTCCCATCGTGTATCTTATAATCCGGTTATCCTGATCGTATACCGGATCCATAATCAAAGCCTCGGGGGTAAGTTTATAATAACTGTACAATACCTCGGTCAGCGAATCGAATGTATGGTTGTTTGCAGAAACAAAGAAAGACAAGGCAACAAAAATAACCGTAAAAATATATGGAATACTCTTTTTCATTATGGGTAGCCGATTTTTTTTTCAAAGGTATTTAAAAAGTAAATGTAGAAGAAGAGAAAAGAGGTTTTTTCTTTCCGGTAATTTACTACATTCCCCCTCTTCGAAGAAAAGGCAGGTGAAATGCCAGACAACTCTTCCCTTCGAAGAAGGGAAGTACCTTTTCCTACGGAAAAGGGGAAGGGTTTACCCACAGCTAAACAACCCCTTTTTCACCCACATTCCCTGATTTTTAATTTCAGACATTTTTCGCTTAAAGGAAGAATTATCGGTTAAATAGTTGTACATGTACACGTACAACTATTATATTTGCCAAATAGATGTATCTGTATTTTTATTATAGAAATATATTTGGTAAAAGATTTATTCTGTTTATGGTTGTGTGTCGGATAAATGAAATACAATAACGCAGCTATACTTAGGAAAAATAACATAGATGTAGAAGGACACAAACAACAAGTTTACGGTTGACATAGTATTTTTATTATTAATCGTGTTCGTTATGAAATCTTTACCAACTATATTCCTCCTGAAAAGAAGTAGATATTTTAAAATAGAAGATATTAAATCCAATCAGTATGAAACAGTTTAAAGCCATCGGCATTATCGTTTTTATCCTTTCTTTAACCGGATGTAAAGAAGAATATAATAGTTTGCAGCAGGAAAATCTCAAAGGGCAGGTTAAATTAATTATCGTAAATTCACAACAGGGGGATTTTTATGATAATTATTCCAAAAGGACGGAATATCATTATAATAAAGACGGATATCTTATTGAAAACAAAGATATATATACTTCATTCCATTCTCCCAATAGTTCTATGGACGTAAAACCTGAAGATTTGCCTTATACATTGTATAACGAAAGGGGAATGATTACATATAATAAAGAAAATAATTATATGGAACAGCATTACGATATTGAAGGAAATAAAAGCTTTAACGATAAGGAAACCTATCTGTATGAGAAAGGTCTTTTAGTTAAACATACAACAGTTTCCTCAACCTCTACTTATACGTATAAAAAAGGTAAATTGATGCAGCTAAGTGTCGTAGTGAATGAAACGAACAATGAACAAGAAGAGGAATATGATATTGAATGGGGTGATGTAACCTTTTATTATGAATATGATAAAAAGGGCAATCTGATAGCAAAAACCAGTGAAATGGGTACTATAAAATATAGTTATGACCAGTATGATGAAATGGGTAACTGGATTAGTAGAAAAGCAGATATTTTTGATGAACAAAGAGGGAATGAATTTTTAATTGAAACGCGGGAGATCTTCTATTATACAGATGAAAAGCTAAAATCTAACTCGATCAATACACCGGCAATACCGGTAGAACCCACAACACCCACCAACAACAATAAAATTGAAACCATCCCTTCACGGGAATCTGAAGAAAAAGAAAAACAGGATAAGATTACGTTAGAGTTATTGAAAATAGAGAAGGAACTAAGGGAAACCGTAGATAAACTTGCAGAACTGCAGCAACAGCCTATGTTATCACATGGGGAGATATTAAGTATCAATCTCCAGAAACAAAATATTGTCCGGTTATTTGATAACGCTATTCATCTATCACAAAAAGCAGGAGACGAACAATTAGTCAGAGAATATCAAATCCGGAAAGAACAAGCTGTTACAGCGATGCAGTTAATGAACCGTTAGGAGAAGTTCTGTATTTATTTAGTTTAGTAATGAAAATAATATAAGATTTTAATTACTTTCTTTATAACCCTATCCTTATCGGTTATTGCTCAAAAAGAAATCTATTTTCGGTAAGATCTTCCATTTGTAGCAGTAAAATATATAAGAAATAAATGAATAAGGCACCATAGAGAATTACGGGAAGTGGTATTTGTCGTAGCAATTTACATATAAAAAACACGGCAAAAAACTTGACTTTCCTCTCAAAAAGCAGTATCTTTGTTATTCTCCGGGAAGGTGCTCATTTGCATACGCATGGTGTCATAAGGGAGCCCTGATGGCTTCTGGCAGCTCTTTCAGGAGATCCGTACCCTTCTTCTGTACGGAATATTCTATCCCTATCGGATATTTCATCGTCTGACCTAGGTCAAACGATCGTCCGACCAAGGTTAAACGATCGTTGCACCTAGGTCAAACGATCGCCTGACCTAGGTGCAACGATAACATCCTGCTCTGCTTTGTACGACATCCTGCTCTGCTTTATACGACATCCTGCTCTGCTTTCCATGACTTTGCACTTAGTCTTTCTTTTATTCGGCTATCATAAAAACCGGATCTCTTTTTTTCTGGTAAAATGAGGTGTAGGTAATCCTTGCTTCCGCCTTTGTTAAAAAGCTTCCAATCCCCGCTCTATGTCCTTTTTCAGGTCTTCCGGATCTTCCAGCCCGACAGAAAAACGGAGCAGGGTATCTTCTATTCCCATTACTTTTTTCATTTCCTGAGTAAAAGTTCCGTAAATAGTAGATTCCGGATGAATAACCAGCGTTTTATTATCAAACAGGTTTGTGGCACGGCGGATAACCTGTAAGGCATCCATAAAGTCATAACAGGCTTTCTTTGATTCCAGGTTTATGGTAAACATAGCTCCCGGATTGCCTGTAAATAGCTTATCGGATATGGTTTTGTACGGGGAGCTTTCCAATTGTGGATAGCCGGTTTTCCGGACTTTCGGATGGGTGGACAGGTAGGAGGCGAGTGTATAAGCGGAGTGTGACATCCGGTTGTAACGCAATTCCAGAGATTCCATACCCAGGGATTGCAAATAAGCATTGTCCGGAGCCATGCAGCCTCCCAGGTTGCGGGCAATCTCGGAACGTAATTTAAACATAAAACGGCTCATGCCTTTGGGCTTGGGAAGTGCCCCCAGCTTCGGGTTGCTTTTCCAGTCGTGCGTGCCATAGTCCACAATTGCTCCACCAATACCGGTAGCTCCTCCGGAAATATATTTTGTAGTGGAAAGTACCTCAATATCTATCCCTGCTTTCTTCGCGTCGAAATTACACCACGGTACCAGTGTGGTATCAATAATCATCGGGATATTCTTTTGCCTTAATAAAAAGGATATGGCAGGGAGGTCTGCTACTTCCAGATGAGGATTGGTAATAATCTCGGTAAAGAAAGCACAGGTGTTTTCATCGATGGCTGCTTCTATTTCTTCTATCCGGTCTGTGTTTACAAAACGAATTTCTATACCGAATTGGGATAAGGTTGATTTTAAAAATGAAAATGTATTCCCGAACAGATGAGGGGAAGAGATAATATTGCTTCCTGCATAGGCAATGGTTAGGAATGTATTGGAAATGGCAGCCATCCCGGATGCTAGTGCCACTACATTTTCCGCTTCTGAGGCTGCTTTTATCTTATCTTCCAGATTCGTTACCGTCGGATTGGAAATCCGGGAGTAGGTGTGGAGGTCTGTCCGGTGCTGAAAAGCTACGGCAATGGTTTTTGAATCCGGGAATTCAAAAGCCGCATTCCGGTATACCGGTAAAGTAATCGCTCCGTGTGTGTCCGGTTTTGCAAAACCGGAACGGATTACTTTTGTGGAAAAAGAAGTGCCCAAACAGCCTTCTTCTTTGTTTTCTGATGTCTTATTCATAATTCTTATTATTCCTGAAATTTGGTTACAACTTTAATAAACCGGTTCAACTCTTTTTCACTATGGGCGGAAGAAATAAAGTTTGCCTCAAACTGAGAGGGTGAGATATAAAAACGGTTGGCCAGCATATACCGGAAGAACCGGGCAAAGCGTTCTTGATCCGCTTTTTTGGCATCTTCAAAAGAATGTACTTCTTCGGGAGTGAAAAATAACGTAAACATGCTTCCGGTATGGTTTACCTGTATTTCTTTATTATAAAGACTGTTTTTTAATTTCGTAATAAATGTGTCCGCTTTTGCATTTAATTCTTCATAAAATCCATCGCCGGATAATAACTCTAACGTAACTGATCCTGCACTCATGGCTACCGGATTGCCGGATAGGGTGCCTGCTTGGTAAACCGGACCATCCGGAGCAAGGTAGGACATAATATCTTCCCGGCCGCCAAAAGCCGCGGCAGGAAAACCTCCTCCGACAATTTTGCCGATGGTACTTATATCGGGTTTAATGCCGAATGCTTCCTGTGCGCCTCCGGCAGCCAGGCGGAACCCGGTAATGACTTCATCAAAAATAAGTAATGAATTGTACTGTGCGGTTATTTCCCGGAGGTATTCCGGAAAACCTTCTTTTGGCAATACTACCCCCATGTTGGCCGGTACGGGTTCTACGATAACCGCGGCAATGTCTTTTCCTTTTTCCCTGAAAACTTTCTGAACAGCGTTTTTATCATTAAAAGGCACGCTGATTGTATGAGCTACGAAGCTATCGGGTACTCCGGTAGAGGAAGAGCTGTTGAGGCTGGCAACTCCTGAGCCGGCAGAAACCAGTAGATGATCTGCATGGCCATGATAGCATCCGTCAAATTTAATAATCAGGTTACGGCCTGTGTAACCTCTTGCCAGGCGAATGGCACTCATCACCGCTTCTGTGCCGGAATTGACAAACCGGATTTTCTCCATGCTAGGAATCTGTTTGTTGATGCGCATGGCAAGCTCTGTTTCCTGCAAAGAGGGGATGCCGTAACTGGTTCCGCGGGCAATGGCTTTCGTGGCTGCTTTTTTTACGGCCGGGTGTCCGTGACCAAGGATGAATACTCCCCATGACAGGCAGAAATCCGTAAAATGGTTTCCGTCTACATCCGTGATCCGGGTACCTGCTGCTTTCCGTATGAATAAGGGTGTTTCTCCGACACTCCTTAATGCTCTGACCGGACTGTTTACTCCGCCGGGAATATATTTTACCGCCTCTTTGTATGCGTTTTCCGAGTTGTTTCGTTTCATAATGGTGTTACGATAAAGTCATGATAAAACTCAATTTTTTAACAATGAAAATTAGTCATTGACATTGGTTATGTAGGTTTTTATTTTAATGTATTGAATACTATGTGATAGATTTATTTTAGTAATGGATTTAAAGCCTGATTGCTTTTTATTAAACCCCACCCCTTTTGGCGAAGCCAAAAGGGACTCCCCTTCTTCGAGGGGAGAGTGGCGGGCATTTCATCAAGGAGAATGTATGGTTATCAGATAACTTTCTGTTCCCTGAAATGACTTCTGTTGGAAAGTTTACTATACATTTGCCATTGCATGAATTTATTAATCTCTTCTTCAATGATTTGCTGCGCTTTTTCTATTTCGTGATAACGGAGACTAATATTCTTTTTGGCGTGCTGTTCAATATCTTCCAGATTAAATAAGGTAACTTTTTCCATACTTCCGATCGTCTCGTCTACGTCTCTGGGAAAAGCGAGGTCAATTACCAGCATTTCTTTATTTACCGGCATATCTTCTTTCCGGATAATGAGATGAGGTGCGGAAGTAGCACATATCAAAACGTCCGTAAATTCCAGCATCGAACGTTTATTGTCCAGCCGGATTGCTGTTCCGTTGTATTTCCCTGCCATTCCGGAGGCTCGTTCCGAATTCCTGTTAGACAGAAAAATATTCATTGCGCCTTTTGCCGACAGATATTTTAAGATATCTTCGGTTAACTTATTTACTCCGATAATGCTTACTACCTTATTTTTAAGTTCTTTTATTTCCTGCGTCAGGATTTCAACGGTTGCCTGGCTATGGGAAACAGCTCCTTCGGATATTCCGGTTTCTGTCCGGACACGTTTCCCGGTATGAATGGCCGACTGGAATAACCTGTTGAGGGAAGAGGGAAGCTTGTATTTTTCTGTTGCCTCTTTGTATGCCAGTTTTATCTGCCCCTGTATGGCACGTTCCCCGATTAAGGAAGATTCCAGTCCGGAAGCTACCCGGTAGAGATGCCTGACAATCGTTTCCGGTACATCTCCTTCTCCCTGGTATAATTCAATCCGGTTACAGGTACTTAGTAATACATGCGGAACAGACGGATCCTGAGAGAAAGAGGCAGATATGGCTTCCCGTTCTTTCAGATCATATTGCGCATTATTGATTAACCTGCATTCAATCATTTTTCTTTTTTATTGATATTTGCCCTTCCTTTACTAATTCTCCGATCCGGTTCCGGATGCCGATGGACTGGAATACATTCCGTGCATTGGAAGATACGGCAATAGTTACATTTTCTTCTTTGTAGATGGCCGGTGAGATAAAATCGCACAATGCCGGGTTGTCACATACACTGGCCAGAACTCCTAATGACTCGGCGTCTCTTTTTATTTCCGCGTTTAAGGCTTCGTTTTCCGTACAGATATATATTAAAAAGGCATCCTTGATATCACTGGTTTCGTATTCTTTTTTAATTTGTTGAAACGGCAGTTTTTTAAAACCTTCGTGGAATTCGGGAGAAATAATTATTGCCTGATCCGTAAAGCGGTTTAAAATAGTTGCTTTGTGGTAACCGACTTTTCCTCCTCCTATGATGACAATCTTTTTGCCTGTAATATTAATGGAGACGGGTAAAAAGTTGAGAACTGCTGGTTTTTCTTTCATGTGTGCTGTGGGTGTTTATTTGTGGGTATGTTTTTATGTAAAATTTTCCTGCTTATTTATTTCCGGCAACCTTACTGTGTTTCACCAAACCCCACCCCTTTTCCGTAGGAAAAGGTACTCCCCTCGTACGTTTGCATGAGAA
>JAJQEC010000120.1 GCA_021201815.1 Candidatus Azobacteroides sp. | reverse complement strand
TGCAGCTTACCTGCTGCTGGATGCTTCCTCCATGGTGGATGCATCCCAAGATGCGGATTATGACAACCTTCTCTACAGCAGTCCCCTGGACAACTACATGCTGCCCGTGCTCATGGGAAACAATGCCCTCTGCCCTGCCGTGCAGTCCACCGACCTGAGGGAGATGTGGGAGCTGTGGTTCGGCTTTACAGGGGAGATCAAAACACTCAGGTTACGCTTCTCGGACGGCACGGGGGATTTCTCTTCTTCACAGTACGAATACCGCCCCGTGCTCCAGGCACTCTATATTTATGTCGAGGATAACGGGTTGGGCACCGGGTTGGAAACCACAGCACAGGAAGAATTTACCCTTTCTTTTACAAAGCAGGAAGTATTGCTTTCACAGCCTGCCGGTATTACCGTCCATACCATCACGGGAAAGGTATGCAAACAGGCCTTTTCGGTAACCTCCCTTTCCCTGGAGGAGCTGCCATCCGGAATCTATCTCATCCGGGCAACGGATAAAAAAGGAAATACTATCACCCGTAAGATCACCCGTTAACAAAAAAGAATATGAAAAAGACATTTATAATATATACCCTGCTGCTATGCATGGCTGCCCTACAGGCTCAGGGGCAGCAGGCATTTTCAGATAACCTACCTTCCTCTTTCCTGACAGGGAAGCAGGAAAAAGCACCATGGGACACCCGGCAGGGGCAGGAAAAAGCCTACCCCCCGGTCTTTGCCGGCAAAGGGCAGGATATCTTTTCACAGGAAGATGACCCTTCCCTCTCGGCACCGCCTCCCGGGGCAAGTGAGGATGACGCCATAAAGATACAGGCAGCCATGAATGCAAAGGAATATGCTGTTTTTTTGCTGCTTGGGGTTACCTCGGTGTTTATTTACAGCAAAAAGGGAAGGAAGGGGAAAGCGTAAATAACTGACTAGCCGGGTGTTATTATCCGTGGGTTAACCCTTCCCCTTTTCCTGTGGAAAAGGTACTTCCCTTCAGGGAAGGGAAGAGTGCTCTGGCATCTTATCTTTTGCATGTACCCAAAGGTAAGCTGCGCACCAACTCTCCCCTTCTCCGAAGGGGAGTACCTTTTGGCTCCGCCAAAAGGGGTGGGGTTTCTTGAAGCACAATCCGGTTTATTTCGCCAAAAGAGATGGGGCTTAATCATAAGCAGCAACATCCCTTCTATCTATCCGTGTAATCAATTAACACTGTCTTCCTTTTATTTTTACTTCACAAACTAAGGGCAGTGCTCAGAAGAATGAATCAGCTATTAAATCAACCGCGTTAACCTTAGTGGTTGGAGTAAACTAAAAGCCTTGTCTATTCACCATTTTCAAAAATCAAGTACAAATTTTCCGGCATATAAAAAGAAAAATGATGTTGTGTTTTATTAATATATCGTATATTTAAGCACACAAAATTTTCAAAAAAATGAATACTTTCAACATAGCAATTATCGGAACGGGACGGATGGCTGAAAAAATGGCCGCTACTCTTTGTCAACTATCAAACATAAAAATAACGGCAGTAGCTTCCCGTCGTATGGAAACAGCACGCTTATTTGCAGAAAAATTTGAAGTGACAGAAGCTTTTGATTCGTATGAAAAAATGCTGGACAAAGAAAATATCGATCTTGTTTATATTGCAACTCCTCATTCCGAACATTATCAACACGCTAAAGCCTGCCTGGAAAAAAGGAAACCGGTACTTTGTGAAAAAGCATTTACCATGACTGCCAGAGAAGCAGAAGAATTACTTTCTTTGTCAAAAAGAAACCAAACTTTTATTACAGAAGGGGTTTGGACCCGGTATATGCCATTGTCAGGAAAAATAAATGAAGTACTGGAAAGCGGAATGATCGGAATCCCTACTATTCTGTCCGCAAATCTGGGATATCCGGTTGCTCATAAGGAAAGGCTGATAAAACCGGAACTGGGAGGAGGAGCCTTATTGGATCTGGGTGTATATACGTTAAATTTTGCCTCTATGATTTTCGGCTCCCATCCTAAAACGGTTTCCTCTTCCTGTATAAAGGCAGACACAGGGGTAGATGCGCAGGAAAGTATTACGCTGACTTTCGAAAATAATAAAATGGCAGTATTGTATAGTACTATGCTCGCAAAAACCGACAGGCTGGGGATTATTTCCGGGGAAAAAGGACATGTAATCGTAGAAAACATAAATAATCCGGAACGGATAGTCGTCGTGAATGAAGAGTATGAGTTGATTGCAGCTTACGAACGTCCACCCCAGATTTCCGGATATGAATATGAAATATATGCCTGCATGGAAGCTATCCGCAACGGCTGGCTGGAAACTCCGGCTATGCCCCATCAGGAAACCCTCCGCATTATGCAACTCATGGATCGTTTGAGGGAAGAATGGGGATGTTAATGTGCTAATGAGTCAATGTGCCAATGTGAAAATATGCCAATGTGCCAATTAGTCAATGTGGAAATTAGTCAATGTGGAAATGAAATAATGTGGAAATTGAGAGATAAGTAATTAAAAAAATTACTATGCCATTCCTCTGATTCATAATTTCCAACCCTCTTCATTGGCACATTGGCTTATTTTCACATTGGCACATTATCATATTATTATTAATTTTGTCGTAAAGAAATATAGAAAACTATGAATGATATCTTCCCTCAACTTATATCCCAGCAGACAGGTATTACAGAAAAACAAATTACAAACACCATTTTCTTACTGGATGAAGGAGCTACCATTCCTTTTATCAGCCGTTACAGGAAAGAAGCGACAGGTACCTTGAATGAAATCCAGATCGGGGAAATCCAGGAATTATATGAAAAACTCCAGGATCTGGAAAAACGGAAAACGTATATTCTTTCAACTATTGAAGAACAGGGAAAATTAACCGATGACTTAAGAAAACGCATTGAAAGTTCCTGGAATGGTACCGAGATAGAAGATATTTACCTTCCTTATAAACCCAAACGACAGACAAAAGCGGAAGTAGCCAGAAAAAAAGGATTGGAACCATTGGCTAAGATAATTATGTCTTATGCGTCAGGAAATATGGAAGACAAGGCTGAGAAGTTCCTTACTGACGAAGTAGCTACTGCGGAAGAAGCCTTACAGGGAGCAAGAGATATCATTGCAGAGTGGATCAGCGAAAATGAGAAAACACGGAATACGGTCCGGAACGTTTTTGAAAGAGAAGCGGTTATTATTTCTAAGGTGGTAAAAGGGAAAGAAGAGGAAGCGGATAAATACCGGGATTATTTTGATGTCCAAATACCTTTACGGAAGTGTTCTTCGCATCGCTTGCTTGCCATGCGAAGAGGTGAAAGTGAAGGAGTACTGAAAGTTTCTATTACCCCTGATGACAGTATATGTCTTGAAAGACTTTCCCGTTTTTATGTAAAAGATAGTTCCGATGCTTCCCTGCAAATAGAGAAAGCGTTGAAAGATTCTTATAAGCGGTTATTAAAACCTTCGATTGAAAGCGAATTTGCCGGAATATCAAAAGAGAAAGCCGACGAAGAGGCAATCCGGGTATTTATGGAAAACCTCAGACAGCTCCTTTTATCTCCTCCGCTGGGACAAAAAAGAGTACTGGGGATTGATCCGGGTTACAGAACCGGATGTAAAGTTGTCTGCCTGGATGATCAGGGGAATCTGTTACATAATGAAACCATTTATCCGCATCCTCCCCAGAAGGAAACCGGACGGGCATCCATCAAACTGGCAAACCTGGTTTCTACTTATAACATCGAGGCAATTGCGATAGGAAATGGCACAGCCAGCAGGGAAACAGAACGGCTAGTTACCAATATTCCTTTTGACAGGAAAGTACAGGTATTTGTAGTCAGTGAAAGTGGGGCATCGGTTTATTCCGCATCGAAAATTGCCAGGGAAGAATTTCCGGATTATGATGTAACGGTAAGAGGAGCGATATCTATCGGGCGCCGGTTAATGGACCCATTGGCAGAACTGGTAAAGATAGATCCTAAATCCATCGGTGTAGGGCAATATCAGCATGACGTAGATCAAACCAAATTGAAAAAATCCCTGGATCAGACAGTCGAAAATTGTGTGAATCAGGTCGGAGTGAATGTAAATACTGCCAACAAACATTTATTGACATATATTTCAGGACTTGGACCTCAACTGGCGCAGAATATTGTAGATTACAGGGCAAAAGAAGGAAATTTCAAGAGCCGGAAAGAACTGATGAAAGTTCCCCGCATGGGAGAAAAGGCTTTTGAACAGTCTGCAGGCTTCCTACGTATTGCCGATGCGGAAAATCCATTGGACAATTCGGCTGTTCACCCTGAAAGTTATTATATCGTTGAACAAATGGCTAAAGATCTTTCCTGTTCTGTGGAAGACCTTATCAAAAATAAAGAATTAAAGAAACAACTGGATCTTAACAAGTATGTAAATGACAAAGTAGGGCTTCCGACATTAAAAGATATTATGGAAGAACTGGATAAGCCGGGAAGGGATCCCCGCCGGATTATAAAAGTATTTGAGTTCGATCCGAATGTAAAAGAAATTACTGATTTGTACGAAGGTATGGAATTGCCCGGCATAGTGACCAATATCACCAATTTCGGATGTTTTGTAGACATAGGGTTAAAAGAAAACGGCCTGGTACATGTTTCGCAACTGGCAGATAAGTTTGTCTCTAACCCGGCTGAAATAGTTTCTGTTCACCAACATGTAAAAGTTAGGGTAATCGGGGTAGATACGGAAAGAAAAAGAATACAGCTAAGCATGAAAGGGACCAATTAAGAAGAAAATAATTAATTATTAACCTATTTTTTTCTATGAATTCTAATAAAATGAAGCATTTACAGAAGAATTATTCGATTCTAAAAAAAAGAGTATTTCTATTACCCGTATTATTTGTGTTTACCACCCAGTTATGTAATGCACAAATTGGGAATTAAAGGAGGAGTGAATGCTGCAGCTTACCACGCCGGTTTCACTTATACTGACATTCAGCTAAAAAACAGCTTTCTATGGGCTTTTCATGCCGGGCTGTTTCACGATACTCATTTAAAAGGTAATTTTTCCCTGCAACCGGAATTATTATTTTCTTTAAAAGGAACAAAAGAAAAATTAAGCTACTCTTATCGGGATGATTCCGGGCAGGAACAGTTTCAAAAGGAAGAAGGGAATGACTTATTTTATATGATAGAAATACCGATCTATTTTAAATTAAATCTTCCTATTAAGGAAAACGGGAAATTTATTGCCGGTATAGGACCTTACTTCGGATGGGGTTTTAGTATAGGCAGGATATTGGAAGATTTTTTTAAGGATAATGGATCCATCTTTTCTTTTGACAGTGGTCTCGCGGGTTTTATCGGATATGAATTCCGGAACAGATATTCTCTTTCCCTGGCCTATGAGCATGGATTTACAAATATTTACAGAAAATCCGAATATGATGAGCGCTTTTATACAAGAACGCTTTCTTTATCGCTGGGATATAAATTCCTGGCTCCTAACAATAAAACTCCCTACAGAGAAAAAGGAAAAAAAACAGTGAGAAGATTGTAGCATATTCGTTATACGGGCGAGTTGGGAGAGTGATAAAGTCAAGCAGTATATGATAAGACGGAAGGGAATCTCGCTGCTCTTTTATCTGGTAACCTAATGACTTTTCACTAAAGCCTACCCCTTTTGGCTTCGCCAAAAGGTACTTCCCTACTTGATTCTTTTATTTTTAGCATTTAATATTCAACTGTCTTAATACTTCCCGTATTTTTTCAAAAGTAGTGATCCGGGTCGGGACAAGCGGTAAACGTAGTTTATTTTCACAATATCCCATCGCATGCAGCATGCATTTTACGCCGGCCGGGTTTCCATCGACAAACAGCAATTCAAATAATTCGGTAAAACTATGATGAATGTGGAGTGCATTCTGCCAGTCTCCTGATAATGCCAGGCGTACCATCCGGCTGAACTCTTTCGGGAAAGCATTTCCGATTACAGAGATCACACCGACCGCTCCCAGAGAAATCAACGGATAGGTCACTCCGTCATCTCCGGAAATTACCATAAACTCTTTCGGTTTGTTTTTTATGATATCATCCATCTGGACAATATTTCCGGAAGCTTCCTTTATTCCGATTATGTTTTTAAAATCCCGTACCAAACGCAATGTCGTTTCTGCGGTCATATTCACCCCTGTGCGCCCGGGCACATTATAGAGCAGGATCGGGAGATCCGTTGCTTCTGAGATGGCTTTATAATGCTGGTAAATTCCTTCCTGAGAAGGCTTATTGTAATAAGGGACCACAGAAAGAAGAGCATCCACGCCCCTGAAATCTTTTGTTTTTAATTCTTCTATTGTTCCATTGGTACTATTTCCCCCGACACCCAGTACAATGGGGATTTTACCTTTCACCTTATTTATGATAAAATCAGCAACTTCTTTCTTTTCCGAAGGACTTAAGGTAGGAGTTTCAGCTGTCGTTCCCAGCACGACTAAATAATCCGTCCCGTTCTGAAGCTGGTAGTCCACCAAACGCCCCAATGCTTCAAAATCGATACTTTCATCTTCCCGGAAAGGAGTGATTAAAGCAACTCCCATTCCTTTCAAATTTACATTTATCATAAATACAAAAATAGAATCTTTACTATTCAGGATTGCAAAGATACAATAAAATTGTATGTAAGCGGTGTTAAAAAGACAAGTTATGTTTTTCTCCGAAAATTTTCCCGGTCATTTCCCGGACTTTTACCATCCAGACCTGTACATTTCTCAATGCCGGTTCAGAGTATGTAAATTTCCGGTCTGTGTATTGTGCCATCAGAATATTGAGAATTCTTTCCTTTTCCGCCAGGTCTTCCACAAATTCAATATTCCCCCGGCAAATGACACTTTCGGATTTCATCCGGTAACTACAGGCTACTTCTACATCCTGGTATTTTAGTTCTGCCCCCGGGCAAAAAGTAATGCAGGTCCTGGGATTATTTTTTATTATTTCGATGTTCCTTCCTTCTCTGGCAGAATGCAGATAAACGACGCCATCCTCATATCCGAAATTCATCGGAAAAACATAAGGAGCACCCGATTCGTCGCACAAGCCGACAAAGCATACGGAACTTTTTCTGATAATTTCCTGCATGAAAGCCGGATCTGTTATTGAATATGTTTTCATAGAGGTTTCACTTAATTATGCCCTGTAAAAATACGATATTTTTTATATCCTTCCTCTTACTAACAAATTAAAATGAGAAGAAGTTGAACATTTATTTTAATTACGGAAAACACTTTTAAAAATTGCCGGACAAATAGAATAATTTATCCTGTTAGCCTAAAAGCACCGGTATCCTGTTAGCAATGAAATCTTTAAATCTCAGGAATAAGTCACATATGTTTTTCTTACGATCGTTTCTTTATGGCAACAGGGCTGTCGTTTTCCCAACGCTGGAGTGTATATTAAAATTATCCGTATCTCCCTTTTCATAAGTATTCCGGAATGCCAACACGGATATGCGGGTAGACTGCTTTTCTCCGTTAGTTTTCCAACCCCTCTGCATAGTTATATTTTTTTGCTTAAATACTTGACTTTGCCTTATTTTTTTACTATCTTTGAAAAAATAGTAAAAAGATACGGATGCGTGATATTTTGTACATAGCCATGGCTTTTTTTCTTCCGGCGTTTCTTTGCTTTTTATTCTTTCCGGTAGGAAAGAGTGTAAAAGTAAAAGGGACGAATTTTTCTTTTCCTGCAGAAAAAAAATGCCCGGCCCTGTCTTTTCGCAATGAAATAAAGATTTCACACCCATCCTGCCAAAAATTATTCCCGGCTCTTTTATTTTCTTCCTTTATCCCCTTTCCGGACGGACTTTGCCCGGTTTCTCAGGATGGAGATTTTACCCTTTCCAGTTTCTTTTTCCCTGAAATTATCCCCCTTTCTGCATAGGATAGGTACATTCCATCTGATTTTTTAAGGAAAATTTGGCTGTTTTTTCTGAAAATCGGCCTTTCATTTTTTCCAAAAACCCTACTATTTTACTACAATTGATCTTTCATTTGTACTCAATTGACCTACCATTTGAAAAAATTGGCCTTTCATTTGAAAACAAATGACCTTCCGATTGTCAAAATTCCGGATTTTTATCGATTTTTTATGAAAAAGTAATTTTTACTGGCTCCCTTATGAAATTATTATTTAATAAACAACCCTCTTTTAAGAAAAAAATGAAATAATAAATTAATCAATAATAGAGTTTTCTGATAAGTAATTTCCATTGTGATTTTTGTTTTTTCATCAACCGCAGTAGTGAAAAGTTCGCAAAGAAATTAATTGCGAGCATACCCATTGTTATCAAATTAAGAATCCCTGATGGTGGCACATAGCATATAAGGAATAATCTGTCTATCTGACCCACAACAGTACCGTGGGTTGAGGCCTCACGGCTAATGATATGGAGTCACTCCGTGGCTTATCAGTGGATGGAGTCATACACATAGTAGTATATTCCCACCTTATTTTATTATTTTATTGGCATATGGACTAATGTTGTTAAACAATGTTCAGCGAACCTTTATAAAGATTCTCCGTTCCCGTCCATCTTTCTGAAAAAACAGCCAGGAGAAAAATATCACTCCATCATCAACATCATATAAGGTATGTGTTCCGGGAAAATATGATACACAAGAGGCAGGTCATATATCCGGTATCCGAACATTAACCGCGTAAAGAAATAAATAGGAATATTAAAATCCGTTTGGTCCGGGTTTCTCTCTACCGGAAAGCATTTTCCGGATTTAATTTCATAGCAGGCATTATTCCATTCGAGTTGTTCATCTGAGATCCGGATTGTAAAGTGCAATTCCGGGTATTGCATAGCAAAAAGAGACAACATCCGTCCGGCATCGATTATCCGAGCCATACCAAAAGGAACAGACTTTCCTCCTGCCCCTTTTTCCGGATCCACCAGCATAGCCGTTTTTTTTCCGTACATATTCCCGATTTCAGCCAGAAGAGCCTTTTCAATTTTATTCTCTTGTGCGATCAATCCTTTAATAATCACATTTCCGGCTTCATCTTCAAATGAAAAGCAGACACCTCTTACCTGATTGTCCTCCAGTGCGTACTGGATTTTTCCGTTTACAAGAAAATAATCTTCAAACACGGCATACCAGTCTTGTTCATTTTTCTGAATAGTCAGTTGTCTTTGTGTTAGTATGGCATTGCAAAAACCGGCGATTAAAGGGACATCCTGAAGGGAGGCTTTTTTTACATTTATATTTTCTACGGTCTGTGTCGGCAAAGATACCCGTGTTTTCCCTGTATCAAATACAGTTGCATATCCGAATTTCTCATAAAAGCCAAATAGCCATTTTTCCTGGGGAATTAGAACAGATACAGGAATGTTGCGTTGTTTCATTTCCCGGAAAGAAGCCACCAACAGTTCTTCCATATATCCCTTTTTCCGTTCTTCAGGAAAAGTTGCCGCTCCGGAAATATAAGCAACCGGAAGTATATTCTCTGCAAATGTAAGCTGGTAAGGCAACATCTGCAAAGAGGAAACCAATTTGCCGTTAACCACTTTCACCAAGGTATTCTCATGCCGGTATTTATTCCGGAAATACATATCCATAAAAACATCCGGGTCTCCGAAACATGTTTTCCACATGTTTACAATACCGGATTTTAATTCATCATTGGCATACCGGATCATATATTTTTTATTTTAATTGAACCAATCCTTTTTCCAATAAAATAGCAGGGTTATAAGATAGTTTTGCTTTTCGTAGAGATTCCAGCCCGAGGTCTTCTTCGCGGTTCATATATTTATAATCACATCCGATATGTTCGGCTACCTGCTGGTTAATAATGGTATACGCACCATTCATCGCATGTTCCGCTTTTTCTACGTGTACGCCGAACGTATCTTCTGTAATGGCTTGTCCGAAGGAAAAAGCGACTATTTTCGCATTGGTACGAATTACTCCGCCGGATAATTGTAAGGCTTCAAAATTTTTCAAAGCTTTTCTTACCGCATAGGATTCACTGTGTAACATATCGCTTTCATCGCATCCGTTCTGAATACACCAGCGTTTATGCATCATATCCAGGCATTCGGAGATATTCTCCCGGCTGATGAGAGAAAATTCATAATCGGGATGTTCGCTTTTGAATTTATTAATGTGGTTTCTTTTGCTCTGATATTTCTTTCCTTTTAATAAAATCAGGTTTTCCGTTTCATAAATATAGTCGGCACTTCCTCTTAAAGGAGTATAAGTAAACGTATCCGGAAAACATTTATCCAGCTCTAAAAACATTTCCTGCGTAATGGACATCATCCGGAAAGGGTAATTATTTATCCGAGCATCATCCATAAGAATGCGGATTACCTTCTGTAAATTTCCGGAACCAACCGGCATCATATACACAGGGAGCTTCTCTTCCACGGTCAGAAAACGAATTACCAAGAATCCGTTTACTATATCAAAACAGGTTTCATATCGTCCCTGCCAGCAAAAGAGATTAGAAAATGAAAAATCACATATCCGGTAACCGGAGTGTGTGAGATAAGAATCCAGTAACTTTTTATCTGTCAGTTCAATTGTTTTAAAATTCAACATGAATATTTTACTTTAATTAATGTGTTCTGTAAATAATCCGGTACGGTAACACCTGTTTTCCGATAGTGGAGTTTTTATTTTATCTGGCCATTTTAATTCGTTCGATTTAGTAAAAACATTACTCCCAAGGGGAATGTTCTACGGGTAATTGACCAGTTGTGCCATCCATTCAACTCCATAAAGGCATAATCATATTTCTTTTTCTCCAGGACCCGGACAAAATTACGATTAGCACCCAATACCATATTTTCCTGCAATCCCCAATCCAGAAAAATTTTTATCTCTTTTTTTTCTTCAAGAAGGAACTGCCGGGGCAGCCAGTCATTCCGGTATTCATTTCCGGCTTTGTCCTTTAATATTTTATCCCTCCAGAATGAACCCGATTGTGACAACACGTTTCCGAATATATCCGGATGGTAGAAGGCAAAAAAAGCAGCTGCCAATCCTCCATAACTCATTCCACCGATTATATTTTTTTCCGGAGAAAGAGATACGTTATACTTTTCCCGTATAAATGGAATCAATTCCGTCACTATTGCGTGTTTAAAATCAAAGTTTAACGGGTATTCCACATACCGGGAATCATTGGTCGGATTATCAAGCATTACTGCTACCATGGGCGGTATTTTATTTTCTGCAATCAGATTATCCAGGACTACCGGTACCTCTACTCTATTCAGATATACAAAAGCATCGAATAAATAGATAACCGGATATTTTTCTTCTCTATGGAAGTCATATCCCGGCGGCAGATAAATATATATCTCCCTCTTATTTTTCAGTAAATGGCTTTCAAATGTAAAAGAATCGATCTTACTTTCAAGATCCGGATGCATCCTCTCACCCCAGTCCTGTCCGGTGTTACTTCTGTCCAATACCGAATAACTGTAACTTCTTGCTTCCTGTTTGGGTATGCGGTTTTTATTATACGGGTCCAGTTCTTTTATTACTTTTCCGGCTCTGTTTTTCACATCAAACCGGTAAGATAAACAAACATCTTTTGCCAATAAATACGTACGGTAATACAAATCCGTATTTCCGAGCTGATACATTTTTTTATCCCCGAACCGATATTCGTCATAAATACCCGGAATAAACAATTTCACCTCCGGATACTTTTTTTCATTCCGGTATATGAAAGTTACATATTCATAATGCTCATATAACGGATCAGGTTCAATAAGAGGCAGACCCTCTGTTTGTATTTTCAGCCAGAATTCTTCTACCTTATCCTTTAGCTGTCCGGCAGGTAACCTTTGCATTTCTTCAATAGTAGGACTTACTGACATATAAGGAGGCCTGATCTCCGAAAAAGAGATCTTTTCTTGCGGAAGAGCCGGCAAAAAGCAACATGTAAAAAACAAAAGAGATAAACAAATTCGCATAAAATACCAGTAATACATACATATTAAACGGACTATTCCGTGCCCTTTTTTGAAGTCAGGCAATAAAATTCATCTTTCTTCCTGTAAAAACTCCGAATACTTCTTTGTAAATATTTTTTACATGCAGAAGAACAAAAAAGATTCACAAAGGTAAGGATAAAGTTTTTGAATGTAAAAACCCGATAGAAAGCAAAAGGATAATACCATTCCATTTTAGGTAAAAAATTGTACCTTTGCAGGGAAAATGGAATCTATAAACCATTCAGCTCAATAACATTATAAAACTCAATTTTTTATAAAATTCTTTACACATTATGGCAACTCCTCCCTTTAAGTATCAGGAAACTTTTCCCATGGGAAAAGATGAGACTGCTTATTATCTGTTGACAAAAGAGTATGTTTCCACCAGTGAATTCGAAGGAAAAGAAATCCTGAAAATAGAACCGGAAGCTCTGACTTTACTCGCAAAAACGGCTATGCGGGATGTTTCGTTTCTACTTCGTCCGGAACATCAGGCAATGGTGCAAAAAATATTATCAGATCCTGAAGCCAGCGAAAATGATAAATACGTCGCACTTACTATGTTAAGAAATGCCGAAATTTCGGCAAAAGGAGTGTTACCGTTTTGCCAGGATACCGGAACTGCCATTATTATGGGGAAAAAAGGACAACAGGTCTGGACAAACGGAAATGACGAAGAAGCTTTATCCTTAGGAGTATATGAAACCTATACAGAAGAGAATCTCCGTTATTCACAGAATGCGCCTCTTGATATGTATAAAGAAATCAATACCGGATGCAATCTGCCGGCCCAGATAGATATATATGCGACAAAAGGCAATGAATATAAATTCCTGCTTATGGCAAAAGGAGGCGGTTCCGCAAATAAAACCTTTTTATATCAGGAAACAAAAGCATTATTAAATCCGGAAACCTTAGAGAATTTTCTGATTGAAAAAATGAAATATCTTGGAACTGCGGCATGCCCTCCTTATTATATTGCGTTCGTTATTGGCGGCACTTCTGCAGAAACGAACCTGAAAACCGTAAAACTGGCCTCTGCTAAATATTACGATTCTCTACCGACGCAGGGAAATGAAGGTGGACAGGCTTTCCGGGATATAGAACTGGAACAACGTATTTTAAAGAAAGCCCAGGAACTGGGAATAGGTGCCCAATTCGGAGGGAAATACTTTGCTCATGATATACGGATTATCCGTCTACCCCGCCATGGAGCTTCCTGCCCTGTAGGTGTCGGAGTATCCTGTTCTGCGGACAGAAATATAAAAGCAAAAATCAATAAAGAGGGTATCTGGATTGAGAAACTGGAAGATAATCCGGGCAGATATATCCCTGAAGAGTTAAGAAATGCAGGCGAAGGAGATGCGGTCAGGATAGATCTTAACCGTCCTATGAAGGAGATTCTGGAGGAATTGACTAAGTATCCGGTTGCTACCCGTTTATCATTAAACGGAACGATTGTGGTAGGAAGAGATATTGCGCACGCTAAACTTAAAGAGCGCCTGGATGAAGGAAAAGGATTGCCACAATATATAAAAGACCATCCTATTTATTATGCCGGCCCGGCAAAAACACCGAAAGGGATGCCTTCCGGTTCTTTCGGTCCTACGACGGCGGGACGTATGGATAGCTATGTAGATTTATTTCAGCAAAATGGAGGAAGCATGGTCATGATTGCGAAAGGGAATCGCAGCCAACAGGTGACAGATGCCTGCCAGAAATACGGAGGATTTTATTTAGGAAGCATCGGAGGTCCTGCGGCTATTCTGGCCCAGCAAAATATAAAAAGCGTAGAATGTCTGGAGTACCCTGAACTTGGTATGGAAGCTATCTGGAAAATAGAAGTAGAAAATTTTCCGGCGTTCATTCTTGTAGATGACAAAGGAAATGACTTTTTTAAACAAATAAAACCTCTTTAATTAAGAAGTTCTGTTCATAAGAGTGTTCCATGAAATCTTCGTCATTTTATGGAACATTTCCTTCTTAGTGAAATAATAATTTAAATCGAACATCAAATAATAAAAAAACAAAATTTGAGGTCTTTTATTTGAAAAACAACATCATTCATTCTTTTTCTAACAAGTAAAAGTTTATATTTGCATCCTTAAAAAATCAACATGTTATTATCAACTATTTTAATTACTTGTTTTCTTGTCGCATTGGCCTTTATTTTATTGGGAATTAAAATCCTGATTTTAAAAGACGGTGAATTTCCTAATACACATATCAGTGGAAATAAAGGATTAAGAGAAAAAGGAATCCAGTGTGCGAAAAGTCAGGACAGAGAGGCTCAGAATCTAACAATTAAATAATTAATTTACAAAATTTTATTATATTAAGTCAAATTACTTTTATGTGTTATGAAAAATATTAATTACCTGATTAGCGGCGTTCTTGCCGTTTGTATTATTATCTTGTTCATTTTACATTTTACCTCCCGCACGCAAGAGCCAAACGTAAAATCCGGCAATAAATTCAGCAACGATTCGTTATCAGGTGCTACTTTACCGATCGCTTACATCCGGGTAGATTCCTTACTGGCGAACTACAATTTCTCCAAAGAAGTAAGCGAAACTTTATTAAAAAAATATGAAGATTCCCGCCTGAAATTAAATCAACGTGCCCGTCAGTTACAAAATGATATAGAAAAGTTTCAGCAGAAAATTCAGAACAATGCATTTCTTTCAAGAGAGAGTGCAGAAAACAAACAAAAGAGCTTAATAAGAAAACAGGAAAGCTTACAACAGATGGAACAGGATCTTACCAATGATTTTGCTCAGGAACAACAAAAACTGAATGAGCAATTAAAAGACTCCATCAATGCCTTCCTGACCATTTATAATGAATCGGAAAAATACCAGCTTATTTTAACCGGAGAAGTGGTATTGCAGGGAGAAGATGCGTATGATATCACGGAGGATGTGATCAACGGACTAAACCTTCGATATCCGGGTAAAAAAGAAGAATAAAAGCATCTCAATAAAATATAACATAGTAAAAGACTGTCCGTTTTCCGGCAGTCTTTTTTTATATCTGTCTCTCGGGTTATTTCTGTCCGGAGGTGAATACTCCTTATCTTTTCTTGCAACCCGACATATCATATTTATCTTTTAAATAGAACAAAAGTAACGATCTGACCGAATCCTTTTTGTTTTCGTAAAGATTGTCCCATAAAATAAAAAGCCACAAAGCACCCACTTTCAATTAATGTGCTTTGCGGCTTTTATTTTTTTATTAAAAAGAGGATTTTAACCGGATAAAATTATTTTTCTTTTCTAAAATGGTAGTTAATTATCTGTAATTCTTTTTATAAAATTCGATGAAATCATGTTTTCTGAATAATTTTCTCATTGTTACAGTACCTGTTTTAGAAGTCGTAATTTCATCTTTAAAAGGAGCGTCTACCAGGAAATTCACGTTTCCGGTATAGATAAAAGGATCATTTGTCACTAAAGGAAAAGGACCCTGAAATTTTACACCGTCAATTTCGATAATGGTATCGTTCTCTCCGGAAGCTCTACCTCTTCCATATTCCTGCAGTCCAATTATATACGTAGACAAAGTCGGATTCAGAGTGACATGATCTTTATCCAGGTTGAATTTGATGTCTTCCCCACCGGTAATTTTCATGGTATGTTCACCCATATTCAATGTGCCACTCATTTTTTTAAATTCTCCGGGACCGACCGTAACCGGATCTTTGCCGTCAATAGAGACTTCAATAGTTTCATTCGTCGGATTATCAATCCAATAAGTGGCACCACCGAAACAGGAAGTAAAAAGGAAACTCAAAAAGATAAAAGTAGCAATTAAATTAAATTTTACTTTTTGCATAGCTTATTTATACTAATTTTAATAAAATACTGCAAATGTACAACCTTCTATCAAAAAATAAAATTTTTACTCATTTTCATAAATCCTTTCACTTTTCCAGTATATATTATCTTTAACAATTTTTGCCGGATTCCCTGCAACAATACACCCTGCCGGAATATCTTTTGTGACTACGCTGTACGCCCCGACGATGGCATCCTTTTCAATGCGGACACCTTTTAAAATAGTAGCATGTGCTCCGATCCAGACGTGGTCATCAATATAAATATCCTTAGCGTAATTAATTCTTTTATTTGTTTCTTTTTCTATAATAGAATGGGAATCGCCCGTTTTCAGTTCTATTGCATAAGAAAACATGCAATTTTTACCTACTGTTATTTTTTTACCCGGTTCTGTAACGGCAAAATCTGCAGATTCAATCGTAGTTCCGGAAGATATAATTATTTTGCAATTATTGTCTTCAAACCAGCAACAGCCCTTAAAGCGACAATTTTCGCCAATTTCCAACTGATGATTATCACCACGCATATAAATCAGAAGATTAGAGAGAAAAGCTCCTTTATGGATGTGAATAGTATTATTATTTCCTACAATATCAAACTTAACATTCACTTCTGTATCGTTCCTTATTAAACTATTATTTTTACCACGAACCTTTTTTTTATATTTTGAAAAATAGCTTTTATACTTTACTGCGATATTTTTGAAAAACCTATAATTCAATAGTTTGTTTTTAATTCTCTTCAACATAAAAATAAGTATTCATTAAAAATAATACGTGATTTGCACAAATATAATTTTATATTTTTTAATCTTATTATTTCAATTCTATAATTAATTTGTTATAAATTTTATTTAACATTTAAGTTGATTTAACCGTAAGAAACAAACTCAAAAGTAAATGTCATGTTATAAAAGTGACAATATTACTTTATGTCCTCTGTTTTATTTAGAATATTTTGAGCATTCTATTATAAAATTGTATTTTTGTTGATTAATTTTACAACGAATGGAACAAGAATTAAAAGAAGAGAAGTGGGATTTAATAATAAGGCCTCATAGTAAGTTATTACACTTTGGATTCAAAGAACTTATCCGATATAGGGATTTGCTTGAAATGTTTATAAAAAGAGATATTGTCACTTTATATAAACAAACCATTCTGGGACCTTTATGGTATGTGATTCAGCCTTTGCTTACGACCATCATGTTTATGTTTGTGTTTGGAAATATAGCAGGTATTCCCACTGATGGTATTCCACAACCTTTATTTTATATGGCAGGTATCCTGTGCTGGAATTATTTCTCGGAATGTCTGACACGCACTTCCGACACTTTTTTAGTGAATCAGAATATATTCGGTAAAGTGTATTTTCCCCGTTTAATTGTTCCCCTTTCTATTACCTTTTCCAATTTAATTAAGTTTTTTATCCAGCTCATTCTATTCCTTGTTTTATATTTATATTTTATTTTAAAAGGAACATCCGTTGCTCCGAATATTTATATTTTATTATCTCCTTTTCTTATTATTTTACTGGCAGGGCTGGGGCTGGGATTCGGAATTTTACTTTCAGCCATGACTACAAAATACAGGGATTTAAAATTCCTTACTGCTTTCGGAGTGCAGCTATGGATGTACATCACACCTATTATATATCCACTTTCCAGAATGCAGGAAACGTATTCTAATTATAGCTGGATCATCACATTAAACCCTCTTACGCCGATTATCGAAACTTTTAAGTTCGGAGTATTGGGTGCAGGCGTATTCTCCTGGGGTGCTTTACTCTACAGCACTGTATTTACATTCATATTATTATTAGTTGGAATAGTTGTTTTTAATAAAGTAGAACGAAATTTTATGGATGTAGTGTAACTCCATTTATTTTAATTATTAAATATGTCGATAGCTATAAAATTTGAAAATATATCTAAACAATATCGTTTAGGGACAATCGGTACGGGAACCTTATCCCATGATTTAAACAGATGGTGGCATCTGGTAAGAGGAAAGGAAGATCCCTACTTGAAAATCGGACAGGAAAACGACCGCTCAAAAAAAGCGGAAAGTGAATATGTCTGGGCACTGAAAGATGTCTCCTTTGATATAAATAAAGGGGATGTTGTGGGAATTATCGGAAAGAACGGGGCCGGAAAATCCACGTTGTTAAAAATCCTTTCCCGAATTACCAGACCTACAACAGGAGATATTAAAGCCCAGGGAAGAATTGCTTCCCTATTGGAGGTGGGAACAGGCTTCCATCCGGAAATGACCGGACGGGAAAATATTTATCTCAATGGAGCTATCATGGGAATGACCAAACAGGAAATTACAAAAAAGCTGGATGAGATTGTTGATTTTGCCGGAGTAGAGAAATATATTGATACACCAGCCAAACGTTATTCCTCAGGAATGGTTGTTAGATTGGGTTTTGCTATTGCCGCACATCTGGAACCGGAAATACTGGTAGTGGATGAGGTACTGGCCGTAGGAGATGCCGAATTTCAGAAAAAGGCTATCGGAAAAATGAAAGATGTTTCCAAAGGGGAAGGAAGAACTGTTTTATTTGTCAGCCATAATATGGCTTCCATAAAACAATTATGTACCAGGGGAGTTGTTTTAGGAAACGAAAAAGTAGAATTCAAAGGCACACAAACGGAAGCAATCACGTATTATCAATCTTCAAATAAAACAAATAATTATTTTGAGCATACGGGCAACATATCAGAAGCTCCCGGGAATAATGATATCAGGATTTTAAAATTCTCTGTCCTGCCTTTGCATGGAGATGTTATTTCTATTTCCTCAGGAATCTGCTTTGAACTGACTTTCTATAATAGAAGAAATAATATAAATTTAGATGCGACTTTTGAATTAAAAACAGTGGATGAACAGGCAGTTTTCCATAATGGACCGCTTATTACTACAAATAAAGACTCCAAAGAAGGAATATATAAAGTAACAGGTAAAATAGAACCGAATATATTAAATGCCGGAGCTTATAAATTTAATTTGATATTCGGAGAAAACCAACGCATCTTATTATATAAAATAGATGACTTTCTTCAATTTGAAATTCTGAATGAAGCCAAAGGATCCAACACGATGGTTTCCCCTGGTATTTTAAAATTGAATAATCCTTATGAAGTAGATTTTCAAAATCTTCATGTCAAATGAAAAATGCAAGAATTATAGAATTACCAAAGATTATTGATAGAAGAGGAAATCTATCCTTTATTGAGGAGGAGAATCATATCCCCTTCAAAATAGAAAGATGTCACTGGATATATGATGTTCCGGGCGGGGAAAAAAGAGGCGGACATGCTTATAAAAAAACGGAAGAATTTATTGTAGCTCTTTCCGGAAGTTTAGATGTAATTATTCATGATGGCAAAGAAGAAAAGGTATTTCACCTGAACAGGTCATACTATGGCTTATATATTCCGAATATGATTTGGCGGGAAATTAATAATTTTTCCACGAATTCCCTCAGTTTAATTCTCTCTTCCACCAGGTATGATGAAAAAGAGTACATAAGAGAATTTGAAAACTTTATAAAGTTAAATCAATATGAAAGACTCAACGATATATAACTGTAATGTTTTTGAACTGCCAAAGATTCATAATCAAAGCGGAAACATTACAGCCCTGAATAACCTTCTTGACGTTCCTTTTGAAGTTAAAAGGGTTTATTATTTATATGATATTCCCGGAGGAGAAACCCGGGGAGGGCATGCCCATTATGATTTACATCAGTTTTTAATTGCAGCTAGTGGAAGCTTTGATGTAATATTAGATGATGGTAAAAATAAAAAAATAGTTCATTTAGACAGGCCATATTTCGGATTAGAAATAGTGCCTGGTATTTGGAGGGAATTATTAAATTTTTCTTCCGGAGCCATCTGTTTAGTGCTGGCATCACATAAATATGAAGAAAAGGATTATATCAGAAATTATAATAGCTTTTTTGAAATGAAAAATAAGTGAACTTATAATCAAAGAAAATGAAAATTTGTATAGCCGGTAAAAATAATATTGCAGTAGAGGTTACTTCTTATCTAATAAAAAGATATGGCAAAAATAATCTCTTTGTAATTCCTAATGCGTCAGATAATGAAGAAAATAATTTCCAGCGTTCTTTCAAACAATTTTCAAAAATAGAAAAAATAAAAATTGTACGGTTGGAAGATGTATATGAAATTGATAATTTACTTTTTTTATCTCTGGAATTTGACAAGATTATAAAACCGGAAAAATTTTCATCGAACAGATTATTTAACTTACATTTCTCCCTTCTTCCGAAATATAAAGGGATGTATACATCTGCCATCCCGTTATTAAACGGAGAGAAAATCTCCGGAGTGACTTTACATCGAATAGATGCAGGAATAGATACCGGTGAAATTATTGCACAGAAAAAAATAAAAATTACTAAAAAAGATAATGCGAAGACGCTTTACCTAAAGTATATAAAATATGGGATCGAACTGGTTAAAGAACAAATAGATAATTTAATGGAGGATAAAATAAAATCTAAAAAACAATCCTCATTCCATTCTACTTACTATTCCAGAAATTTTTTAGATTATTCAAATCTAAAAATAAATCTTACTCAAACAGCATGGCAGATAAACCAAACAATAAGGGCTTTTTGTTTCAGGGATTATCAACTTCCGGAAATATATAGCTATAAAATCATTCATTGTAAAATTTTAAAAACAAGAAGTAATTGCAAACCCGGAAATATTCTGGAAGATAAAGAGGATAGATTAATACTTTCTACGATAGATTATAACATTTGCCTGATAAAAGATCAGTTAGAATTAATTTTCGAACTTTGTAAAAAAGACACTATTCGGGAACTAAAAAAAGTTCAAGATATTCATTTGTATATAAATGAAAAAAATCTTTTTGGCAAAAGCCTTTTAATGGAATGTGCATATTATAATTCAAAAAAAACTTTTAAGTATCTGATTTCAAAAGGAGCTGATTTAAATTCTATAGATTACAATGGCAAATCAGTGCTTATGTATGTCGCATCCGGTGCAATTTTAACTAAGGATACAGAAATATTAAAATACATTTTAGACAATAAGGGAGATATACACCACAAAGACTTTTCAGGAAAGGATATTTTTCATAATATAGAAAATCATTCTTCAGAGGCGTACCATCTAATTAAAAAATATTATGATTAAGTTTTTAGATCTTAAAAAAATAAATGAGCAATATTCTTCTGAAATAAATACTGCCATAAAAAAACGATAGATTCGGGGTGGTACCTTCAAGGGGAAGAAAATGCTCTTTTCGAAAAAAGGTATGCTGAATACATCGGCACAAAATATGCGGTAGGAGTTGCAAACGGCCTAGACGCCTTGCGACTTATTTTAAAAGCTTATATTATTTTAGGAGTAATGAAAGAAGGAGATGAAGTAATTGTGCCGGCAAATACTTATATTGCTTCCGTTCTGGCTATCACAGAGAACGGCCTTACTCCTGTATTAGTAGAACCGGACCTGATTACTTACCAAATAGATGATACTAAAATAGAAAAATTTATCACAGAAAAAACAAAAGCAATCATGATTGTTCATTTATATGGACAATGTGCCTATTCTGAAAAGATCGGAGAAATTTGTAAAAAGTACAATCTAAAATTAATAGAAGATAATGCCCAAGCACATGGGTGCTTATTTAAAAATAAAAAAACAGGGGCACTGGGAAATGCTGCCGGTCATAGTTTTTATCCTGGGAAGAATCTGGGAGCACTGGGAGATGGAGGAGCGATTACGACAGACGATGAAGAACTAGAAAAATTAATTCGTTCGTTGGCAAATTACGGTTCTTCTCAAAAATATATTTTCACATATCAAGGGATTAATAGTCGGTTAGATGAAATTCAAGCCGCTGTTCTGAATATAAAACTCTCTTATTTAGATAAAGATACTGAAAAAAGGAAAACAGCAGCTTCTTATTATATAGAACATATAAATCATCCGGATATAAGTTTACCGCAAATCCGGAATAAGGAATCTCATGTTTTCCACATCTTTCCTATCAGGTGTAGTAAAAGAGACAAACTACAGGAATATCTATACCGGAACGGCGTACAGACATTAATTCATTATCCGGTTCCTCCTCATAAACAAAAATGTTATGAATCATTTAAAGATTTAGTGTTGCCGGTTACAGAACAAATTCATCAGGAAGAATTAAGCTTACCGTTAAGTCCTGTGATTGAAGAAAAAGAATTGATAGAAGTCGTTAATTTAATTAATAGATTTGATAAAAATGGTCAATAAAAAAGTATTATTAACCGATTATAATAAGCTAAAAAAAATAGCACAAGAATATTATCAGCAACAGAACTATCCTCTTTCTTTAAAAGCAATTGAGGCCAGTGCTTTTATTGCATATACTTATAATTTTATTCCGTCTTTCGGGGATGAAGAATCCGAAGAACTAATTGAAGACATCTCGAAGAAAACAATTCAGATAGAATCTTTTGTACCGAATGCTAAACGTGTTGTTTTTTATGATTATTTTGCATGGGAAAACCGTGGCCTGACAGAACAATATTTACTTGCTTTAATTAATTTAGGCTATGAAATTCTATTCATAAAGTCCAATAGCAAACATCCGGAAAAATCAACCCGAATTTTCAATATAATCAATAAACAGGAAAATATTACTTTATTATATCTGTCAGATAATCTTTCCGATATTGAAAAAGCTCAACATATTGTAAGAGAAATCACAAAATTTAAACCGGGGATCGCTTTTCTTCATTTTTCGCCCTGGGACATGGTGGGAATTCTTGTTTTCTCCCGGTATTCCTCCGTCATGAAACGTTACTTTATCAACCTGACAGACCATGCTTTCTGGTTAGGGAAAAATACGATAGATGTTTCTTTGGAATTCAGGAATTATGGAGGACAATTATCTCAGAAAGTCCGTAAATTAAATGCTGATATAGTTCTGGCTCCTTATTATCCACTTAAAATAAAGGAAATTCCTTTTATGGGATTTGACTTTCAGGAAAGCCTGAGAGGAAAGGTTATTGGTGTATCGGGAGGAAGTGGCTATAAATTTTTAGATGAATCTTTGACTTTCTATTCCTTAATTAAAAACTTACTGATAAAAAATGAAAATCTGGTAATTATTCTTGTAGGTCTGGGGAAAGGAGGGGATGCCTTCAGGAAAAAAGCAAAAAAGGATAACCTTTCCGAGCGTATATTTTTCCTTGGGGACAGAAGAGATATTCTGGAAGTATTAAAAAGATGCGATTTTTATATAAGTTCTTACCCGTTTATCGGTGGATTAATGGTTCAGTTAGCGGTCATGGCCGATTTGCCAATTCTGGCCTATACAACCGAGGAATTACCATTCAATTATGTAGAAGAATTGATATTTAATTACGATAAAAAATATCATACATTTACAGATAAAAACGAATTTTTTAAAATAGGAGAAAAAATAGTAAATGATAAGGATTTCAGAGAGACTTATAAAATGTATACTAAAAATGCATTGATATCTCCTGAAGAATTTGAAAGCAACCTGGATAAAATCCTCCATCATAATTATGAAAATATTCTTCCTGATCCCAGAAATCTGGATGGTATTTCCGAAACAATGCTCAATCTCTATCTTAACATAGAAAATAAATACTTAAAAGAATATTCTTACATTTTATCTTCCTATATTCACGCATTTGATGATGACAAAAAAAATCGCTTTAATATAAAAAAATATCAACCTTTTGCTATAAAATCTGTTCCCTCCAGTATAAAAAACAAACTAAAAAACAAACTAATTCATTTTTGTACAAATGTTTATGGACAGGTAAAGCAAAATTATGAAAGAAAAGAATGGGAAATACTGAAAACCAGATTTAAAAGTATCGGAGAAAATATCAGAATTTGTCATCCCTACCTGATAAAAAATCCACAATACATTTCCATAGGTAATAATTTCGGTGCTCTTCATAATTTAAGATTAGAAGCATGGGATGAATATGAGGGAGAAAGGTTCTCTCCGGAAATCATAATCGGAGATAATGTTATTTTTAATAGTGATGTACATATTGGTTGTATTAATAAAATCCATATTTCCAATAATGTGCAGCTAGCCAGCCGGATTTTTATCTCGGATCATTCTCATGGAGAGATTACAAATGAAGCCATCACTCTCCCTCCTACCAGAAGACCTTTAGTTTCAAAAGGCCCGGTAATAATAGGAGAAAATGTTTGGATCGGAGAAGGAGTTGCTATTTTACCTGGTGTGACTCTTGGAAAAAATTGTATTGTCGGAGCTAATGCTGTTGTAACAAAGAGTTTCCCGGAAAATTGTGTTATAGGAGGAAATCCGGCAAAAATTATATCCCAATTATAAAAAATTAATATGAAAATAGCATTTACCATCTGCTCAAATAATTATTTATCCCAGGCAAAAACTTTAGGAGATTCGCTTATAACCCATAATCCGGATTATAAATTCGTTATTGGTTTATGTGATACAAAAAATGATTCGATAGATTATTCATTTTTTTCACCCCATGAAATTCTAGAAGTAAAGAATATAGGAATTCAAAATCTGGGGTGGATGATTAATAATTATAATATTATTGAACTTAATACTGCTGCCAAGCCTTTTTACTTACAATATTTTTGTGCTACTTATCCGGACCTGGATATGGCTTTTTATTTTGACCCTGATATTTATATATATAACTCTTTCTCTTACTTAGAAAAAGAATTGGAACAAAATCAGATATTACTTACGCCACATATTACTTCTCCGATTCCTTTCGACTCTCTTTTTCCGGGTGAAAATCTTTTTCTGAATTATGGAATATACAATCTTGGATTTATTGGTATAAAACCTTCGGAAGAAGTAGACAAAATGCTTTCCTGGTGGGCAGAACGATTAGCGACTGACTGTTTCATAAATGCCTGTGAAGGGAAATTTGTAGATCAGTTACCGATGAACTTTGTTCCCATTTTTTATAACCATGTAAAAATTTTAAAACATTTAGGCCTTAATATGGCTTATTGGAATCTTCATGAGCGCACCTTAGGCCTGAAAGACAATGAATATACTGTCAATGAAGAATATCCTTTGATTTTTTTCCATTTCAGTTCGTTAAAGCCGGATAAACCTTTTGCTCCGATTTCTCCTCTATTCAGGACAAAAAATATGGAAGCCATCCCTTATCTTTCTACATTAATGAAAGAATATGCAGCCGTCTTATTAAAAAATAAATATTCCGAATTACGGACTATTTCCTGTACTTATATTATTCAAAGACAGGAATATTTAAAAAAGCAATTGCAACAGGAACCCTTTATAAAAAGAATGGCAAGAAAAGTAAAAAAAGCGGCTCCGTCTTTTTTCAATAATATGATAAGTTCATATGCGAAGTTATCTTAATAAAAAAATTAAATAAAATGTCGTCATTGAAGCTTGCTCCTTTAATAACCATCATTACAATTGTTTATAACGATAAAAATGCGATTGAAAAAACTCTCCGGAGTGTTATAAGCCAAACGTATGCCCCAATAGAATATATCGTTGTTGATGGAGGATCTTCCGATGGCACGCTGGAAATAATCAACCAATATAAAGATAAAATTAACCATGTAATAAGTGAACCGGACAAAGGAATATATGATGCAATGAATAAAGGAATTTTAATGGCATCCGGTACATGGATTAATTTCATGAATGCAGGAGACTGCTTTTACGATAAAACATCCGTTATGCAGGTTGTAAAAAGAATTTCCGGAGAAACAACTTATAAAATATTTTACGGCAATTGCATCTGGAAGAAAGAGGGTAAAGATATTTTTGTGCAGGCACAAAGTCCAAGGAAAGTAGGACGTTTTATGCCATCTTGTCATCAAGCCTTTTTTATAGAGACGAAGCTCCATAAAAAATATTTATATAATGAGAATTATAAAATAGCTGCTGATTATGAGTTTTTCCTGAAAATGTATCGTTCCGGAGTAAAATTTTTAAAAATTCCTGTTACTGTTGCCATTTATCAGGGAGGAGGGGTTTCTGAAAGTAATCTTACCGATAAACATAAAGAATATATTGAAATTTATAATCGTTATAATACTAAATGGCAGCAATTCTGGATTACAAATTTTTATACTTCAAAATTTTTCAATCCGGAATGGTATAAAAATTACATACTTGCGATATGGAAAAAAATACCTTTAAAAGAAAAATAACCGATCCCTTACAGGGATAAGTAATAAATTATAAGAGCCGTCAGATATGCGCATAGCCGTTTTAATATTAGCCCATAAAAATCAGCAACAGCTAAATCTTTTAATAGAAAGATTACAACCGGATTTTGATATTTATATTCATTTAGATAAAAAAAGTTCTTTATCTTCTGAATGCTGGGAAAAGTATGGGAACGTATTCTGTTATAGAAAATATAACATAAACTGGGGAAGTTACAACAGTATTCTAGCGACTTTAGATTTATTCCGGGACGCAGCCAGAAAAAACTATGATTATTATTTACACATAAGCGGACAGGATTTGCCTATAAAATCTAATAAAGAAATCATAACTTTTCTAAAAAATAATCAGGATAAAAGTTTTATGGACTGGCATCTGTTGCCGGCTGCCATGTGGGGAAAAAGCGGAGGATTCGGAAGGTTAATTTATTTCTGGGAACATAATCTGGAAAATAAATGGTACAACAAAGGTCCTAAACTGATGATACGTCTTACACGGGAAATACAAATAAGATGCGGTTTAAAAAGGAAATTACCGGATATGAGATTTTATGGTGGATCAAATTGGGTAAACCTAAATCGGGATGCAGTTGAGTACCTTATTGAATATATAAATAAAAATCCTTCCTTTCTAACTATTTTCAAATATTCTGTAAATGCCGACGAAATATGGATGCAGACTATTTTAAAACAAAGTGATCTTCCTTTCGATTCAAATTATTTACGGTATGTGGACTGGAGTGATGGGCCTAAAAGTCCCAGAACCCTTACAATGAGTGAACTGAAAAAAATAAAAGAGTCCGATGGATTATTTGCCCGTAAATTTGATGAGGGAGTTGATAAGGAAATTATTTATAAAATATTAGCACTTAGCAAAGAATGACAAATTCTATTTTATTAAGTATTATTATTCCTCTGTATAATGTAGAAAAATACATTGAAAAATGTTTGCGAAGTATTATTAACCAAGATATTTCTCAGGAGGTATATGAAATAATCATTATAAATGACGGATCAACAGATAAAAGTTATGAAATAGCTCAGCGTATAATCCGGAATTATCCGAATATATTTTTATTTAATCAGGAGAATGCAGGTGTCAGTGCTGCCAGAAATAAAGGGATTATTCATGCGAAAGGACGCTATTGTATGTTCCTCGACAGTGATGACTTTCTGAGTAGTAATGCGTTGAAGTTCCTTATTGAATCTCCTTCTTTTACCAATGAGATCGATCTTGTTCAATATGGGATGAAAAAAATAAAAGAAGGACAAACGGAAGAGAAAATTTCATCTTTTCCGGAATTATCCGTTTTTTCTTCCAAAGAAGAATATTTAAACACCTGTTTTTTCCCAAACAGGGTATGGCAGGCAGAAGCATCCCGCTTTTTATTCAAGACATCATTAATAAAGGAAAATGACATTTTCTTCCATAAAGATATTTGCATGGGAGAAGACCAGCTGTTTACGCTTTGCAATATAAGATATGCAAAAAAAATAGCTTTGGCTCCCTGGAATATTTATAACTATTTTATAAGGGAAGATTCTGCTACGAATAATTTTTCGTATAAAAGTGCAGAAAGTATGCTAAAGACAGCCTATGAAATAAAAAAACTTCTTCCGGAAATCTCGAAGGAAAATAATGAGACAGAAATATTCCTTTATAAACGTTTTATTAATATCTTTGTTACTCAATATGTTGATCGAATCTTAAATGATAACCATATAAAAAGGCCATTAACCCTTATAAAAGCTGATATAAAAAAATATAATCTGGAAAAGCTGTATTATATACCCAGATACCCGGGAGAAAAATCAACTATTCGCATTTTTAATTCGAATATTTCTTTGTATGTCAAAAGGATTCTGGTAAAGAAATTCATTATTAAACTTTTAAAATGAAAAAGGATACGTCTCCCCATGTTTCTGTTATCGTTCCTGTGTATAATGTTGAAAAATATATAGGAGAATGTCTGGATTCGATTGTAAAGCAAACCCTGAAGAATATAGAAATTATTATAATTATTGACGGCTCAGAAGATAACAGTGAACAAATAGCAGAAAAGTTTAGGAAAGAAAATACAAATATCAAACTGATAAAGACACCGAACAGAGGGTTAGGGGCAGCCAGAAATGAAGGAATCAGACAGGCACAGGGTGAATACCTTGCTTTCATCGATAGCGATGACTGGATAGAGAAAGACATGTTTAATGATCTATATGAGCTTGCAAAGAAATATGATGCAGATATAGTGGCATGTAATTTTATATTTGAATATGAAAATGGTCCAAGAGATGTACAACCTGACATGGAATCTCAATTAATAGAGGATAAAGAAGTAGCTATACGGGATATTCTATTGTCACAGAATATGAATAATTGTGCCTGGAATAAAATATACAGGCGTTCCTTAATTACTAGTAGCAATACCGGATTTACGGAAGGAAGATATTTCGAAGATCTTTATCCCATGTTGCAATGGGTAGATCTGACAAATAAAATTTACCTGACAAATAAAATCTATTATCATTATAGAAGAAATCAGAATAATTCTATCACCAGTAAATTTTCTCAAAAACATCTGAATGATTATATAGCGTTAATAGAAAATGTCAGAAAATGGCTGAAAGAAACAAACCGGATGGACAAATTGAATAAGGAATTTTCAACACTTGTTTACCGGATTTATAACCAACTTCTTTTTAATGTATTTTTTACCAACAATAAAGAACGTTACAAGTATTATGAACAAATTGTAGATTATTTTCTGAATAAAAATAATTTTAATTTCAATCTGATTCTTTCCGAAGAACAAAATACATTACTTTTATTTTCTATTTTAGGAAAAACGAATAAGAATGAGGCCGGTAAAAGAACTTCATTTTTAATATTATATTTTTTCACTTATTTTCTAAAAAAATTCAGATAATAATTTATCCGATAAAAAAAGGATACAAAATAACTCCATGATGAGAAAAAAAATACTATTAGTCTTCGGAACAAGACCGGAAGCTATAAAAATGGCTCCTCTTGTAAAGGAATTTAAGAAATATACGGATGCTTTTCTTACAAAGGTTTGTATAACAGCCCAACACCGGGAAATGCTGGATCAGGTTATGGATTTTTTTGAATTAACTCCGGATTATGATTTGAATCTTATGCGTCCGGGACAAAATCTTTACCAACTTACAGCAGATGTAATACTCGGTCTGAAACCTATATTAGAAGATTTTTGTCCGGATTATGTTTTTGTACATGGGGATACCACTACCTCTACAGCTTCGGCATTAGCAGCCTTTTATAACAGAAGCCACATTTGCCATATAGAGGCCGGATTACGAACTTATAATAAATATTCTCCTTTTCCGGAAGAAATGAACAGACAGATTACCGGAAGACTGACAGATATACATTTTGCACCTACAGAAGGGGCAAAACAAAATCTACTGAAAGAAAACGTAGAAGATGATAAAATTGTTGTGACCGGAAATACGGTTATTGACGCATTATTCTATGCCACAGAGAAATTAAAGAATTATTCCGACGATGAAATCAGAAAATTATCCGGAATGATAGATCTTTCCAAACAGATTATTCTGGTGACAGGTCATAGAAGAGAAAACTTCGGAGAGGGTTTTAAAAATATTTGTGCTGCCTTGTCTGAAATTGCAAAGAATAAAGAGGATGTGCAAATTATTTACCCCGTTCATCTGAATCCGAATGTACAGGACCCGGTAAATAAATTTTTAAGCAATATAAATAATATAAAGTTAATTTCGCCACTGGCTTATCCTGCTTTTATCTGGCTAATGAATCAATCAAAAATAATTCTTACAGATAGTGGCGGCATTCAGGAGGAAGCCCCCAGCCTGGGAAAACCGGTATTAGTCATGCGTAATACTACTGAAAGACCGGAAGCCCTGACTGCCGGTACGGTAAAACTTGTAGGAACAGACACGGAAAAAATTATCCGGGAAATCACATTATTACTGGAAGATAAGGAATATTACAAAAGCATGCAAAAAGTATATAATCCGTATGGAGACGGAAAAGCTGCACAAAGGATTGTGGATAGCCTTAAATAAGATAGCCATTTATATAGAATAGGAATAAAAACAAGAGTTATGATTATCTGAGATGAAAAAAATATTATATTTTACACATGTTCCCTGGAATTGGATTAAACAACGGCCACAGTTCATTGCCGAAGAATTATCTTCAAAATATCATGTAGATATATTTCAGGAAAAACCATATGTTAGTAATCTTGTTTCTAATTCAGTTTCTGCACTAAAGGTCGTTACACTGTTCCGTTTACCGATGAACAGAATTACTTTTATAAGAAAAATTAATTCTCTGTTAAATGCCATTCAGTTAAAATCAAAAATCAATCACTACGATTATATCTGGCTTACCTCTCCTACCCTTTATAATAGCATCAAAAAAGTAGTTCCCGGAGATAAAAAAATTATTTATGACTGCATGGATGATATATTGGCCTTTCCTGCTATAGAAAATGATAAAAGCTGGAAAAAAGAAATAGAAAAAAGTGAAAAGGAATTATTGACAAGAGCAGCCTATGTATTCTGCACTTCGGAAAACTTAAAGGAAAAAATAAAAAGAAGATATTCATTAGAAAAAGAGAACATTATTGTTTCCAATAATGCCATCAATTTGTATGACGAAGAAAAAATGGGCCCGGATATTCCACCTGATATAGAAAAGGTATTAAACCGGAATGACAAAAATTTAACTTATATAGGAACAATCTCCCAGTGGTTTGATTTTGAACTTATTTTAAAAACGTTGAAAAGACACCCTAAACTGGAAATTTATTTATTTGGACCTAAGGAAGTAGATATTCCGTCTCACGAACGATTAATTTACTTTGGACCCGTTCCTCATGAACTGGTATACAAAATAATGGAAAAAACCGGTGTTCTAATAATGCCTTTTATACTGAATGAACTTATTCTATCGGTTAATCCTGTAAAAATATATGAGTATATCTACTGTCAAAAGATAACCATTGCCAGAAAGTATGGAGAAACCCTGAAATTCAATAATTATATTTATTTATATGAAAATGATGATGAATTTCTTAATTTAGTAGAAAAATATTGCAAGGATGAACTGAATCTCAAACAAGCTGTTGAATCCTATAAAAGCTTTGGAATTGAAAACACATGGAAAAATCGTGTTAACCAGATGTTTTCAGTCTTAGAAAATCAGAATAACAATCAACTATAAATGAAAGAAGTAAAAATATCTTCAAACACGCTCATTCTGAATGAGAGGAAATATGTTGACGGGCTGGTAAAGAATCTACTGGATGCACAAGTAGATGAGATCCTGTTTTTAGACGGAGGAAGTACGGACGGAACATATGAGTTATTATTAGATTATGAAAAGCAATATCCTGACCGTATCACCATCGTTCAATGGAAACAACCGGCAAACTCAATGTTTAAAGATGCTTTCAGGGAAAGTGTTCGTCGAAATGTACTAAAAGATATCAGTACCGGGGATTATATATTAGTAATTGATGCAGATGAACGGATTAATTTAGATTTTAAAAAATACATAAAAATTTCAAAAGCCAGTATTGCCGCTCCCTGGCTACAGCTATGGGGAGACAAAATCAGAGTAAATACACAAGATGATAAAGCCTGGCATCCTGGTTACCGGGTAAGATTGATGAGAAATGTATTTGACTTACGTTTTCAACAATACTCTAATATGGGAATTCATTACAATATTGCAAAAAAAGGGCATCGTCTATTTTTTGGTTTCAATAAATCTCCTTTGTTAAAGACCTTATTTTCGATTTATAATAAACTATGGGGATTTTCATATATTATATGTGATAAAATAGTTATTTATCATCTGCATTACAAAAACCTTTCAGAATTTAAAAAGAATGATTTAAGAATAAATGAGAAAGAGTATACAGTTATACCTGTTAATAAGGTGGAAGAAGGAATGAATTATAATTTATCGGACAAAAATGTTTGTTGTTTGAATTCAGAAATAGATCCGGATCTCCAAACCTTTTTAAATAAATATAATTAATGAAACTTACTCAAGCCTTTCTCTTTATAAAAAAAATCCACCCTAACCCATTGAAAACATTATGGGTCCATATATTTACAAAAGGAAAAAGAAGCCTGACTAAAATATTCCTTATATGCAATAAAACACGTATTTCTATTCATTCATCTGCAGAGTTAAATATTTATCAAGGTCATTTCATCTACAATTGTGGTTGGGTAAGCAGATTTCCCATACCTTCTGTATTTATTATGCGCAAAAATGCAAGATTAAACATATATGACACTGTATATATTTTAATGCAAATTCAAAAATAAGTATAAATGAAAACGCTCAGGTCAATCTAGGAAGCGGCTTTGTAAATAGTGGATTTAATCTCTGCTGTACCTCTGAGATAACAATTGGGAAGAATATACTTATAGGAGAAAATGTATTAATACGGGATAATGACGGACACGAAATTCTTGGAAGAACAACTCCGTCCAGTCAGGCAATTAAGATCGGCAACAATGTATGGATCGGTGTAAATGTTACTATCTTAAAAGGAGTTTCCATTGGAGATGGCGCCATCATTGCAGCCGGCTCTGTTGTTACAAAAGATATTCCTCCGGAATGTCTGGCAGGTGGTGTACCTGCAAAAGTAATAAAGACGAATGTGAAATGGAAATGATAATCATCGGACAAGATTCTTGCTGTTGCAAGAAATATGCTTATAATAAAAATTCCAAGTAAATAGTTATGACCACGTTTTTACTTCTATTATATTCTTTACTACCCGGGTTTGCAAAACTTATAGGGAACCAGTTACCCATGATTTTCAATATCCCTATTTTAATTGCATTATTTTTAACTAATCAGAAAAAAATAAAATTAAGAAGAATTGACAATTATGTATTAGCCTTTATTGGATATGCGATCTTTATCTCTTTAATTTCATTATTCTATCTTCCTTCCCAGCCGGTCACCATATTTATGGGAATATATATGTATATTATTCCTATTTTGGGCTATTTTTTTGCTTATTTATTAGATTTTAATGAAGTAATAAAAGCATTAAAGGTAATCGCCATTACCCATGTTTTATTTGCGATCTTTATCTATCCCTTAACTCCGATTTATCCTTATATTGCAGTTTTTGCTTCTCTTTTCAGAACAGGAGTATTCGGTGAAAGAATGACGAGTGTATCCGGCTCTCTGGGCCTTTCATCCCTCATGTTAATATGTTTTGCCTGTTTTTTCTTTAATCTAAAAACAATTAAAGATATTATAATCTTACTTTTAACTTTAATCGGACTGATTTTCGCTCAGCAACGTGGAGCCTGGTTAGGAGCAATTCTTATATTGGTAGTAAACGGATTGGAATTAATAAAGACGGGACATTTCAAAATAAAATCCTCCACCCTATCCAGAGGATTTTTGATATTCGTTTTTGGAATTGTACTCATTGCTTCCGGAGTCTTTAAGGTAGAATCTTTGATTGAGCGTTATCAGGACCCGTTTGGAGAACAAGCTGTTGGCGAAAGACAAAATCAATGGGAAGATGGATTTGACAATTTATTCAGATATCCATTGGGAACGGGAGTGGGTCAGGTTGGACAAGTTGCCAGGGTAGGCGGTTGGTCTGCCTTTAAAGCATGTCCGGATGGAGATTATCCACGCGTATTCTCTGAAACCGGGACTCCGGGTGTATTGTTCTATGTCCTTATTTTTACATTAGTAGCATTTATATTTTTCTATAGTAAATTTAATAATATAGCTGTTAAAACCGGTTTTTTTGTCTTTGTCGGACTTAGTGTGCAAATGATCGGTTCAAATGTAACTGAATTTTACTTTGTTAATTTCTTATATTGGCTTTTTGTCGGATATATGTTATCCGATCTGAAAACCAGAAATTCAAAATTAGTGATCACTTAAAAATAAAATTTTAACTCACAACTTTTAATCAAAAATTCATGAACATCGGAATTGTTATTCTTATTCATAAGGTTAATGCCTGGCTGCCGAAACAGTTAGCCAGTATGCAGGAACAACAAGTAAAAATACCTGTTTGCATAGTGAATAACTCCGAAAATTCAACAACACACATACAACTAAAAGAAATTTTATCTTCCTATCCTCAATTAGACATTTTAAATATAGAGACTAAAAATGAAGGCTATTTTAAAGGAAATTTTTCCGGCGCCCGTGCATTAATGGAAAAACGCAATATTTCTCATGCGTTTATTCTTAATCCGGATGTAACCAGTAACAATTGGATAGGATTATTAAAAGGATTATATGCTTACTTTGAGAAAGATAACAATTGTTTTATTACGGGTCCGAAAATTACTATTCCCGGCTATAAAATAGTTTCTTCTCCGATTATCCCCTTTTTATTATGGAGAGAAATTCTTTACAATTTATTTTTCCCTTTTAGTAACCCCATATTAAAAAAATATCATACTAAATTATCTAAAAAATCAGGAAAAGTATTTTCTATAGAAGGATCTGCTTTTTTAATAGATACACAAAAAATGATGACTATAAGTAATTATTTTCAGGATATATTTTTATATGGAGAAGAAACGGTATTTGGAAAAGTAGCTCAAAAAAACAATTGGAATATTTATTTTGACAATTCTTTAGAAGTGCTTCACCACCATCCTCCAGGTGAGATATCTCCCATATATGATCAATACATGCCTGAAAGTTATACGAAGATTGCAAAAAAATTTTACCGGAATAGACTTTCGATCCGTATTTTTTCGGTTAGTATAAAGCATCGTTTCAGATTAAGGAAAATCATTACCCAATTAATAAAAAAATAGCAATATTCTAATGTTTTATTATATACTTATCTTTTTATTACTAATTATTATTGAAATGCTCTATTTCAAAGTGGCGGATAAATTCAGTATTATAGACAAGCCAAATGAAAGAAGCTCCCATAGCAAAATCACTATTCGTGGTGGAGGTATTATTTTTACAGCTGGTATAATATTATACGCAATTTTTTTTAATCTTCCTTATCCATGGTTTATTCTTGGATTAGTACTGATAACAATTGTCAGTTTCATTGATGATACGGGAGACTTATCTTCTAAAATAAGAATTGTGATTCATTTTATCTCTATTTTATTGATGTTATATCAGTTAGAGATATTACAAAATTATCCATGGATTTACATATTGGCTACCCTTATTATTGCTACAGGAATAATAAATGCATATAACTTTATGGATGGTATAAACGGAATTACAGGAGGATATAGCAGTATTATTGTTCTCTCCTTCTGGTTTATAAACTATTATGTTTTTCCTTTTACAGACGGTCACTTATTGATTGTAATTCTCTTATCTCTTCTGGTTTTCAATTTCTTTAATTTCAGAAAAAAGGCCCACTGTTTTGCCGGGGATGTGGGTTCCATAAGTATTTCCTTTATCCTTATTTTCCTGGTTGGTCAGTTAATAATTGAAACCCAGGACTTAGGTTTTATTATTGTTTTTGGAGTATATGGTGTTGACAGTATACTTACCATAGTTCATAGGCTAATGCTAAAAGAAAATATTTTTAAACCTCACAGAAAGCATGTCTATCAATTACTCTGTAATGAACTCAATGTTCCTCATATCCTTACATCTTTTCTTTATATGAGTATACAGGTTCTGATAATTGCCGGATGGTTACTATTTTGGGAGTATGCCTATCCTTATCGCTATTATTATTTTGTTTTATCTGTTTTTGTTTTAATAATTTTATACATTCTGTTTAAAAAGAAATACTATCATCTGCATAGTAAGAAAAACTGATTTACATATGAATAAAACAATTTTCTAACTACCTGTAAATGGTTTTATACATAAATGATTTCCGTTCTTTCCTAAAAACTATGAGTTATTTGTATAAAGTATAAAACTAATAAGGCTTATTTTCTAACACTAACTAACATACAGGCCACAAACCAGATTCTAATTATTAAAAAGACTCTATTCTCGAATAAAATATTTAAAAAAAGCAGCTAATTGTTTTTAGGGAAATTTTTAATTAAATGTCTGCTTAATGAAAATAGTCAATCCATATCAGAGAAATGGACAATTATATGATATAAACGAGCACAGGATAGTATAAAAAGAACAGTCGAAACAAATTTCTATTCCGAAAGATATAACTTTACGGCCCCGGTTAATTCAAATAAATAGTTCTTTAAGCAGCGATATAAGCTTTATAAGTAATGCAAAGAGTAATAAAAATTAGTTTCTACGCATCGTGTAATGATCTATCCCTAAATTATTATACGTTTGAAGCAGCGCATCTTCATCATTCGTAATAACTAAGAGTTTGTCATTAGGCTCTAATTCTGTCTTGCCTTTTGGTATAAAATATTTATCCCCCCTTTTAATCATAACGGCTAATGTCTGGTCGGGCAAGGGGAGATTCATTAATAAATTGCCTTCTTTAAGAATTTCTTCATTTAATGATATTTCAGTCATGGTAGACTTAATTTCATCCGAAAATTCGACATCAAAATCCTGCAGATTTTCTAATTGTTCTGCATCTTTAGATAAGCCTAACCACTTTGCCACTAAAGTAATCGTTGTTCCCTGCACTAAGAGGGATATTAATGTAACAAAGAAAACTATATTAAAAATAATTTTTGCATTCGGCACTCCTGCAGCTAATGGTAAAATAGCAAAAATAATAGGAACAGCCCCTCTTAATCCTACCCAGGAAACAAAAACTTTATCATTTGTTTTCATTCTCCTAAATGGAAGTAACGAGATGAAAACACTTATCGGACGTCCGGCAAGAATCATGAAAAATGCTATTAAAATAGCTCCACCTGCTACGGGAATTAATTCATGAGGATTTACCAACAAGCCTAAAGCAAGGAACATCATGATCTGGCTTAACCAGGCTAAACCGTCAAAAAACTTTAATGAAGAACGTTTATGAACAAATTTTGAATTTCCCATTACTAATCCGGCAATATATACAGCCAAATAACCATTTCCCTGAATAAAATAAGTTAAGGAAAAAATAAAAATGCAGGATGTTAAAAGTAAAATAGGATATAAAGAATCATTTAAAAGTTCCATTTTATTTATGAGCCATACAGCAAATTTTCCTAAGTAATACCCTGCTAATGCACCTATAATTAACTGAAGGAAAAAAGAAAGAACAGCTCCTCCATAGTTTGTACCTCCACTACTATTCATTATTAAATTAATAAATACAATAGTTAAGAGATAAGCGGTAGGATCATTGCTGCCACTTTCCAGTTCCAACATAGGCTTCAGGTTATTTTTGAGGGAAACACCTTTCCCTCTTAAAATAGAAAACACAGAAGCAGAATCAGTAGAAGCCATGACAGAAGCTAATAATAAAGACTCCAGCATAGATAATCTTATAAATGGCAATAAATAATTTGTGACATAATAAATAAAGAATCCTGTAACAAAAGCAGTTAAAAGTACTCCTAAAGTAGCCAATATAACTCCCTGAGCAGCGACAGGCTTTATTTCCGAATATTTTGTATCCAATCCCCCAGAAAATAAAATAATGCATAATGCAATTGTTCCTATTCCCTGAGCAACTAAATAATTATCAAAACTAATACCGAATCCATCCACACCAAATGCCATTCCTATTCCAAGAAAAAGTAAAAGCACCGGTACTCCGAACCTGGAACCGGCCTTAGTCGCAAAAAGACTAATAATAAATAATACTGAAATAAAAAGGAGAATAGACTCTATGGATATAGTTGGCATTTAATGAAAGTTTTAAAAATTAATCAAAAGGGAGTATATATCACAAAAATACAAAAAAATATATCAAAAAAACGGTTTTCTACTAAAAAAAGAAGCAATTATATATTTTTTTTCATAAAAATAAAACTATTTATTTTCTTTCGTTGTTTTTTCCAACCAAAAAACCCAAAGAAAAAATATCACTACATAAAATAAATATTGAGTAAAAGAATGTAAAGGTTCAAAATAACTGAGGTCTTTTTTTGCCCCTAAAGTAACAATATCGATTCTTAGAATATTGAAAATTGCTAATATAATGCATCCGGAGAAAGCAAATAACACTTTCTTTTTCCAGGCAACTTTAGGATAAAATAAAATGAGACAAATAAACATATAACACTGTTTAACAGCAGAACAAGCCCATATAATAGTGACATATTTCCCTTCTCCGAAAAAAATATTTACTCCTTTAAGAATAAAATCCTGACCTAACAAATTATTCAGTGACCACCAGGCTATCTTTGCTACAAAAAGTGAAATCTGAAAAAAGACAGGGGTAATATCTTTTCCTAAAATACTTATATAGTGGCTATTGGGATCCCCATCCAAAACTAATTTCCAAAGTAAGTGAGTAAGTACAATCATAATCATAAAATAAATCATTCCCTTTATCTTAGCATCTTTAGGAAAGTTATTTTTTATGAGAGAAATGAAATCCATGTATGAGTATATTATTTTATGATGATAAGAGCGCAAATTTACATAAAAAAACCTATTAATTAACTTTTTGAATCAACATTAAAAATTATCTTATACTTTTGCAAAAAATAAAAACCGTGAACTTAATAATTGACCAGGGAAATAGTGTTGTAAAAATAGCTTTGATTAAACACAATGAAATAATTTACTTCGGACAAATAAGAGAAAATATAATTCATTATTTAAAAAAAATTATTACCGAATATCCGGTTCAACAAGCTATTTTATCTTCCGTATCAAAAGAAAATAAAGAACTGAATCATTTTTTAGAAGAAAATATTCCTTTATTTTATGTACTGAATTCAAATACTTCTTTACCAATAAAGATATGTTATAAGACTCCTGAAACGCTCGGAAATGATAGATTGGCTGGTGCTATTGGTGCTCATTCCATAAAACCGGATAAAAATCTACTAATTATTGATGCCGGAACTGCTATTACTTATGACTTTATTGATAAAAACGGGAACTTTTACGGTGGAAATATTTCCCCGGGATTATATATGCGTTTTAAAGCATTACATTATTTTACCGCCAAACTTCCTTTGGTTTCTTCAGAAGGAGAAATTCCCAGCTTTGGAGATACAACGGAAACTGCTATCAGATCGGGTGTTGTGAATGGCATCATTTATGAAATGGATAGTTATATAAATGAATTTAAAAAAAAATATGACGACGTTTTCGTTTTTTTAACTGGCGGAGATACTTTTTTCTTGGCTGAAAAATTAAAAAATAGCATCTTTGCAGACACAAAATTACTAATAAAAGGTCTAAACAGAATACTAAACTATAATGCCAACTTCTAAGAGATTCTATTCCTCTTTGTTTATATTGTCCGTATGCACTTTTATATTTGCACAAAACGGGACAAATTCCCCTTATTCCCGCTATGGGTATGGAAAATTATCAGATCAGACTTTTGGTCAGAGTCAAGCAATGGGTGGTATTGGCTATGGACTGAGAACCCCTACACAAATAAATACGTTGAACCCGGCCTCATATTCTGCGGTGGATTCACTTATCTTTTTATTTGATTTCGGTCTGACTTTAGAAAGGGCTCATATGAGTGATGGTGTTAATAAACACAATGATTTCAATGGTAACTTTTCCTATTTAGCCATGCAATTCCGGATAATAAAAAGATTAGGAATGAGTATCGGTCTTAAACCTTTTTCTTCTTCAGGTTACAATTTTGGCAGTAAAACAGCGATTGATGAAATCTATCATCAGGAAAGTTTCATTGGTACCGGCACGTTTTCTCAAATTTATGCCGGACTGGGTCTGGAAATAATCAAAGACAGGTTATCTATAGGAGCAAATGCAGGCTATATGTTTGGTACGCTTACAAGAGAAATGTATCTGACATTTCCTGATGCTTCCTCTTCTACTATCAAACCGAATCCTGTCTCTAAAATAGGAGAAATAGAAGCTCATGATTTCTACTGGGAAACAGGAATACAGTATATTCAACCTATTAATAATAAAAATAAGGTTATTATCGGAGCTGTCTTTAGTCCAAAACAAAAATTTTCATCCAGAAACTCCTGGACAACTATAGAATATGATGCTAATTCTTCTTCGGGCTCCAGTGTGTTGGAAAACGATACAACAGTTTATAGTATAGGGCTTTATATGCCAATGAACATAGGGGTAGGTTTTTCCTATATTTATAATAATCAACTTACTGTCGGTGGAGATGTGTTATTTCAAAAATGGTCGGATGTGCCTTACCCGGAATCCGGAAGCATGACATTTAAAGACCGTAAGAAATATGCATTAGGTATAGAATATGTAAAAGATCCCTACACTCAGCGAGGATACTTTAAGAAAGTCAGATACCGTTTGGGAGGATACTACACAGATTCTTACACTGAAGTTGAAAATTCTACATTAAATGAATTTGGGATTACAGTAGGGTTAGGTCTACCTTTTCTTATAAGGGGAAGAGAATCCATGTTAAATATAGGTGCTGAGTATGTAAAAATTTCTCCGAAAAAGAATTTAATTAATGAAGAATATTTCAGGATTAAGTTAGGAGTTACTTTCAATGAAATGTGGTTCCAAAAAAGAAAAATTGATTAATTTCATCAATCATCCGACATTTATTTTGCCAAAAAAGAGTATGAAGATTTATAGGAAAAATAAGATATTTTATTCCCATAAATCTTTATTTTTTTTACTTTTCACTTTTTTCACCTTACCAAATGCTTTTTTTTCTTGTTCCGAAAAAAATGAAAGTACTATTACACTTTCTAACTCTGACAGTTTGGCTCGTATGACTACTTATGGAGTAACCTCTTTAATTTCAGACTCCGGAGTAATAAGGTATAAAATAATGACTGATGAATGGCTGATATTTGACAAAGTAAAAGAACCTTATTGGTATTTTCCTCAGGGATTGTATGTCGAACAATTCGACTCCACTCTTCATCCGGATGCACATATTTTATGCGATACAGCCTACTTTTATGAGCAACAACAACTATGGAAACTCATTGGTAATGTACATTTAGAAAATTTACAGGGAGAAAAATTTGATACGCAGGAACTATACTGGGATCAAAAGAAAGAAAAAATCTATTCGGATAAATTTATTCAAATTGAACAAAAAGACCGTATAATTACCGGAATTGGCTTTGACTCTAACCAATCTATTACTATTTATACAATTCGTAAACCACAGGGTATTTTTACACTTGAGGAAAAAGATGAAATTGAAAAAGAAGAAGAAAAAGAAGTCGTTTCTGAAGTAATAGGAGATCAAGAAGTTACTAAAGATACATTAACAACAAATATAAAGGAATAAAGGTATGGAAACACTAATCCTGATTCTAATTGCTCTTTTAGCATATACTTTTTTTTCCGGGATAGAATATACTTATATCCAATTATACAGATTTCATTTTTTTTATGAAGAAGAAAAAAATAAAAATTTGCTTTCCCAGATTTTAAATATATTTGAAAAAAATCTTTCCCAATTTATTTACACATTATTAACAGGTTGTCTCTTATCTTTATTTCTTTATGGAGTGCTTTCAGCACAATTTTGGTATACTATTATCTCCACATTTACAAATAATATTATCCTTATCTTTTTACTGCAAATTGTTATTTCATTTCTTGTCCTTTTTTTACTATCAGAAGTGTTTTTCAAAATACTTTTTAAGCTTAATGGACGTCTTTTTATTCACTTATCTGCTATTCCTATGGCTATTTTTTATTTTATATGTTACCCATTGGTATGGTTATTTTCAAAAATATCCGAATTATTTTTTACGTCCTCCGGATTAAACATAAAAAAAGAATTCAAAAAAGATAATATTAAAAAAGGTTATTTAGATTATTTCCTTCAACGAAGCCTTGAGAATTTACAGCAATATCCGGAAGTAAAATCAGAAGTAAAACTTTTCCAAAACGCACTGGATTTTTCTAATGTAAAAATAAAAAATTGTATTGTTCCAAGAACAGAAATTGTAGCTGTGGACCAAGAGACTCCTAAAGAAGAATTAAAACAGTTATTTATAAAAACGGGTCTTTCTAAAATTATTGTCTATAAAGAAGATCTGGATAATATTATTGGATACATCCATTCTTCTGAAATGTTCAAAAAAGAAAAAAAGTGGCAAAACTCGATAAAAAACATTCCAGTTGTACCGGAAGCTATGATTGCTATTAAATTAATGAATATGCTAATGCAGGAAAAAAAATCCATTGCTGCAGTCATAGACGAATTCGGTGGTACCTCGGGAATTGTCACACTGGAAGATTTGGTAGAGGAAATTTTTGGAGACATTGAAGATGAACATGATTCACAACATTTTCTGGCAAAAAAATTAGATGAAAATACATATATTCTTTCCGGACGTAATGAGGTAGATAAAATTAATGAACAATTCTCTCTGAATCTGCCGGAATCAGAAGAATACATTACAATTGCAGGATTAATACTAAATTACTACCAAAAATTTCCAAAACAAAACGAAAAAATAGAATTACCTCCTTTTACATTCGAAATTATAAGACAAACGCCAACAAAAATAGAATTAGTAAAATTAAAAGTAAAACAGACGGATATGTTTACAGAATAAACAGAAAAAATCTACAATCATTTACAGCAATTTATATTCATTTAATAACAATTCCATTTCTATTTGTACTTTCAGAGCTTCTTTATAAGCAGCCTGAGCAAACCCGGAAGTATTGTCCGCGTAAATAATCGCACGGGAAGAATTTATTAATAAACCACACGAATCATTCATTCCATATTTTGCCACATCCTGTAGGCTTCCCCCCTGAGCTCCGACTCCTGGAACTAATAAGAAGTAATCCGGTGCTATTTTTCTTATTTCTTTGAACATTTCACCTTGGGTAGCTCCTACTACGTACATTAGATTTTCTTCATTTGCCCAATTTTGAGAGGTTTTGATTACTTTTTCAAACAATCTTTCTCCTTTTTCATCCTTAAAAAATTGAAAATCCAGAGAACCTTTATTAGAAGTCAATGCCAATAAAATTACCCATTTATCTTTATAGGATAAAAAGGGTTTTACACTGTCCTCTCCCATATAAGGAGCCACAGTTATGGCATCGATATCTAATTCTTCAAAAAAAGAACGGGCATACATTTCAGAAGTATTGCCAATATCTCCTCTCTTCGCATCTGCAATTATAAACTGATCCGGATAGTTCTCTTTTAAATAAGTTACCGTTTTTTCAAATGCCATCCATCCTTTATTCCCTAAAGATTCATAAAAAGCCAGATTAGGTTTATAAGCCACACATAATTGTTGAGTGGCATCTATAATGGCCCTATTAAAGGAAAAAACAGGATCATCTGTTTTCAATAAATGAGATGGGATTTTTTGAATATCAGCATCTAAGCCTATGCATAAAAAACTTCTTTTTTTCTTTATATTTTTAAATAATTGCTCCTTTGTCATACTTATTAAATTAAATTGAAGCTACAAACTTAATATTTCTACAAAAGTAATACAAAACTCGATGTAAATTTTATAAAGTCCGATGATAATATCCTTTGAAGATGGAAGTTTTTTAGCAATAATACGAAATATTAAATTATAAATCTCATCCCTATCGTTTTATTAGAAAGAATTTGCCAATAATTTTATATTTTTGCAGTTTGTAAATAAAAATCATCCCATCAGGTTATAGCCTTGTAATGTGTATACAAAGTATATTTCTGATAATAAAAGTGAATATATTTAATGAAAATTGTTGTAATCGGAACAAGAGGGATTCCTAATATACAAGGAGGAGTTGAAACTCATTGTGAACAACTTTATCCTCTTTTAGTTGCGATGGGATGTGATGTAACAATAGTCCGACGGACCTGTTATGTCACTCCTGAAAATAAAATGGAAAGTTATAAAGGGGTCAAGTTAAAAGATATATATGCACCAAGAATAAAAAGTTTGGAAGCAATAACTCACAGTTTTTTATCTTTATTTTATGCCTGGAGACAAAAAGCTGATATATTGCATATCCATGGTATAGGAAATTCCCTGATGGCACCTTTAGGACGTTTATTGGGTCTAAAAGTGATAATGACTCACCATGGACCTGATTATGACAGGCAAAAATGGGGAAAATTTGCAAAGTTAGCCCTTAAAACAGGGGAATTTATGGGAGCGAAATATGCAAGCTCTATCATAGTGATCTCTGAAGTCATCAATAATATTTTAAAAGTTAAATATAATAGAAAAGATTCATATTTAATTTTTAACGGAGTAAATATGCCCGTTAAAACTAACCATACTGATTTTTTAAATTCATTAGGAATAGAAAAAAATAAATATATTATTACGGTCGGACGCTTTGTTGAAGAAAAAGGCTTTGACATTTTAATAGAAGTATTTAGTAAATTGTCATTTTCTAAAGAAATCAAATTAGTTATTGCAGGCGATGCTCTTCATGAAACAGAATACTCAAAAAAACTGATAAATATGGCCCATGAGCATGGAGCTATATTAGCAGGCTTTGTTACCGGAGACAAGTTAAATCAATTATATACAAATGCCAAGTTATTTGTATTACCGTCTTTTCATGAAGGGCTTCCAATATGCTTATTAGAAGCAATGAGTTATCATCTGGATATTTTAGTGAGTGATATTCCGGCAAACTTAGCAGTAAATTTACCAGAAGAAAACTATTTTAAAACAGGAGACAAGCAGAGCCTAGAAGAAAATTTATCCAGGAAGTTATCTTCTGAAAAAAAGACAATTAATTATACCCTGAATCTATATAATTGGGACAAAATAGCAAATCAAACTTTAACAGTCTATCAAAATACACTTAAAAATGCCTAAAGAGAAAAAGGGTCTTGGTCCGTTTATTGGTTTTTTAGTAAAGATAGGAGATTTTGTTCTTTTAAATTTATTACTAATCGTTATATATTATACCTTCAATGATTATTTATCATTAGAAGTCCACGAAAATGCCAAAGCTATTCTTTTAGTAGTAAATCTTTCTTATGCTGTTGCTTTATCCTTTTTTGGAGTACGTTTAACAGATAGGGTGGTAGTTATCGAAATAATTATTAAAAATGCTTTTTATATAGCATTATTGCATTTTATTCTTGTCACAAGTTGCTTTGCAATCCTCAATTTTAGCGGAATTTCCTGTTGGGTTATTTTACTTTTTTCCTGTACAATGTGTATTTTCCTTATTATCTGGAGAGTTAGTTTACGAATATTATTAAAGCAATACAGAAAAAAGGGAGGAAATTTTATAAATGTTGTTATTATTGGTATTGGAGAAACTGCCAAGCATTTATATGAAGAAATGAAAAATGATGTTTTTTCAGGCTTCAATATCTTAGGATTTTTTTCCGATGATGAAGAAGAAGGGAAAAAATTTCCTCAATACCTGGGGAAATTAGATAAATTAGAATCCTTTAATCAAAGTAATAGAATTGACGAATTATACTATACTTTACCAATTAAAACAGGAGAGCATTTTCAACCAATACTTAGGTTTACACGAATGAATATGATCAACTTTTTCGTTGTACCCGATTTTAATCGTATTCTGAAAAGAAAAATCGAATTGGTATTTCTCGATAATACTCCTCTATTTAAATTTGAAACTGAACCTTTGGCAAAAAGGAGTAATAGAATTATCAAAAGGAGTTTAGATATTGTTTTCGCAAGTCTGGTAATTCTCTTAACTTATCCGGTTTTATTTCTAATTGTAGCACCTATTATAAAATTAACATCCAAAGGACCGGTACTGTTTAAACAAGAAAGGACAGGACTAAAAGGAGAAGATTTTACTTGTTATAAATTCAGAAGCATGAGCAAAAATAAAGATGCAGATAATATACAGGCAACTAAAAACGACTCAAGAATTACAAGAATCGGAACTTTTTTAAGAAAAACCAGTTTGGATGAAATGCCTCAGTTTATAAATGTATTAAAAGGAGATATGTCAGTTGTGGGTCCTCGTCCACATATGAAAAAACATACAGAAGAATATTCCTCTTTAATTGAAAAATACATGTTTCGGCATATGGTAAAACCCGGAATAACAGGATGGGCACAGGTAACCGGTTATCGGGGAGAAACACGAGAGCTTGAACAAATGCAAGGCAGAGTAGAAAGAGACGTATGGTATATTGAAAACTGGTCCGTCCTTTTAGATATAAAGATTATTTTAAGAACGGTCTGGAATGCCATTCACGGAGAGGAAAATGCATATTAAACTTCCCTTCATCAGGGATTTAAGAATAAAAAAACTGTTTTTCAAAATATTTTGAAAAACAGTTTTTAATTTTTGCTTTAATACTCAGATTATTTTCTGAGATTAAGTTCTTTAATAATGGCACGATATCTTTCGATATCTACTTTAATAAGGTAATCCAGTAAACTACGACGTTTACCTACTAACATTTTAAGTGCCCGTTCCGTACTATAATCTTTATGATTTGACTTTAAATGTTCAGTCAAATGAGAAATACGGTAAGAAAATAATGCTATCTGCGCTTCTGGTGAGCCAGTATCAGTATTAGACTTTCCGTACTTTTCAAAGATTTCTTTCTTCTTTTCAGATGTTAAATACATAATTTTTTTAATTGAAATAGATTAAATTCCGGGTACAAATGTACTTATTTTATTTAAATAAACAATTCATTCTATTTAAATAAATTAAATTCTTCATATATACGGAAGACTTCTGGTATTTTTTAGTAATTTTGGGCGCTTAAATTTCTAAGAATTTTTTTATATGAATTTAAAAACAATTCTTTTCAATATATATATAAGGAATATTCTTATTGCAATACTGGTCCTTATCCTACTTGTAATATTTATATTTCTATGGTTGAATGTATATACTAATCATGGAAAAACAGTTACGGTACCGAATGTGAAAGGAGTAACGGTCGAACAAGCAATTCCTTCACTGAAATCAAAAGGGCTCCGCTATGAAGTTGTAGATTCGATTTACATGAAAAATCAAAAACCAGGAGTCATATGTGAACAGCTCCCTCAGGCTGAATCTACAGTTAAATTAAATCGTACCATTTATCTTACTATAAATTCATTTTCTTCCCGGCAAATCGAGTTACCGGATGTCCGGGATTTATCGCAAAGACAAGCAGAAGGAATGTTGGAAAAAGCAGGCTTTACAGTTTCTGTGGAATTAGTTGAATCTGAATTTAAAGATTTAGTTTTAAGAGTAAAAAAAGGAAATACGGTTGTTTATCCAGGAACTAAATTTATTGATGGAACTAAATTAACATTAGAAGTTGGGAATGGAGCATTAGGAAATCTGTCTGATAGCATTCCTCCTATTTCTGTTGATGATTCTATCCCTGATGAATCGTGGTTTTGATTTGAGATGAATATAGATATGGATCACATAGAAATGGATGATGAAGATCTTTTCTTAAATTCTTCATCCGAAGGATCATCTTCCGGGCTATTTGAACATTACCGATTTTATGCTGATAAAGGTCAGAGTCTTTTAAGAATTGATAAATTTCTAACCGACCGAATTGAAGGTATTTCCAGGAATAGGGTTCAACAAGCTGCTGAGGCTGGGTATATTCTGGCAAATGGCATTGCTGTGAAATCCAATTATAAAGTAAAGCCATTAGATACAATTTCTGTAGTGATGGATCGTCCAAGACGGGAAATTGAAATTATTCCTGAAAATATACCAATCGACATTATATATGAAGACGAAGATTTATTAGTAGTAAATAAACAACCAGGTCTGGTTGTTCATCCAGGTCATGGTAATTATACCGGTACATTAGTAAATGCTTTAGCTTACCACTTTAAGGATAATCCTTTATTTGATAATAACGATCCTCGTTTGGGATTAGTGCACCGGATAGATAAAGATACTTCCGGACTTCTTTTAATTGCAAAAAATCCATATGCCAAAACAGAGCTTTCCCGTCAATTTTTTGAAAAAACGACACAGCGTGAATATGAAGCTGTAGTCTGGGGTAACGTGGAAGAAAACGAAGGAACTATAACCGGAAATATCGGAAGAAATCCTAAAAACAGACAACAATTTATGGTCTTTCCCGATGGAGAAAACGGCAAAAATGCTGTTACTCATTATGCTGTTATTGAGAAATTAGGATATGTAAGCCTTGTAAAATGTAAATTAGAAACCGGACGTACTCATCAGATACGTGTACATATGAAGTATATAGGGCACACTTTATTTAACGATGAAAGATATGGAGGAAATGATATTTTAAAAGGTACTGTATTTTCCAAATACCGGCAATTTATAAAAAACTGTTTTGAGGTTTGCCCCCGGCAGGCTTTACATGCAAAAACACTTGGATTTATTCATCCTAAGACAAAAGAAGAAATGTTTTTTACTTCAGAATTGCCGAAGGACATGAAAACCTTAATTGAAAAGTGGCGTCTTTATTTAAAAAACAGAATACAAAACTAAAGAACTTTCTTTTAGAATAGATTTATATAAATGAAAAAAAATGTAGCTATCATATGCGGTGGAGATTCTTCAGAATGGATTGTCTCCGTAAAAAGCGGCAAAGGAATATATAGTTTTATTGATGAACAAAAATATAATCGATACCTTATATCTATCCGCCAGGGAATATGGGAAGTTATGGATGCTGACCAAAGCTACTTGATTGATAAGAACGACTTTAGTTTTATAATTGATAATAAAAAAATAAAATTTGATTGTGCCTATATAACTATTCATGGTACTCCCGGGGAAAACGGCTTATTACAAGGCTATTTTGAGATGTTGGGTATTCCTTATACCTCTTGTAATGTCTTGGTTTCAGCACTAACTTTTAATAAATTTACCTGTAATCAATATCTCAAGGTATATGGTATAAAAGTTGCGGAGTCTTTATTATTAAGAAAAGAGCAGGTAATTTCCGATGAAGAAGTTTTAGAAAAGATAGGATTACCTTGTTTTATAAAATCAAATGTAGGGGGGTCCAGTTTCGGAGTAACAAAAGTAAAAGAAGTTTCTGAGATACAACCAGCCATTGCAAAAGCTTTTCAAGAAGGAAAGGAAGTTATCATAGAAAGATTTATTTCCGGAACAGAGGTGACATGTGGTTGTTATAAAATAAAACAACAAAAGGTGTCTCTTCCAATTACAGAAGTTGTCAGCAAAAATGAATTCTTTGATTTTGAAGCAAAGTATACAGCTAGCAAAGTAGAAGAAATAACACCTGCCCGTATATCCGAGGAACTGACAATACGCATTCAACAGATTACATCTTTTATTTATGATATCCTGGGTTGCCAGGGAATTATCCGTATTGATTTTATTATAGGAAAAGATGGAATTTATCTACTTGAAGTTAATACAACTCCGGGTATGACAGAAACCAGTTTTATTCCTCAACAAATAAAAGCTGCCGGATTAAATATTAAAGAAGTAATGACGGATATTATAGAAGAAAGTATTCGTTTGGCAAACCTTAAATGAACAATTTACAGTATTTGAAAAAATATGAGTTACAGCGCTGATTTTGATGAAATAAGGCCTCTTGAAGGAAATGAAATTTCTCAAGCTATTGATAGGTTATTAAAGGAAGATAGATTCAGGCATGCTGTGGAATTCTCTGTTCCGGGCATAGACTTTGAAGAATTTTCAACGATTATGCGTTCCTGTAAAAGCATTTTTGATTTTCAGGATAAACTGATTATCCCTTTTTTATTTGGTATTGCAAACAGAACCACTTCCGAACTAACCATCTATGGAATGGAAAGTATCAGGAAGGAAAAACCGGCAACATATATTTCTAATCATAGAGATATTATATTGGATGCAGCATTCTTTAATATTCAGTTATTCAGAGATGGTTTTGATTCTACGGAAGTCGCAATAGGTGATAATCTACTTATATATCCCTGGATAAATGATCTGGTAAGGATTAATAAAAGTTTTATCGTTCAAAGAGGTGTTTCAAAACGCCAAATGCTAGAAGTTTCAAAACGTCTGTCCTCCTATATTCATTACGTAATTAAAGAAAAGAAAAACTCTCTTTGGATTGCTCAGCGAGAAGGAAGGGCTAAAGATTCAAATGATCGTACCCAAGACAGCATACTGAAAATGCTTAGTTTGGGAGGAGAAAAATCGTTTCTGGAAAACATAAAAGAGTTGAATGTCACCCCGCTCTCGATTTCTTATGAATATGATCCCTGCGATTATCTGAAAGCTCAGGAATTTCAGTTAAAAAGGGACAATCCTGAATATAAAAAACAGGATATTGATGACTTAAGAAATATGGAAACCGGCATATTCGGTTTTAAAGGAAAAGTACATTTCCATATTTGCAATTCAATCAATGATAAAATAAATCAAATTTCCCCGGATGCAGATAAAACCATCCAGGTTTCTTCAGTGGGAAAGCTAATAGATGAAGAAATTTATAAAAATTATCTGATTTATCCCATCAATTACATTGCATATGACCAACTTCATGGAAGTAACAATTTTGAAAAAAAATATACTTCTAAAGAAAAAGAAGATTTTAATGCCTACATTGAAGGACGAATAAACAAGATTATTCTGCCGGAAAAAGATAAAGAATATCTCACAACAAAATTATTAGAGATGTATTCTAATCCATTAAAGAACAAACTAATGATCGAAAAAAAGTTATAAATTAACTCTTCCTTTAATTAAATAATATTAAAATCTTGAAAAGGTGCTTTTCAAGATTTTTTATTTTATTCCTTTGTGGTAAAATAAAAACCTATTTTACCTGTTGAGAAAAATTATCCATATAGATATGGATGCCTTTTATGCTTCTGTTGAGCAAAGAGATAATCCGGAATTCAGAGGGAAACCATTAGCAGTTGGTTATTCTGAAGCGCGAGGAGTAGTTGCGGCTGCAAGCTATGAAGCCCGGCGTTTTGGAGTACGTTCTGCCATGCCTTCTTTAACGGCAAAAAATAAATGTCCGGAACTCATTTTTGTACCTGCACGTTTTGAAGTATATGAACAAATTTCCAAGCAAATCAGGAATATTTTTTTTGAATATACAGATTTGGTCGAACCTTTATCCTTAGACGAAGCCTTTCTGGATGTTACGATTAATCATAAAAATATAGTTTCTGCTTCTGTTATAGCCCGGGAAATTCAACAAAAAATATATGAAGAAACCGGCCTCCGTGCTTCTGCAGGAATTTCCTATAACAAATTTTTAGCAAAGATCGCTTCTGATTACAAAAAACCGAATGGTTTCTTTGTTATTAAACCTGATGAGGCTATTAAGTTTATAGAAAAACTTAAAATTGAGCAATTTTTTGGAGTAGGAAAAGTAACAGCCAAAAAAATGCATGAAAACGGAATATATACCGGCTATGATCTTAAACAGATTTCAGAACAACGTCTAACCAGACTATTCGGGAAAATAGGAAAAACCTATTATCAGAATGCCCGGGGAATAGATTTGAGAGAAGTAAATGCAAAAAGAATAATTAAATCGATTAGTGCAGAAACAACATTTAACCAAGATAAAAATGATATTGTTTTACTTATTATGGAATTATACCATGTAGCCCAGGAAGTTATAGAAAGAATAAAAGAAGAGAATTTTCGTGGCAAAACCATTACATTAAAAGTAAAATTTTCTGATTTTAAGATTATTACCCGTAGTAAGACTCTTCCCCACTCTATTGACAATTTTCAGGTATTTTGGAAAGAATCAAAAACTCTACTTAAAAACTGTGACTTTAAAGGAAAAAGCATTCGTTTATTAGGGCTGGGAATCAGCAATGAAGAAAAGAAACAGACTAATCAATATATTCAATTATCATTAGATTTATTTTAAGGAAATCTTGACTTTTTAAAAATGGATTCAGATAATTCATTTAAAAACGTTTCTATACCCTATTACTTTAAAAAGTTTTCCATACGGACTAATAATAAAAACGGCCTGATCAAAAATGACCAAGCCGCTTGTATATTTTTAAAGATGTTCTGTTCTCCTTAAGCTTCTGCTACTGGTTCTACTGAAACATAAGATTTATTATTTCTTCTTTTGCGGAATACAACTTTTCCTGTAACCAATGCAAACAATGTATGATCCTTTCCGATTCCTACATTTTCACCCGGATGGTGTGCTGTTCCTCTCTGACGAACAATAATATTTCCGGCTTTTGCAAATTGACCTCCGAATATTTTTACGCCTAATCGTTTACTTTCCGATTCACGACCGTTTTTCGAACTTCCAACGCCTTTTTTATGTGCCATTTTCTATTTCTTTTTTAATCGTTACGCTACAATTTCGTTAATTTTCACTTGTGTAAAACACTGACGGTGTCCGTTACGTTTTCTATATCCTTTTCTTCTTTTCTTTTTGAAAACGATTATCTTTTCTCCTTTCACATGAGCAATTACCTCACATACCACTTTTGCTCCTTCTATGACCGGAGAACCTACAGTGATAGTTCCGTCATTATCTACCAGCATTACTTTGTCAAATTCTACTGTAGAACCTTCTTCTGCAGGAAGACGATGAACAAATAATTTTTTACCGGCCTCAGCTTTAAACTGCTGCCCTTGAATTTCAACAATTACGTACATCTGTTTTTATTAATTTTCACAGGTTACCTCCAAGAAGGCGGAATAAACTCTTATTATTCTCTTTTTTGCCTTTACGGAAACGAGGTGCAAAAGTAAGAAAAAGATTTTTATTTACAATGATTTCAGGAGAGTTTTTTACCTCAAATCGATTACATCCACGTTCGGATATTTACTCTTATCGAATTTAAAAAACGAATCGACAAAAGATTGATTTGTTTGATATTTACTGATCTTTACTATATTATTTATTCCATTGCTGTACTGCAGATAAATATAAACAGGTAAATTTGAAGTTTTATCTATATAAAGAGTTACATTTTTCCAGTCTCCTTTTTTCTGAGGAATAAGTTGTATCTCATATACATTTTTCCCTTCGTAAGATTTTTCTCCTTTATAAGAATAATCAAATCCCCTTTTATAAACAGACATCAAGACAGCCGGGTTTATCATCTGCGCTTCCTCTTTATCCGGTTTTGTGAGAGTTACTTCACTGTTGCCTTTTATATATAACCATTGGCTGGTTCCGTCAAACCAGACAAGGTAATTCGGAGCTTCAAGCATATATTTATTTCCTTTCATGGAAATACTTCCATGAATCACCTCTTTTGTTTTGCTTTTGGTATTTTCTAATGTGAATAAAAAAGATGCTTTTATTCCTCCTGCTTTTGAAAAAGATGCAGAAGAATTGTCTAATATTTCTTTTGCTTTCCTATCCTGTTGGGCAAAAACCATAGTAGTGGAAAGAAAAACTAAAGTTAAAAAGGTTATTATTTTCATATTTACAGAGCTTTAATTAAGAATATAGACATAAAACAAGGAATAATGTTTAAATAATAAGCTTTATTAACATACTCTTTTTACAAATTCGTTAGTAAAAGATATGGTATTACTTGCTTTTTCTTTCCAAAAAATAAAAAATTATTTTTTAATTGTTTTCACTCTGTAAAGAATTCCAGCCTTGTGCTTTTAGTTCTATTTCCCCACCATCTCTTGCAATTAGATTTGCTCCCAATGAAGCATTGGTAATATATCCTATAATCTTAATCTCTTTCAATCCAGACACTTGTTCGTGCACAGACAAAGGAACCGTAAAAAGCAATTCATAATCTTCTCCTCCATTTAATGCTGCTGTTACCAGATTCATATTGAATTCTTCAGCCATGACTGCTGTTTGATAATCAATGGGGATATGCTCTTCATACACCCGACAGCCGACATTACTCTGCGAACAAATATGAAGTAACTCCGAAGATAAGCCGTCAGAAATATCAATCATAGAAGTCGGTTGAATGTTATTTTGCTTTAATAGTTCTATGATATCTTTTCTTGCCTGAGGTTTTAATTGTCTTTCCAGTAAATATTCTTTACCGGAAAAATCAGGAGTAAAATCTTTTTCTCCGGCAAAAACTCTCTTTTCACGTTCAAGTAATTGCAGTCCCATATATGCAGCACCCAAATCTCCTGAGACACAAATTAAATCCTGTTCCTTTGCACCGCTTCTATAGACAATTTTATCGGCCGGTGCATTTCCTAAACAGGTTATACTAATAGAGAAACCGGTAAGAGAAGCTGATGTATCACCACCTACAATATCTACTCCATGTTCTTCACAGGCCAGATTCAAACCAGTGTAAAACTCCTCAAGATCCTCTACGGAAAAGCGTTTTGAAACACCCAAAGAAACAGTTATTTGTTTCGGGATTCCATTCATAGCATAAATATCAGAAAAATTAACAATAGCAGATTTATATCCTAAATGCTTTAATGGAACATACATCAAATCAAAATGAATTCCTTCAAGTAACAAATCAGTTGTTACCAATGTCTGAAGGTTATCTTCATAAGCTATGACAGCAGCATCATCTCCAACTCCTTTTTTACTGCTGCTATTTTTCAACTGAACGGACTCTGTCAATTTATCAATTAAAGCAAACTCTCCCAAAGAAGAAATTTCTGTTCTTTTTTTACTTTCCATTTATCAATTAACTATTATTCCACAAAGATATGGTAATAAATTACATATCCCAATTCCGGTACATCTTAAATAAGTTTTATTTTCCTCACACAAACAATCCTGACAATCAAAGATCTTTTATAAGTTCCTTCACAATAAAAGTCATTTTAGGCTGAGCTATATTAGCTGCCTGCTGTACCTCTTCATGAGTAATTTCAACAATTTTACCTTCCACTCCCAAGTCCGTAATGACAGATAAGGCAAATACTTTAATGCCCGCATGATTTGCAACAATCACCTCTGGCACTGTGGACATTCCGACAGCATCTCCACCCATAATCCGAAAGAGCTTGTATTCTGCCGGAGTCTCAAAGGTAGGACCTTGCACCCCGACATATATTCCTTGTTGTAAAGAAATACTATTTTTTTCTGCAATTATAAGAGCCTTTTGAATAAGATCTTTTGAATAAGCTTCACTCATATCCGGAAAACGTGGTCCCAATTCCGAATAATTTTTTCCTCTCAAAGGATGTTCCGGAAAAAAATTGATATGGTCGGTAATTAACATAATATCTCCAACTTCAAAAACAGGATTCATTCCTCCTGAGGCATTTGAGATAAATAGATACTTAACTCCTAATTCTTTCATTACACGAACCGGAAAGGTAACTTCTTTCATGGAATATCCTTCGTAATAATGAAACCGACCTTGCATTACCAACACAGGTACATTTCCTAATAACCCTTTGATCAGGTTTCCTGAATGACCTTCTACTGTAGAAACCGGGAAATTCGGTATTTCCGTATAGGGTATCCGTTGAATATCTTCAAGATCATTTACCAATTCCCCTAGCCCTGTTCCCAGAATAATTCCGATTTCAGGAATATTCTTCCATCTTTTCTTAAGATAAGATGCTGTTTCTTTTATCTGTGATAACATATTTTTCTATTATTTGGTCGAACTCTTTTCTTTGATTATTTAAAAAATCTACTTCTATAGGAATATAATACATCTTACTTCTGATTTCCTCATCCGTAATATTCAATGCGAATATTTTCATTGCATCCTTTTCCGTAAAAACAATTACCTTCCTGACATCTTCAATTTCTTTAAATGCTTTTATTATCTTTTCTATATCCGAAATATTATACCAATAATGATCCGGATACTTCAGATGTTTTTCTATTGAAAAGTTAAAACCCTGTAATGCTTCTGTTAACGGCTTAGTATAAGCAATACCTGTAACAAGCAAAACTGACCTGTGAGAAGTTTCTTCGGATAAAGGAATCTCCTTTACATCTGCAAAAGAAGAATACAAAGGAAGTAATTTTAAATATTTAAATCTGGTAAAAAAAACAGACTGATAAGGAAAAAGACTTAGTTCTTTTCTGATTAACAGCATCTCCATAGGAGTTATATTTTCACTACATTTGGTTACAAGAACCATATTAGCTCTTTTCTTTGCAGAAAAAGGTTCTCTCTGATTTCCTACCGGTAGCAAAGAATCTTTATAAGGCAAACGGTTATAATCCATTAATAAAATAGAATAACCGGGCTTTACATAACGATGCTGAAAAGCATCATCTAATAAGATGATTTCCGGTCTTTTACTTCCTTCAAGTTTTAGTAATTCCTCTATCCCTTTTCTCCGACTTTCACTTACGGCAACAATAATATCCGGATATTTAGAATAAATTTGGTAAGGCTCATCTCCTATTTCCACCACCTTTACTCCGGGTGTTGCTAATAGAAAACCATGAGTCTTACGTTTATATCCTCTACTCAATACAGCAATTTTATATGTGTTTTTTAATAAGTTTACAAGATACTCAATATGAGGAGTCTTGCCTGTACCACCAACTGTAAGATTGCCAACACAAATTACAGGAATAGCATATTCTTTTTCTTTCAGAATATTCCAGTCAAATAATTTATTTCTAAAAAAGGTAATCAACCGGTATAGCCAAGATACAGGATACAGAAGTTTTTTTAATCCAAGCATCCAAAATAATTAAAAATTATACGTACGTAAAAAAGTAAAGACAAGCAAACTTAATCATTTATTCTCAAAAAATAAGTTCCAAAAGATTAAAAAAGAAAAATCTGTTAAAAAATAAATATATGGAATTTACAAAATTTAGATAAAAAAATGATGATATTTTTTAC
>JAJQEC010000028.1 GCA_021201815.1 Candidatus Azobacteroides sp. | reverse complement strand
ATATTAGCATTTTATTTTACTGTTTTGTAAGAATAATTACATAGAGCGGAAAATAAAAATTTATATAATTACTTTCTGTTTGTGTGAATTTATTACCGCAAGGAAATTGTACAACTAACAGAGGTTTATCCGTTTCCTTATTAACTTTTTAATCGGCTTTTTCTAAAAAATAAATAACCTCATATCTTTTGTTTTAAAAAAATAAAATCTATCCGGACTGATTTTTATCTTTGTGGAATAGGTCAGTTATTCTTTATATAAATTTATGGATATGAATAAAAAATATATCTTACGGAAATGGCAGAAATCCGATCTGTATTCCTTGGTAAAACACGCAAACAATCGGAATATTGCTGAAAAGCTGACGAATAAATTCCCTTTTCCTTATACAGAGAAAGATGGGAAGGATTTTTTGGAATCTGTTATCCACCAGGATTCTCCGCTGGTTTTTGCGATTGAAATAGCCGGAGAAGCCGTTGGTGCAATAGGTTTATTTCCACAGGAAGATATTCATTGTAAAAATGCCGAAATGGGTTATTGGCTGTCTGAAAGCTATTGGGGAAATGGAATTATGCCGGAAGCAATAAAAGAGATGGTTCGGTATGGGTTTTCCATCTTTGATATCAATCGTATATTTGCCAGGCCTTTCGGTACGAATCTTGCTTCACGGCGGGTACTGGAAAAAGCCGGTTTTAAACAGGAAGCTGTTTTTAAAGATACATTGTATAAAAACGGGAAATATATAGACGAAATAATATATGCAATAAGGAAAACAAACATGATGAAAAAGGATACGGATACATTCCGGATAAGGCCACTGGAAAAGGAAGAAGAAATTCCTTTTTCTCTTCTTTATTTGGCAGACCCTTCGGAAGTGGCCGTTAAGGATTACCTGAAGCGGGGAAGATGTTATGCCGGATATCTGAATGGGGAGTTAATCGGGGAATACGTTTTGTTACCGACTCGTCCTTTTACGATTGAGCTGATCAACCTTGCAGTCGATGAACGGTTTCATAAAAAAGGATTCGGGAAGCAGCTTGTCCTCCATGCAATCGAGACAGCTAAAAACGAAAATTACCAGGTGATCGAAGTCGGAACAGGAAATGCCGGAATTGGACAGTTAGCATTATATCAGAAGTGCGGTTTCACTATGTATTCGATTGACCTTGATTTTTTCTCCAGCCATTATCTGGAACCGATGTATGAAAATGGAATAGAATGTAAACACATGGTGCGGATGAAAATAGATTTGTAATACCGGACTGTCTTATTTTGAAGGCCTATAAAAATGAGATACCCACCACTCTTCCCTTCGGAGAAGGGAAGTACCTGTTTGGAACAAACAGGGGAAGGGTTAACCCACGGTAAAACATACTGTATGATTACATGGAAATGGTAGTTGTTTTTTAGGTGTAAACCTATATAAAAAAGAGTAACGCCCCACTAACAATGCAATGCGCTACAGTCTAAAAATGTGTCAAGAGTAGCTCTCCGAAGGGAAGTACCTGTTTGGAACAAACAGGGGAAGGGTTAACCTACAATAAAACATACCGGATGACTACATGGAAACACCGAATATTGAAATAATGATCCTTACTGAATATATCCTCCTTCTTTCAGAAGTTCCAGGGCTTTACCCGCGTCTTCATTTTTTACAAGTAATTTCACACCCCCTGTTGCAATCGGATAAAGCTGTGCCGATAGTTCATCTTTTAACAGCACATCAATTTCATTTGTTTCAAGGAAATTCTTAGCCAACGTCGCTTCCGGTAAATAATTAAATGCAATAAGAGTGATTTTGTCGTTCATGCGAGTACTTTTTAATAGGATATAAATTTTTACACTATTAGGAACATCTGTGTCTGGTCCCTAAGGGTAATATCATTTAACTTTCTCCGTTTATTTATTTCTTCACATGCCATTCTTTCCCACATTCAAAACAATGGTATGTTTTCTTTAAAAAGGGTAAGGGAAATCCCAATAAAAGAATAGAAAAAGCGATGACGTATCCGGGTTGCTTTTTCTTTGCAATATTCTTTGACTTGCAATAAGGACATTCTTTTGTAGCTTCAGGAGAAAACGTTTCCAACTTATCTTTCGGTTGTTTTTCTTCCGGTTCCTGAATGTATCCTCCTTCTTTCAGAAGGGCCAGCGCTTTTTCAGCATCTTCACTATCCACGATTAATTTTACTCCTCCGATTGCATTCGAATAAAAGTTATTTACCTGAGCAGTCAACTCATCTTTTATAATTACCTCAATGCCGTTCGAATCCAGATAAGCCATTGCTAAATGTGCTTCATGTGGATAAGTAAAGGAAATAATAGTTACCCGGTTATTCATAGTTGTATTGTATTTTTATACGTTTTCTATTGTTAAAAGACTTATTTGCCTCTTTGAATATAAGACTATTCTTCTCTTCATTAGTTTATGTTCCCCTCTGTTTTTAACATTTCTCTATATCCGGGAGAGTCGTTAATCCCTATGGATTTTATCCTTAATCGGTTTGGTATAAGCACTGGATAGTTGATAAATATCCCGCAGCATATTTATATTCTTGTATAACCTGTCTTTGTATTCTTTATCTGCACCCTCTTTTTTGTATAATTCCTTTAATCCGGGATAAAGTTCCGGGAAGGTAGAGGATATAAAGTTAAAAAAATATGTTCTTGTTTTTCCCCTCAGATATAGAGTTCCTGGCAACATATAATGAACGTTTGCTTCTCTGGCGTGATAGCAGAGAGCATCCAGGTTTTCATAATTATCCGTCAGAAGAGGCAGGATGAGCATTACATGTAATCCGACGGAAGCATTTGTCTTCCTGAATGTTTTCAGCATGTCGAAACGCCTGCTGCTTTCACATCCTCCCGGTTCCAGTACCTTTCGGATGTCTTCATCCATTGTTGTAATGGTTGCGGCTACATTCACATAGGTAATCCGGGATAATTCATCTATCAGTTCATAATCTCTGAGGATCAGATCCGATTTGGTGGAAATAATAGCCGGAGTTTTATATTTAATCAATAGCTTTAGAATTTCCGGCATAAGTTTCCCTGTTTCTTCATAAGGCTGATAACTATCCGTCACTCCACCGATATTGATGATTTCCCGGTTCCATTTTTTACTTTTAAGCTCTTTTTCCAGGATCTCAACAATATTTGTTTTCACATAAATACTCCCGAAATAATCCGCATTGTTTAAATAATCATGGGAATACATCGCAAAACAATATTTACATCCATGCTGGCAACCCCTGTAAATATTCAGATCCCAACCATAAGGTATTTTCCTGTTTAATTTATTCAGGGCGGTCTTGCATAGGACCGGATGTATTTCTATATCAGCAGTTGTAGGCATGGTTAAAAGTTATTTTGTATTTTATTACCTTCGGAATAGTGAATTTACATCTTTACTATTTCCCATTTTTCTATTATAGCCCGATTCCTTATTCACTGTCTATACTGATCTTGCCATTATTCACGGGCCATTCAGGAACTCTTTATCCTTCTTATTACCTGTCTGATTATACATTTGAAGGCTCAGGGAAACAATGTTGAGATTTCTCATATTTTCTGTGGAAATATGCATGTGGCCTTCAGAATAAGGAAATGTATTCCATCAGATCTTCGTTTTCTGATATGGTGTAAATCTTCCGTTTCTGAAACTTTTACATTCCGAATTTATTTATCTTATGCGTTATGGCTGGCAATAGCAACCCCTATTATTTCAGAATGACAATTGAACAGCCCTGTTTCCTTCATCTGTTTTTTCTAATAAAAAGATAATGGGGTAGATCTCTTCCGGTTAACCGGTAGCTCAGCATATACTTTTAGCTAAAATACGAAAAAAATCAATTCCCGACTATTTTTAGCCAGGTATGTTACAAATCGGAAAAATATAAAAAAGATAAGATCGGTTAAAGGAGCAAGTCAGCAGGTAGTTGCTGATCAGTTTAGCCTTACTTGAAACGGATGTTACATAGTATATATAAGGCCTATTAAAATAAGGTAAAAGGTAAAAAATAAGAAAACTCTTATTTTTTACCTTTTGCTTTAATCCAGCCATCTGATAGGATACCCGAGCATCCGTTTTATTTCTTCCATTTCGGCACAGTGCCACATTTCGTGTTTGAAACTCCAGGACAATGCTTCGTATTTTATAGTTGCTACCGGGTGACGGAAAGGAATTGGTTCCAGTTTCTGCATTAATGTTTCTTCGGTTAGTTTCTCCAGATTCTCTAGGCATATGGCATGTACCATGTTCAGTTGATTCCGAAGCTGTCGCACAGGGACCAGGTCTTTTTCTACAGAGCGGTGGAGAGTGCCCATTCCGTTAAAGATCTTATTATATTCCTTTAATGGAATTTCCCTGCATACCTTTTCATTCACTCCGGAGATTACCGTCAATGTGTGAAAATTCTGTGCCACGATCAGATGACCGATCTGCCAGGCAAAATTAGAATCGGTTCCTTCTGGAATGGTGTACCATAGCGCTTCCGGAAGTTCTGAAACAAGGCGGTTTACAAAATTTCTCGATTCAATGATCTGTTGTTTTAGAAATTCAATTTTACTCATCATATAATTATTTTTTAGTGATATATTTTAATTAGTGAGTAAAACCGTATGATTTGTGACATCTTTCTTTAAGAAAATTCCAGCATTTCTTTCCAGTAGTTTTTCCGGGGCAGGTCCTTTTCTATTTTCCGGTAAAAGTCTACCATCCGGATTGCTTTCCGCACTCGTTGATATTCTTTGTCCAGATCGATAGAAAACACAGGTTTGCTGATACGACACTTACAACTACCTTCCGGATTATACAGCGGACAGGTGTTTCTCATAAAAGAACTAATTTTCCGGATGGACCGTGAGAGTATTTTTCTGACATTTTCCTCTTTCATTTCCATAATCTGACTGATTTCTACAAAAGAAAGGTCTACGTTTTCCCGAAAAATAAATATCAGCCGGGCTTCATATGTCAGGCAATGATTCAACGCTGTCAGGCACCAGTCGCATCTTTCTTTTATCCATTCTTTTTTCTTTTCTTCTGCTTCATCGTATTCTATGGCCGGTAAAGCGCGAAAAGCTTTTAATTCGGCAAGAGTCGCTATCCGCTCTTTTTTTACATACCGCAGAATAGTTCGTCTGGCAATACTGTATATCCAGGTCGATAATGCTGCATCTCCACGAAAAGTAGGATAACAGGTAATTATTTCCACCCATACTTCCTGTGCGGCTTCTCTGGCAAGTTCTTTATTCCGGATCATCCGGTGTGCAATGCCGGAAACAAATACTCCATAGTTCTCTGCTACTTCTTTTAGGCTGGGTTTCATGAGGAAATTCTTCTATATAGAATCAGTTCGAGATTGGAAAATCAAAACAAAAATAAAAACATTCTTGCTGTTATAACAATAGTTTCTTATTTCGTTGGGCTTATACTTTAAAACTCTTCTTTATAAAAAGACTTATCTTCCGGTAGCTGATGTTTGGTTACCGGTAAATAAGTCTTGCCCTGTATCTAAGAATAAAATAACTATTATCAGAAAAATATCAGACAAACCGGAGCACCTATCTCTATTGTTTTCCCCGTATCTGTCAGCATTCCCGTTTCTTCATTCCGTTCAAAAATAGTAATGATATGACTTTGTTGGTTTCCTATGAATATGTATTTTCCATCCGGAGTAATATTAAAGTGGCAGGGTCCTTCTCCTCCTGTCGGAATTTGTTGCACGAATGTTAGTTTATCATCTTGTCCGACTGAAAAACAAGTAATGTCATTTGCGGTACCCCGGTTTGTGGCATATAGGAATTTTTCATCAGGAGAAAGATAGATTTCAGCAGCACCGCTTTTTACATCGTCCTGTGTAACCACGGATGTTTCCTGAATAATTTTCATTTTTCCTTTCTCATCCAGTGATAATACGGTTACTGTTCCGTCCAGCTCATGGAGTACATACGCTTTATCTTCTGCATTGTTTAAAACCAGATGCCGGGGGCCACTTCCTTTCTTCATTTTTATACTATCCTTTGCTACCAGGATATGATGGGATTCATTCTCCTTATATTTATATAACTGAATATTATCTGTTCCAAGATCCGTAGCTAATAGATACCGGTTGTTTTTTAACAGTACGGTTTGGTGCACATGAGCTCCTTCCTGTCTTTCCGGATTTGTACTTTTTCCTATATGGCGGATAAATTGCAGCGTATCTGTTAGTGAACCATCAGGATTTCTTCCGTATACGGAAATGGTGCCACTTGAATAATCTGCTGTAATCACGTGTTTATCCGTTACGGAAAGATAACAAGGATCAGCGCCGTAATTTGTTACTTCATTCAATGGAATTATTTCTCCGGTTTCCTTATAAAACCGAAAAGCTCCTACTGTACTGTTATTTCCATTTTCATTTACAGAATAAAGAAAAGCTTCATCTTCAGAAAGAGCCAGGTAGCTGGGGTTTATTACGTTTTTGGCAACGCTCATCTCCCGGATGAAATCTTTATCCATATCTACTTCATAAGCGTAGATTCCTTCACTGGATGTACCGTCCGTATAAGTGCCTATCAGGAAATGGTAATGTTCTCTTTGGGCTGATGCAGGAAATATCATTATTCCTAAAATTAGTGATAAAACAAGTTTCTTCATACAGAATTCCTATTATAAAGTAAAAGGTAAAGATAAGGCGAGATGTCGAGATTGCAGTGACAAAAAAGATAATTTTTATTTATATCTGCTACTTGTGCTTCTCCTTTAAGTCTTTCCTCTTTGTCCTTCCTTATTGCTTTATAAAGGAAAATTATATAGTATATATAATGGTAAAACAGGGAAAAAAGTTCAAGAGTAGGAAAAAGACAGTTTATTTCCGGTACGTGTTTCTGTGTCTAACCCTTCCCCTTTTGACGAAGTCAAAAGGTACTTCCCTTCCCAGAAGGGAAGAGTTGGTGAGATACCAGACAACTCTCCCCTCGAAGAAGGAGAGGGTTTGTTAGTAGCCATCCTAAATAAGTATAACAATGCCGCCAGTGTTATTTTTTCACAAAATTAAGAAAGAAAAAACAGCCAATCGGATGTTATTCCAATATAATTGCATATTTTTGCAGTCTTTTTATATAAATATACAATAGATGGAGACAAAACAACAACGGCAGGCCCATATTCGTAAGATTATTTCCGAAAACCGGATCAGTTCTCAGGAAGAGCTGTTACAACTGATTATTTCATCGGGACTGAATCTTACACAGGCTACTTTATCCCGTTACCTTAAGGAGATGAAGGTCGTAAAAGTGCCTGATGCGGCCGGGGAATATGTGTATGTATTTTCAGATGCCCTGACCGGACAAAATGCCCGGGAAGAAGAAATCATTCCTGTTTTGCCGGTTACCGGATTTTTATCCATTGAATTTTCCGGAGACCTGGCAGTCATTAAAACAAGTCCAGGATATGCCAGTGGGGTGGCTTCTGTGATTGACCGGGGAATAAAGACCGAAATTCTGGGTACCATTGCCGGGGATGATACTATTCTGCTGATTCCCAGGGAAGGGTTTACACGGAAACAGATACTGGAAGCACTGAATAAATATTTCCCCGTAATCTGAACAACAAAGAGAAAAATAATAATTTTTTAGAAGAAAGACAGTACATATTTTTAAAAGAAGAATGGAATCTAACATCCGGATAATAGTAGCTGATGAAAGTCATATCCCATATGTCCAGACTATTCTGGACACTATCGAAGCAGCGGCAAAAGTGCGCGGGACAGGAATTGCCAGGCGTTCGCCGGAATACGTAGAACAGAAGATGCGGGAAAGAAAGGCCATTATCGCCTTGACCGAAGACGGTGAGTTTGCCGGGTTCTGTTATATTGAAACCTGGGGGAATAAGCAGTTTGTTGCCAACTCCGGTCTTATTGTAGTAGATAAATTTAGGGGACACGGACTAGCAAAATCCATTAAGAAAAGAGCATTTCAGTTGTCTCGGGAGCGTTATCCGAATGCTAAGATATTCGGCCTGACAACCGGTTTAGCAGTAATGAAGATCAATTCGGAACTGGGGTATAAACCTGTTACTTTTTCGGAACTGACAGACGATGAAGCTTTCTGGAAAGGATGTCAGAGCTGTGTCAATTATGATATTCTTCAGCGTACCGAACGTAGGATGTGTCTTTGCACCGGTATGCTTTACGATCCGAAGGAACATGAAAATGATAATAATGAGTCAACGTGATAATGTACCAATGGGTCAATAGAGAGATCACGACATTATTGGGCAGGAACATGAAACTCTACCGGCTGCAACGTACTCGTACTTGGGTAACCGCAGGTTTTAACCTGTGAAGAGTAAAAAACATAAAAATTAAAATATAAACACGAATTATCATGAAAGAAAAAGTTGTACTGGCATTCAGCGGAGGACTGGACACTTCGTTTTGTGCAAAATACCTGACTGTAGAAAAAGGATATGACGTATATACTGCTGTAGCTAATACCGGCGGTTTCAGTGACGAAGAACTGAAAGTAATCGAGGAAAAGGCATACCAGCTGGGGGCTGTAAAACATGTGGCATTGGATGTAACTCAGGAATATTACGACAAAAGTATTAAATATATGATTTTCGGAAACGTTCTCCGGAATGGCACTTACCCGATTTCCGTAAGTTCGGAACGTATTTTTCAGGCAATGGCTATTATCAACTATGCAAAAGAAATCGGTGCGGAATATGTGGCTCATGGAAGTACAGGAGCCGGAAATGACCAGGTTCGTTTTGATCTTACCTTTGATGTACTGGCCCCCAATATCAAAATCCTGACTCCGACCCGGGATATGGTATTGACCCGTGAATATGAAATCAATTACCTGAAAGAACACGGGTTTGAAGCAGATTTCAAGAAAATGGAATATTCCATTAATAAAGGACTTTGGGGTACCAGTGTCGGAGGAAAAGAGACCTTGAAATCCGAGCAGACTCTTCCGGAAGAGGCGTATCCTTCTCAATTGACTGCAACGGGCGAAGAAATTCTGATCATAGAATTTGTAAAAGGAGAAATAAGTGCTGTCAACGGAGTCGCCTATAAAAATAAAGTGGAAGCCATCAATAAAATAGAAGAAGTGGCTTCTCCGTATGCTATCGGCCGTGATATGCATATCGGGGATACCATTATCGGCATAAAAGGACGTGTCGGGTTTGAAGCGGCTGCGCCTGTGCTTATTATTAACGCACACAAAATGCTGGAGAAACATACGCTGACCAAATGGCAGCAATACTGGAAAGACCAGTTAGGAAACTGGTATGGCATGTTCCTCCATGAAGCACAATACCTGGAACCGGTGATGCGCAATATCGAAGCGTTCCTGAAAAGTTCTCAGGAAAATGTAACCGGAAAAGTAATTATTAAGCTTCGTCCTTACAATTATGTATTAGTAGGAATAGAAAGTGATTTCGATCTGATGAAATCCGATTTCGGTGAATACGGGGAAGTGAATAAAGCCTGGACTGCAGATGATGTAAAAGGCTTTACCAAGATACTGGGAAATCAAATGAAGATTTATTATTCGGTACAAAATAAAAATAAAAAGTAACAACAATTATCCATGATTAAAGTCGGAATAATCGGAGGTGCCGGATATACGGCAGGAGAATTGATCCGGTTGCTTATCAATCACCCGGATGCAAAAATTGTTTTTGTAAATAGTGGAAGTAACGCCGGGAATAAAATAACGGATGTACATAGCGGCCTGTACGGAGAAACAGACCTTACTTTTACCGATGAGCTTCCGCTGAATGAGGTGGATGTATTGTTTTTCTGCACGGCACACGGAGATACCCGGAAATTTATGGAAGTCAATCAGCTTCCTGAAAATCTGAAGATCATAGACCTTTCTATGGATTACCGGATGGAATCGGATGACCATGATTTTATTTACGGCCTTCCCGAATTGAACAGGAAACGTATCATCCGTGGAAACAGGGTCGCCAATCCGGGATGTTTCGCAACCTGCATTGAACTGGCGCTTTTACCGCTGGCAAAGAACCTGATGCTGAATAACGAAATTCATATCAATGCCATTACCGGTTCTACCGGGGCAGGAGTAAAACCTTCTTCCACTTCTCATTTTAGCTGGAGAAATAACAACATGTCTATCTATAAGGCATTTGATCATCAGCATGTGCCGGAGATTGTACAGTCATTAACTACTTTGCAGAACAGCTTTTCTGCCCCGATCAATTTTATTCCTTACAGGGGAGATTTCCCCAGAGGCATATTTGCTACTTTATATATGGATTGTGCAGTGGAATTGAATGAAGTCAGACGAATGTATGAAGAATATTACGATGACCATTCGTTTACTTTTATCGTGGATAAAAACCCGGATCTCAAGCAGGTAGTAAATACCAATAAGTGCCTGCTGCATCTGGAAAAGCATGGCAGTAAACTATTAATCATCTCTATGATCGATAACCTCCTGAAAGGTGCTTCCGGACAAGCAGTCCACAATATGAACCTGCTATTCGGCCTTCAGGAAAAAGTAGGATTAAATCTAAAACCCTCCGGGTTTTAATGTGACAATATGATAATATGCCAATTTGCCAATGACAAAATTGACGAAGTCAATTGGTTAATTTGTTAATGTGAAAATGAGGGAATGAAAGAATTTAAATATTTTTTTCTACTACTTTTAGCTAACCCTTTCATTTTTACCATACGTAATTATCATATTCACACATTATCTAATTATCACATTTGAAAATTGACGAAGTCAATTTTCTCATTGGCACATTGGCATATTGTCACATTAACTAATTAAAAAAAATATGAATTTATTTGACGTTTATCCTTTATTTAATATAAATATTGTCCGGGGAAAAGGTTGCCGTACGTATGATGACCAGGGTACGGAATATCTGGACCTGTACGGTGGTCATGCTGTAATTTCCATCGGACACACCCATCCGCATTATGTGGAGAAGATTACCGGACAGGTAAATAAACTGGGTTTCTATTCCAATTCGGTAATAAATAAATTACAGGAAGAAGTAGCGGATAAGTTAGGAAAACAGTCCGGATATGAAGATTACAGCTTATTTCTGATTAATTCCGGAGCAGAAGCCAATGAGAATGCGTTGAAACTGGCTTCTTTCCATAACGGAAGAAGAAAAGTCGTTTCCTTTAAAGGCAGTTTCCACGGACGTACTTCTGCGGCTGTACGGGTAACGGATAATCCGAAAATCATTGCTCCTATCAATGATTGTATTCCCGTCACTTATCTCCCTTTAAATCATATAGAGGAAGTGCGGAAAGAACTGGCTCCCGGAGATGTCTGTGCCGTAGTGCTGGAAGCCATTCAGGGAGTAGGAGGCATTCAGGTAGCGGATCCGGTATTTCTACAGCAACTCCGACAGGTATGTGAAGAAACGGGTACTGTTCTTATTATGGATGAAATCCAGTGCGGATACGGACGTAGTGGGAAGTTTTTTGCGCATCAGTATGCGGATATCCGTCCGGATATTATTACGCTGGCTAAAGGGATGGGAAATGGATTCCCGATCGGAGGCATGATGATCAGTCCTAAGTTTAAACCCGTTCACGGTATGCTGGGTACTACCTTCGGTGGAAATCACCTGGCTTGTGCTGCTGCCATTGCCGTACTGGATGTACTGGAACAGGAAAATCTGCTGGAAAACACCCGGCAGGTCGGAGAATATTTATTGACAGAACTAAAGAAATTCCCTCAGATCAAAGATGTCCGTGGTAAAGGACTTATGATTGGAATGGAATTTGATGAGCCCGTGCGGGATCTGCGTCGCCGGTTGCTTTTCGAACAGAAAGTCTTTACCGGTGTATCCGGCACCAATGTAATACGTTTATTACCTCCCCTTTGCTTAACCATGGAGGAAGCAGATGAATTTCTGGATAAATTTAAACGTTCTTTATAAGATACTTGTTAAACCATATCACACTGATAAAAAAGAAATAATGTCATGAAGATAGTAATTATAGGAGCAGGCAATATGGGAGGCGCCATTGCCCGGGGACTGGTTGCAGGAAATCTTATCAAAGCAAAGGATATTACGGTTGTGGACCCGGTTCAGGCTTCTCTGGATAACCTGAAAGACTTTCATGCGGAAATAAAAACAACTGTTTCTCCTGCTGCTTCGGATGTAAAAGACGCTGACCTTATTCTGCTGGCTGTAAAACCCTGGCAGATTCAAAAGGTAGCTGAGAACATAAAATGCCACCTGGATTACGATAAAAATATGATTGTTTCCATTGCTGCCGGTGTTTCTTTTGACGCATTGTACGGACATCTGCGCAAAGAATCCATGCGTGATCCGGTTATGTTTCGTGTCATGCCGAATACAGCTATTGCTATCCGGGAAAGTATGACATTTGTTTCTTCCCTCAATGCTTCCGAAAAGCAGGAAGAGACGGTCCTGAAAATCTTTAATGAACTCGGCAAAGCAGTTCTTATTCCGGAGAATCAAATGGGAGCCGCTACTGCATTAGGTTCCTGTGGAACAGCATTTGCCATGCGCTATATAAGGGCAGCATCCGAAGGGGGTGTGGAGCTTGGTTTCTATCCGGATATAGCTAAAGAGGTAGTGCTGCAAACCGTGAAAGGAGCGGTAGAACTCCTGCTGGCAAACGGTACCCATCCCGAAACCGAAATCGACCGGGTAACTACCCCGGGCGGGGTTACCATCAAAGGGCTGAATGAAATGGAGCATGCCGGATTTACTTCTTCGGTAATCAAAGGCCTGAAAAAAAGCGCCGGCTGATCTTTTTAACATACACCCGGGACATCTTTTTCCGGCCTCCTTCTTTTCAGGTGCAACCGAACTACGTAGTTCGACGGTGGAGAACCACGTAGTTGTATCAGGTCGAACTACGTAGTTCGATAGGGGTGAACTACGTAGTTCTAAGGCACCGAACTACATAGTTCGAAGAGGGTGCCGATAAGGGCTTATTTTTCAGATATATATCTGACCGCCCGGACCGGTTGGTTTCTTTTTAATTCTTCCCTGTCTCATTCCCCTGTTATTCCCATTATAAAAAATATAAGAAGGTGATAAATAGCGGATTTGTGCTATCCGGATAAAAATCCGAGCCTGGGTTTATCTCGTCTTTATTGAAAATAGGGGAGGGGGGATAAAAAGTGTGCCGGTATTACGATTCGAATAACTCATAGAGCTAATATATTAATTTAATGCCTTAATTCTCGTAGAAGAGCCTTTCATCTTCTTTCTTTTTTCCTTCTTCTTATTTTCACATCACTTTCCGGCCTTTATCAAGCCTGTTACCAATTCCAAAAAC
>JAJQEC010000092.1 GCA_021201815.1 Candidatus Azobacteroides sp. | reverse complement strand
GATTTATATTATTTTGGCATAGCTTTTACCAATCATAGTTATCAAAAAAAACTTTATAAAACGTTTTTTATTTAATTATTTTATTATGAAAATATATACTAAAAGTGGCGATAAATTGTTTACTTCTTTAATAGGAGGGAAAAGAGTACAGAAAAATGTCTTACAATTGGATACCTATGGATCTATTGATGAACTTAATAGTTTTTTAGGATTACTCATAACTCAGATTAAAAATGAAGACGATAAAAATTTTTTAAACTTTGTACAACGTAAGTTGTTTAGTTTAGGTGCATATTTTGCAAATGATTTTTCTGTAAAAGAAAAAACATATAAATGCGACATTCATCAACAGGATATTAAGTGTATAGAAATGGCTATTGATCTGATTAGTAGTGATTTGCCAGTTATTAATAAATTTATATTGCCTGGAGGAAGTAAATCAGCATCTTTAGCACATATATGTCGTACTATTTGTAGAAGAGTAGAGCGCTGCATGGTTTCCTTAAAGGAGCAAGTACATGAATTAGAGGAGTTACCATTTATTTTTATAAATCGTTTATCCGATTATTTATTTATGTTAGCAAGAAAAGAAAATGTTAGAAATGGTGAGGAAGAAGTTTTATGGTAAAAGATTTGTATATATTATTTTTTATTTTATTTTTGCACACCTTTTTAGAGAGGAAAAAAAATATTTACTTAAATAATTAAGAAGTTATGTATTGGACATTGGAATTAGCCTCAAAACTGGAAGATGCTCCTTGGCCAGCAACTAAAGATGAATTAATTGATTATGCAATTCGTTCAGGAGCTCCGCTTGAAGTAATTGAAAATTTACAAGAAATGGAGGATGAAGGAGAAGTCTATGAATGTATGGAAGATATTTGGCCTGATTATCCTAGTAAAGAAGATTTTTTCTTTAATGAAGAAGAGTATTAGTAAAAGCTACAAATAAAGATATAAAAAAGACTAGTGAAAACTAGTCTTTTTTTATGATATTATATATTCAAATAATTATTTTAGAATAAAAAACGAGTAGCAAAGAATGTAAACAGTTATTTATAGATTTTAAAATTTTATCGATCCATTATTGATAGTCTTTCAACATATTCTGTAATTGTTTTCTAGCAAAGAAGATTCTACTTTTAACAGTTCCCAATGGTAAATTCATTTTTTCAGCTATTTCGCTGTATTTATATCCAGAAACATGCATTGAAAAGGGAATTTTATATTCATTGGAAAAGCTAGAAATAGCTTTGTTAATTTCCTGCATAGTATAAGCGCCATCAGGAGTATCGAAACCAGAATCTTGGGGTAAATTAAGATGATATAAATCTTCTGTTTGATCCACAACAGTTTGATTCCTTACTATTCTACGATAATTATTTATAAAAATATTTCGCATAATAGTAAAAACCCATCCTTTAAAATTTACATTTTCAACATATTTTTCTTGATTATCTAATGCTTTTAATGTTGTATCCTGAAGAAGATCTTTTGCTTCTTCTTTATTAGTGGTTAGGGTATAGGCAAAGTGCAGAAGGTTATCTTGCATACTTAATAAATCATTTTCAAAATCTCCTTTTGTCTTCATAATTATTTTAAATTTTGGCAATTAAAATTCTTTTTAAACTTAAGTGTAGGACAAAGGTAAATATAATTTGTTAAATTCAAAATTTATTTTTGTTATTTTTATTTATAATGTTAATTGAATTAATATTTAGTTTTAAAGCATATTATTTTGAAAAATAGAATATTATAGTGAATATTTTAATAAATTTATTTATTAATAAACTTAAATATTAGTAATATTTGTATTTATTTTTACATTATTTAAGTCATTTGTTGATCATAAATATTTGTATTATATTTGACACAATCGAAAAAAATAGATGAAAAAATTAAGAGAATATATTATTGATTATGAAGAAGTATTTTTTATTTATAATACTAAGCCTTTTTTTTGTAACGGTAATCAAGGCCAGTGAAGATAAAGAGCTTATATATGGAATAAAACTACAAAAAGATGTAGGTAGTACTACTTGGTTATATATACAAAATGGATTTAAAGAGGCAGAAGAACTAAAAGCGGAGGTTATTCTTATTCATATGAATACCTATGGAGGGGCTGTGGTATATGCGGATTCCATCCGTACTAAAATAATAAATAGTAAAATACCGGTAGTGGTATTTATTGATAACAATGCTGCCTCAGCAGGAGCATTAATAGCTGTAGCATGTGATAGCATATATATGAGGAAAGGGGGAAATATTGGTGCAGCGTCAGTAGTAAATGAAACCGGAGAGAAAATGCCGGATAAATACCAGTCTTATATGCGGGCAACGATAAGAGCTACGGCTGAAGCCCATGGAAAAGATACAATAATGCAAGGCAAAGATACAATAATAAAATGGCGCCGTGATCCTAGAATTGCAGAAGCATTTGTTGATGAACATATTTCTATTCCGGGAATAATTGATTCAACACATATTCTTACATTAACAGCGGAAGAAGCTGTAAGGTTAGGGTATTGCGAAGGAATAGTAGGAAGCATTGACGAAATTATAACAAAAAAGCTGAATTATACTGATTATACATATAAAGAATATAAAGCGACAACTTATGATGAGATAAAAGGATTTCTTACTAATCCGGCATTTCAGGTAATATTAATCATGCTCATTATAGGAGGAATATATTTCGAATTGCAATCACCGGGTATTGGATTCCCTACTATCATCGCAGTGGGAGCCACATTATTATATTTTACACCTTTATTTATAGATGGATTAGCTGAATATTGGGAAATAGGATTATTTATAATAGGTTTAATTCTGATTGTAATGGAAATATTTGTCATTCCCGGTTTTGGAATTGCCGGAATAAGTGGAATAATTCTTATTATAAGCGGTCTTTGTCTGGCATTGATAAATAACGTAAACTTTGATTTTAGCGGAGTAGAAGGAAAAGATGTAGGTTCTTCTGTTTTTAAAGTATTTTCCGGAATAGTACTGGCGGTAGGAGTAATCACATATTTATCATCAAAAATAGGTAGTAAAGGTATTTTTAGAAAATTAGCATTAGAAAATACACAAGATGTAGAAAAAGGTTTTATAGGTGTACCAGGAGAATTTAGTGAATTAATAGGAGAAGAAGGCATTACAACAACTATTCTACGTCCGTCCGGATTAGTAAAAGTAAATGGCGAAATATATGATGCGGTAGCAGAAATAAGTTTTATAGAAAAAGGTACAAGAGTAAAAGTGGTGCGGTATGAAACCGGGCAATTATATGTAGAACCAATCCGATATTAAATAGTATAAATAATGAAGACGTTAGGAATTATTCCGGCAAGATATGCTTCTTCTCGTTTTCCTGGTAAACCCTTAGTAATGATTGATGGTTTACCGATGATTCAACGAGTATATAATCAGGTAAAGAATGTATTAGATAAAGTTGTGATTGCTACAGATGACCAGAAAATAATGGAGGTAGCAGATGGTTATGGAAGCAAAGTTATAATGACATCAGGCAATCACAAAAGTGGTACAGACCGTTGTTATGAGGCTTATAGCAAATTAGAGGAAAAATATGATGTAATAGTTAATATACAAGGAGATGAACCTTTCATAAAACCTTCTCAGATAGAATTACTTCTCCGATGCTTTGAAAATCCTACTACACAGATAGCTACATTAGTAAAACCTTATGAAAAAGAGGAAAATATTTTTTCTTTGGAAAATCCGAATACTCCTAAAGTTGTTATAGATAAAAAAAAGAGAGCGATATATTTCAGTCGTTCTGTAATCCCTTATCTTAGAAATGTACCAAAAAAAGAATGGTTATCATCCCATACCTATTATAAACATATTGGATTATATGCCTACAAAGCGGAAGTTTTAAAGGAAATAACTTCTTTACCTCCTTCTGCTTTAGAGATTGCTGAATCGTTAGAACAGCTTCGTTGGCTGGAAGCGGGATACGTAATAAACGTAGGAATAACTCTGGAAGAAACAATTGGTATTGATACGCCCAAGGATTTGGAAAAAGCGTTAGAAAGGATAAAGAAAGAAAAAAAGAATCTTATTTGATAATTTACAAAAAGAAAAATATAATAAAATTTGTTTCTATTAACAACTGTCAAAAATATAGAAAACTATTTATAATTAACATTCTGAATAACAGGAGAACATAAATTACATGCTTTTTTCTCGTATCTTTGCCTTATTTTTCAATAAATCTTTTCATGAACAATGAAAAAGATTTAAAAGTTCTCTTCCTAAAAGAGATGAGGTTAATATTTTATCCGTAGACGATACGAATTAAAAGAATGGTAATAATAATGAAAAATAAAGTTTTTCTCTTCTTTATATATAGCATATACTCCCTTCAACTTATTTCTCAGGTAAAGGAAGATTTGGAATTGGCCGGATTAGATTCTATTATAATAATAAATAAAAATTATCCGGTTACAGAAGATGAATTTATCGCTTATTATCATGATACATTACAATATAGCTGTTTATTTATGCCCTTGATATTTGATGGGGTATGGGTACCGGATACATTGAAAGTAAAGGAAAAAGAAAACATATATTCACTTTCGGATTATTCCCACAATTCTTTTAAATGCCTATATGAAGATATTCATTTTGGTAGAGATCTGGAATTGAAAAACTATTTGCATCAACTAACTAAAAATTACGCCTACAAACAACGACCTCATATTATTGATTATAATCTGGATATGCTACCGCGGATTTTGCCGGAAGAACAGGAAATAAATGTGAATTTATTGAAAAATCTTTTTCGTCCGGAAACAGATGCGAAATTAGATGTAGGAAGAATACAGAAAACTTATCCTAAAGAAGTATATTGGTGGAAAATTGCAAACAGTGTCTTGAATTTTTCTCAGACATATTTATCAGAGAATTGGTATAATGGAGGAGAAAGCAATATTACATTATTAAGCATTCAAAATATTAAATTTGGTTACAATAACAAATCTACGGTTGAATTTGAAACGGAGATTGAATCAAAATTCAGTTTTTATAGTACACCGGATGATACAATACGTTCTTTCAGAGTAAATGAAGATGTTTCCTTTATTAAAAGTAAAATAGGCTATAAAGCCTACCGGAAGTTTTATTATACTATTTCTACTCAGTTTAAAACTCAATTATTTAATAATTATAAAACTAATACGGACACTCCGGTTTCTTCTTTGTTTTCACCGGTGAATTTATTCGTGGATTTCGGAATGGATTATAAATTAAATACGGATAAATTGACGATGTCTGTTATTCTTTCTCCTTTTTCATATAAATGGATTTATATTAAGGATAAAACAGTAGATGAAGAACAATACGGACTGGAAAAAGGCGTATATGAAAAAAGTGATTTCGGATCTTCTCTGACAGGGGATATTACTTGGGCCTTTAATAGCCAGATTAACTGGGTCTCCAGGCTACGCTATTATACAACCTATGAAAGTGTAACAGCAGAATGGGAAAATACATTTAATTTTGTTTTAAACAGGTATTTATCTACAAAGCTGATGGCGCATGTGCGTTTTGACGACGAAGTAGCGCGTAATGAAAAATTCGATTACTTTCAGTACCGGGAAATGATCACATTCGGAATCGCCTTTAAATGATAAAAAAAATAACAATGAAAGCAGTAAATCTGAAACAGCATATAAAAGGCCAGATAGAAGTAATCTATTCGGAAGTAAACCAGATATATAAACATTTACATCAGAATCCGGAACTTTCTTTTCAAGAAAAAGAAACGGCAGCTTTTATCTGTAACTTCTTGGAAAAAGAAAATATACCCTATCGTTCCGGTATTGGAGGATATGGGATTCTGGCTACTATAAAAGGAAAAGATCCTGCTGTTAGAGTTATTGCATTACGAGCAGATATGGATGCCTTGCCCATCCAGGAGGAAAATAATATTCCGTATTGCTCAAAGAAGGCCGGAGTCATGCATGCATGTGGTCATGATACCCATACGGCTTCCCTGCTCGGAGTTGCTAAAATATTAAATGCAATGAAGAGCGGATTTTCCGGTACGGTACTCCTTATTTTTCAACCGGGAGAGGAAAAACATCCCGGAGGAGCAAGATTAATGCTGGAAGACAATATATTTGCTGAATATGATCCCGAAATAATCATTGCTCAACATGCATTTATGGATTTACCTGCCGGAACAGTCGGATTCAGGGCCGGGACAGTCATGGCTTCTGCAGATGAAATACATCTCGTAATAAAAGGTAAGGGAGGACATGCGGCTATGCCTCACTTACTAAATGATACAGTACTTGCAGGTGCTCAGGTAATTGTTTCCATGCAACAGGTCGTGAGCCGTCTTTCCAATCCGTTTTATCCGTTAGTTCTTTCTTTTGGCAAATTCATTGCTAATGGAGCTACCAATATTATTCCTGACGAAATATTTATTTCGGGAACACTTCGTTCCATGAATGAAAAAGAACGGGAAAAAGCAAAAGTGGCTGTGCGCAGAATTGCGGTTTCTACTGCCGAAGCCTATGGTTGTGAATGTCATATAGATGTAAAAGACGGATATCCTACGGTTTATAATAATGAAAAAGTAACAGAAAAAGCAATTCATTATTCAGAAGAATACCTGGGAAAAGAAAATGTATTACCTTATCCGGTACGCATGACAAGTGAAGATTTTGTTTTTTTTTCACAAAAATACCCTTGCATTTTCTATCGATTCGGAGTAAAAAGTGAAAGGAACAAAATGAATGGGTCTTTGCATACTTCATCGTTCCTTATTGAAGAAGAGGCTTTAAAAACCGCTGTCGGAAATATGGCATATTTGGCAATACGTTTTTTAGAAAAAGAATAAATTTGCAGATTGTTGAACATAATTAACCAAAAGTAGTAAAAAATGAAGAACTAATTTTTTTTCTTTTGGTTACCAATGTTTACCTTTGTGTAAAAATAGAATATTTTAAATTATTTGAGAAAAATACTATGACAGGTTTAGAAAGGTTAGTAGCCGCAAAGCTACTTAAAATTAAGGCAGTAAAACTTCAACCCAATAACCCTTTTACATGGGCATCAGGGTGGAAGTCTCCCATATATTGCGACAATAGGAAAACATTATCTTATCCTATTCTGAGAAATTTTATTAAACTTCAGTTGGCAAGACTCATAAGAGAGAAATACCCTGAGGCAGAGGTTATTGCAGGAGTAGCCACTGGTGCGATTGCACAGGGAGCTATGGTAGCAGAAGAATTAGGCTTACCCTTTATATATGTCCGCTCATCTCCGAAAGATCATGGCCTGGAAAACCTACTGGAAGGGGATTTGTTACCAGGGCAAAAGGTAATAGTAATTGAAGACCTTATTTCTACCGGTGGAAGCAGCCTAAAGGTAGTGGAGGCTATCCGTGCTAATGGAGGAGAAGTAATTGGTATGATGGCTATCTTTACTTACAGCTTTCCAACCGCAGATAAAGCATTTAAAGCTGCAAAAGTTCCTTTGATTACACTGTGCCGTTACGAAGCAGTGCTGGAGGAAGCATTGAAAATAAACTATATCACTGAGGGAGATCTGGAAACACTGAATGAATGGCGTAAAAACCCATCTACCTGGAAATAATAATTCTATAATATGACAACTTTTGAGAGTCACGTGACTCAAGTAAAAAAAAAGTCCGGAAGAGTTATATTCTTTTTTCTCGGACCTGAATAATCTTGATAAATACAAAGAACAAATACCGGAAGACAAAATTAAAGACCTGGAATATAGTTCCGATGGTTTTTCTTTTTCCGTTTCTCCGATAGGTAAGGTAGCATTTAAAGTTTCGGAGCGGATTCCTAATGAAGCGGTAAGCTTTATTGCCGAAAATTCACCTGTTCCTTTTAATTTTCAGGTGAAATTTTCTCCGGAAGCAGAGAATGGAACAAGTTTCCGCATTTTGGCAAATGCGGAGATTAGTCCTTTTCTTAAGCCTATGGTGGCTAAACCTCTACAGGATGCAATAGACAAAATGGCGGAAACATTTGCTGTGATTATAGATCAGCAGGTATAATTCTTATAATAAAATGGCTGAAAAGCTTTGGGATAAAAATAGTTCTGTAAATCAGCAGGTAGAACGCTTTACAATCGGAAAAGACAGAGACATGGATATGTACCTGGCTAAGTATGATGTATTAGGGTCCATGGCACATGCTATTATGCTGGAAGAAATAGGGCTGTTGGAAAAGGAAGAACTTTCCGGATTACTTTTTGAATTGAAAAATATTTACGAAGAAATTCGGGAAGGTAAATTTGTAATCGAAGAACATGTGGAAGATGTTCATTCTCAGGTTGAGCTTTTACTTACCCGTAGTCTTGGCGATACCGGAAAAAAAATTCACAGTGGTCGTTCCCGTAATGACCAGGTACTTTTAGATCTTAAACTATTTACCAGAGACAAGCTTCAGGAAATAGTAAAAATCGTATCACATCTTACTGAAATACTACTCCGGCAGAGTGATAAGTATAAAAGCGTATTAATGCCGGGATATACCCATTTACAAATAGCAATGCCCTCTTCTTTCGGTCTCTGGTTCGGTGCGTATGCCGAGAGTCTGGTAGATGACCTGCAACTTGTGCTGGCTGCTTATAAAGTCTGCAATCGGAATCCCTTAGGTTCTGCCGCCGGATATGGTTCTTCTTTTCCTTTGGACAGGCAGAAAACTACTGAACTACTGGGTTTTGATAGTATGAACTACAATGTGGTATATGCACAGATGGGACGTGGAAAAATGGAACGTACCGTTACTTTTGCATTAGCAGGGGTAGCGGCTACCGTTTCTAAGTTAGCATATGATGCCTGCTTATTTAACAGTCAGAATTTCGGTTTTATTAAATTGCCGGATGAATACACTACCGGTTCAAGTATAATGCCACATAAGAAAAATCCGGATGTATTCGAACTTACACGGGCTAAGTGCAACAAGATACAATCATTACCCCAGCAGATTATGATGATTATCAATAATCTTCCTTCCGGTTATTTTAGGGATCTACAGATCATAAAGGAAGTCTTTTTACCTTCTTTTGATGAATTAAAAGATTGCCTGCTTATGACAGCAGACATGATGGAAAAAGTAATGGTTAATGAACATATTCTGGAGGATGAAAAATACAATACTATTTTTAGTGTCGAGGAAGCAAACCGACTGACATTAGAAGGAATGCCTTTTAGAGATGCTTACAAGAAAGTCGGATTAGATATCGAAGCTGGCAATTTCCATCCGGAAAAGAAAGTAAATCATACTCATGCCGGAAGCATTGGAAACTTACAGAATAATTACATCAAAAAGATGATGAAAGAGATTATTACCGATTTTGGATTTGATAAAGTCATGGAAGCAGAAAATAAGCTTTTAAATAGTAAGATATAATTCCCTTATTTAAGTTACTTTCTTTTGATAATAAGCAATTTTCATAATTGTTTTTCAAATAATAAATATATTGAGGCTGTCTTAGACATCAATTTAACTTTTTGAGAAGAAATTGGTTATAGACGGCCTCTTTTTAGTTTAAAAATAAAAAAATATAAAGAATGCAGATAGTTTTGGTGCATTTTCATAGCAGGTATTTTTATAATTAAAATATTTATTTGATTTCACAAGAGAAGTAAAAAGATTCCTGTCATTTCCTTGGTTTTCTTATTCTTTTGCAATATTATCTATCTTATAGTAGCCAAAATGAGTTACACCCGTAAACAAAAATATTATATTCTTATTATTATTTGTTTGGCAACTTTTCAAATGCCATTCATGAGCTCTTCCCTTAATTTGGCTCTTCCTCACCTGGCCAGAGCTTTTTATCTTGATGCAGTTATGTTAAGTTGGACGGTAAGTATATATTTACTTGCTTCTGCAATTTTTGCCATTCCTTTTGCAAAATTAGCCGATATATGGGGCCGGAAAAAAGTTTTCCTTACCGGAGTAACTGGTTTAATGGTTTTCTCTCTCGGCTGTTCTTTTGTAACTTCCGAATTGTTGTTTCTCTTGTGTCGCTTTTTGCAAGGAGTGAGTAGTGCTATGATTTTTGGCACAAATATGGCTATTTTGATTGATGTTTTTCCACAGAAAGAAAGGGGAAAAGTATTAGGTATTAATACCTCAGTGGTTTATTTTTCTGCTGCTTCCGGCCCTTTTTTAGGTGGACTACTGACTAATTATCTGGGGTGGGAAAGTATTTTTTATATAAATGCCATAGTCGGTTTCATAATTATTGCAGGTATTTTAAAGTTTATGCATAAACTTGAATGGACAGCCGGTGAAAGTAAAAAATTTGACTTAATAGGGGCCGTTATTTATGGCTTGGGACTTAGTATACTAATTTATGGTTTCTCAGAGTTGGGAACAAACTGGAAAACCGGTTTTGTATTAGTTGTTGCCGGATTACTGTTAATTACAATCTTTGCCTGGTATGAAAATCATTGCCAGTATCCCGTTTTTGATGTCAGGATGTTTCTGGCAAATCGGGTATTCTGTTATTCTTCTTTTGCTGCACTAATTAATTATGCTGCTACTTTTGGAATAAGTTTTATGCTTAGTCTTTACCTGCAATATATAAAAGGGTACGATGCTAAAACTGCTGGTGCAATATTGATTATTCAACCTGTTACACAGGGAATTCTTTCTGTATTTACCGGAAGATTATCCGATAAAGTAAATCCCGGTAAACTGGCAACCACCGGTATGATTGTGATTGTTTTAGCTCTTCTGTTGATGTTACTGTTACATGAAAGAACCCCTTTATTCTTTCTGCTTCCTGTATTGATTATATTGGGAAGTGGTTTTGCCTTATTTTCTTCTCCTAATGTAAATGTGATTATGAGTTCCGTGGAAAAACAATACCTGGGTATGGCTTCTGCCACAACCAGTACCATGCGTTTGGCCGGACAGTCTTTCAGTATGGGGATCGTAATGATGATTATAGCTCTTATAGTCGGAAAAGTACAAATTTCTCATGAGGTGCATACACAACTGATGGAAAGTATTCATCTGACTTTTATTATATTTGCTTTCTTATGTATAATAGGAATCTTTTTCTCTATGATAAGAAATAAAAATAGTCATTCCACAGCTCTAAAATAAATGTATGCAGTTCGTTGAAAATTACTCTCTTCTTTCACACAATACTTTTCATATAAACGTACAAACAGCACGTTTCATTGAATATGAAAATATCCATGAACTGAAAGAGATTGTTACCAGAAAAGATAAATATCTGCTTGACCCTGTTCTTCATATCGGAGAAGGTAGTAATTTATTATTCATAAAAGATTTTCCCGGAACTATTTTACATTCTACCATTCAGTATATAAAGGTTATTAATAAAACCCCTTGGTATGTTGATGTGAAAGTCGGTGCAGGAGTAAACTGGGATTATTTTGTTTCTACTTGTGTGGATAATAATTGGGTAGGAGCAGAGAATCTTTCTCTTATTCCCGGACAAGTAGGCGCAGGGGCCGTACAGAATATCGGAGCGTATGGTGTCGAGATTAAAGATATTATTCTGGAAGTAGAAACTCTGGAAATAGAGACTGGGAAGATAAGGATATTTAAAAAAGAAGAATGCCGGTACGATTACCGGAAAAGCATATTTAAAAACGATTTACAGGGAAAATATATTGTTACCGGTATCTTATTCCGGTTGTCTCTTAAAAAGGAATTTAATCTTAGTTATGGAGCCTTGGAGAAGGAAGTAAAAAAGAAAGGAGAAGTCACACTATCAAATATCCGGAATGCCATTATGGAAATCCGGAATACGAAATTGCCGGACCCTAAAAAAATAGGAAACGCGGGAAGTTTCTTTATGAATCCGATAGTTTCTTTCAAGCATTACCATACATTGAAAAATATATATCCTGATATCCCTTCTTATGTGGTAGACGAGGAAAATTTCAAAATTCCTGCCGGATGGCTTATTGAAAAAGCCGGCTGGAAAGGAAAACAAATAGGGGATGCCGCTGTACATGATAAACAGGCTCTTGTATTAGTCAATAAAGGGAATGCGGCCGGAGAAGACATCCTCTTTCTGGCAAAACAGGTGATGAAGGCGGTAAAAGAAAAATTTAACATTGATATTTTTCCTGAAGTAAATATTCTATAGAAATGAAAATACGTTTTTTAGGCACAGGAACTTCTACCGGTGTACCGGAAATTGGGTGCGGTTGTGAAGTTTGTATTTCCCCCGATCCTCGTGATAATCGGCTAAGGACATCTGTACTCCTCGAAATAAATGGGAAAAATATTTTGATTGATTGTGGCCCGGATTTCAGGCAACAGGCGCTAGCTGCCGGTTTATACCGGATTGATGCTGTATTGATTACCCATGAACATTACGATCATGTCGGTGGACTGGATGATCTTCGGCCTTTTTCAAAATACGGCAGATTACCTATCTTTGCAGAAGAAGACGTTATCCGGAAGTTAAAACAACGGATGCCTTATGCATTTGGAGAAAGTCTGTATCCTGGGGTTCCTCAACTAGAACTAATTCCTATTACAAATTGTCCTTTCTTTGCTGGTGATATTCCTTTTATTCCGATTCGGGTAATGCATTATCAGTTACCGGTTTTTGGTTATCGAACAGGAAATTTTGCTTTTCTGACAGATTTTAAAACCATACCCGAAGAGGAATATACAAAATTGCAAAATCTGGAAGTATTGGTGTTGGATGCGTTAAGAGAAAAAGAGCACCTTTCTCATGAAAATGTCTCTCAGGCATTGGAACAAATCAAAAAAATAAAACCTCAGGTTGCTTACTTTATACACATGAGCCATCATTTTGGATTACATGCCATAATGGAAGAAAAACTTCCGGATAATGTATTTCTTCCGTATGATGGATTGGAAATTTCCTGCTGTAATGAAGATCAAAAAATAATAGTATGAAAGCCGGATTATTTGAGAAAAGTTCGTTCTGGACAAAAATATTTATTGTATTAATAGTTGTTCTGGTTGGTTTTTTATTGACGATGACGATATATGGTGTCAGCTCCTTTGTTTTATATCCAAAGGAAATGTCAACAGGAGAAGTACCTGTGAATATTTTTTTAATCAGACTCTTACAAATACTTCAATCTTTCTTTGTATTTATCATTCCTGCACTCTTGCTCGCTTTCTGGTTCAGTGTAAATCCCAATAATTACTTATATTTCGAACAAAAAAATAATCCCGTAATTCCTTTACTCATTATTGCTGCGTCCATAACCATCATTCCTGTAGTTAATTACCTGGCATATCTGAATGAGCAGATTGCATTACCGGAAGCCCTCAAAGGAGTGGAAAACTGGATGCGTAAATTAGAAGAAGATAATGAGAAGATAATGGAAAAAATTCTTAAGATGGATTCTATAAGAATTCTTTGGTTTAATATCCTGTTAATCGGAATTCTTGCCGGAGTAGGAGAGGAGCTTTTTTTCCGTGGAATTATCCAGAAGGTAATAAAAGAAGGAACTCACAACATCCATCTAGCTATCTGGTTGACAGCATTTATATTCAGTGCCATCCACATGCAGTTTTATGGCTTTTTCCCACGATTATTATTAGGGGCTTATTTCGGATATCTACTCTGGTGGACAAAATCCATTTGGATGCCGGTACTGGCTCATTTTGCGAATAATACTATTGCCGTAATGGGTACTTATATGGAGCAACATCAAATAGCAGATGCAGAGTTGGAAAATATAGGTAGTAATGGTGAGATAATCTCCCTTATTACCTCTTTTATTTTGTCTCTTATCCTTATTTCTTTCATTTATATAAAACGAGTCAGACAAGAACCTTCCCAATAAATTTATCACCGGACTCACCCAAAGATAAACTTCCCACCCACTCTCCCCTCGAAGAAGATACTATGTAAATAATCAAATTTGTTTTGC
>JAJQEC010000067.1 GCA_021201815.1 Candidatus Azobacteroides sp. | reverse complement strand
AAATATAAGTAACGTACATATTAAAATAGTTTTTTAATAAAAATTGATAATAAAAATCTATAATATTCTTTGATTTTACAATTTTTCACTTAACTTTGTACCGTTCAAGCAATTCTGTTATAAGATTTTTTATTAACACTCAGGTAAGGTAGAGGTTATGTATTATTTTAAGAGCAAAAAGTGTTTTCCATGCGCTTTTGAAACTGATTATGTGGTATCCTGCCATGTATTATCAGAAAAGAGAAGAAATCCGGCAAAAGTTTTTTCCGGTCTTTTTGTGCCACGAGGCAAGGCATTAATCCTTCTTCGATTCTTTAAGTTACCACATCATTTTTTCCTAAAGCTTATTATACACAAAAAGAGTTTTCAAGAAGCAACACGCTTTTGGAAGCCTTTTATTTGTGTTTTATAAACTGCATGCCCCTGCTTTATGCAGGATAAAAATGATTTGTCAGGGTAATTAGTAACATCATCCTTACTTATGTAGAAGTATGCTTTCATGACGGGATGTCATAAAACATTGAATATCAACAATGAATAAAAAAATTATTCATTGAATGGGAGAATATTATGCTTTTGAAATCCATATAATCCATTATAAAATGAGAAGAAAAACATTTCTTTTATCTGCTTTTTTTATTTTACAAGCTTGTCTGTTTTCTTTTTTACAAGCACAAACAACAAGGTATGTAGCATCAGGAATGTCCAGTAGCGGAAGTTCATGGGCAGATGCTTCAGGAGATCTGCAGGCAATGATCGAGGCTTCGGCCGAAGGAGATATTATTCTTATAAAAGAAGGTCTTTACAAACCAGCATCGGAAGTTCCTAATTTAGTAACCGTAGGAGGAAGTTTTTCGGCAGCACAGAGAGCCTATAAACTGAGAGCCTTTTATCTGAAAAAAGGAGTAAAAATTTACGGGGGATGTAAAGGTACCGAAAGTACACCAGCCGACAGGCCGGCAAACTTTGATCCTACCGGCACAATCCTATCCGGTAGTGATACGGCTTTAGCAACTGCCTCCGAACCGAATAGCCGCAGCACAGACGGTACCCATTCCGAACGCTGTGCCTATCATGTGATAATCGGATTGGGCGATATGAGTGGAACGGTACTGGACGGTTTTACTATTCAGAATGGAAAAAGTTACCGAGGAAGCAATAACAAAACCGCAAGAGATGTAATTAATGACCGGAACGGCATCCCGTATGATGTGTATTACCTTAGTGGCGGAGGACTCCATCTTTCCAATACTCCGAATACCGGAAGTACCCCTCAACCCACCTCTATTACATTGAATAACCTGATGATCAGAAATTGCAATAGCATAGGTGAAACAACTTACACTCCAACTTCCATATCGGCAGAACCAAGCAAAGGATCCGGCTTATATGCGGATAATATCAATATTACTTTCGAGAATCTTTCGGTAGAGGGTTGTGTGGCTCGTTCAGGAGGAGGTATTTATGTAGTAAATGCTTCTCATTTGACAGGTACGAATTTATCCTGTTACGGGAATAACAGTGCTACCGGATACGGTAATGCTGTGTTCATTGAAAATGTGGAGGCCGTAACCCTTACAGAGGTAACCCTCGACAGCAACATCGTCAGTGGAACCACTTCAGGCGGAACAGGCGGAGGAATGTATAATAAAGATATCATTACATTAACCCTTAATGGGAACATCTCTATCACAAATAATAAAGTGAATGCAAACGCCGGTGGAATATACAATGAAAATATCGGCACCTTCCACGTACCGGACAACCTTACCATAAGCAATAATGAAGCAGCAACCTCAGGGGACGGAATGTATAATTACAATGTGGACATTATCACTATCCCGAACCTTACTTTAACCGGTAATACATCGAAAGGAGGCCATGGCGGAGGTATGTATATTGAGAAAACAAGTACATTATCTCCATTCACTGATTTAACTGTTACGGGTAATTCCGCTTTTCTTTATGGTGGTGGAATCTATCTCAATGGGATATGGAAAAAAACAAATTTTGTTGCGGAAAATTTCATCTGTAGTAATAACACAACCAGAAATCATGGAGGTGGAATGTATACCCACTCAATAGATGTCTTCAAGATCCGGAATCTGACCCTGGACGGAAACAGCACAACAGCTTCAGGCGGTAATGGCGGAGGAATCTATACAAACGGACCGGTAACTGTGCCTTCACGTGCACTAAAGAACAATGATTTAACCTCTCATGATGAAGAGTCGTATGCTGCTGATCTGCTGGATGACTACATAAGTCTGCTGGAAATTACCAACCTGGTTTCCTGTAAAAACAATACAGCATATACATATGGAGGTGCTTTTTACACTCAGTATGTAAAAAATTTCGAATTCGTAAATAATGTAATAGAAGGTTCCATTTCCGGGAATAAGGCCAGTAATGGTGACGGTGGTGTATTTTATAACAATGAGATCATATCTTTTAAAACCGGGGCTCTTGTTGCAGGGGGAGGAAATTCCGCAGGAAACAACGGAGGTGTAATATATACAAATTATGTCCATATAGAAATTCCGGTTATTGAAATCGGAGACGGCATCAATGTGAATACTGCCAATTCAAATGGAGGAGGTATATACTTCACAAACTCTACATGGAATGATTTTGAACGGCTGGTACTGAAAAAAAATACTGCCACCAGAACAAACGGTGGTGGCCTGTATCTTAATGGGAAAAACTGGACCCAGAATTTAACGGTAAATACATTGATTTTAGATGGAAACACCGCCGGAACATGTGGAGGTGGAATGTATACTACTGCCATAGACCAGATTAAAATCGAAAACCTGACATTAACTAATAATTCCACCACCAGCAATACTTCTACCTCCCATGGTGGAGGAATACATACTGCAGGCATTTCTTCCAGAAGGGTAGGTCTTTTAAGCATCAATAAAGTAGTGGAATGTAGCAACAATACTGCTACAGCTAATGGGGGAGCATTTTACAACCAGTACATAGATAAAATAGAATTCGGTTTCCGGAATGATTTCCTGATGGCCGGCAACAAAGCTTATAATGGAGGAGCCATGTATAATGACAATGTCACAAGCCTGGTTCTTCCGATGAATTCCAGCTTTGAGGGAAACAGTACGACAAGCCAGGATGGCGGTGCTTTGTATAATAAAGATATGCCTGAATTCTTTGCTGAACACATTACTTTTAAAAATAATACTTCACAAAGGCACGGTGGTGCGATGTACAATACTGGTATTACCAATGGTATTCTCATCAACCACGCTGAAATGCATAATAATAAGACCAATACATCCAGTGGAAACGGAGGGGCGATCCATTGTACAAGCCTTTCAAAAGGGATGATAATCAATAGTTTTGACGCTTCCGGCAACACATCGGGATATGCCGGAGGAACCTTCTATTTTAATAGCAACGCAGCAGGTAGCGTATTTAATTTACGAAACGGAAAGATAGCAAACAGTACATCCTACAACCATGGAGGCGGTATTTATATCAACGGGAGTGCGGAAAATGACTTAATCGTATATAATGTTACTTTCGATACCTGTACGGCAACTCACAGTGGTACGGCATGCGGTTCGGCCATCTGGATAGCTACCGGCACAAAATATTTTAATGTATACCTTACGGATATACAAGTAAGAAACTGTTACGCGGGCTTTGACGGAACGATTTACCTCGGAGAAGGGACTAAAAAATTTGTGATCACCACAGACCAATTCGAATATAATATTATTGAAAAGAACGGAACAAGGCGTAATACACCGGGAATATGGACCCGTACTGTTAAGGATATGGTCATTGAAAATACCATAATTCAGGATAACCTCGGAGGAAATGTAACCGGGAATTATAACGGAGAGACATCTACGGGTGGCGCTTTCTATTTTACCAGTTCCAGTGGCATCGTAAGAAACTGCAAGATTCTACGGAATCACATTCATGATGGAGGATCCGGAGCATATAGTACCGCTTCTCAGATCTCTTATTCGAATGTCTTGTTCGAAGGCAATCGTGCGGAGACTTCCGGAACTCTTTACTGTGACGGTGGCAGTAGTACCACTGTATTGACCGAATCCGCCTCAGCGAATCTTATTATGCGAAACAATTCGGCAAAGAACGGAGGAGCCATATATAATACAAATGCCACACTCACCCTTGTCAACGCATTAATTACCGGAAACAGTGCTGATGAAAACGGGGGAGCGATCCACAATGATAATAACAGATCAAAAATGTTTTTTTATAATGTGGCATTTACCGGAAATAAATGCGGAAACCGGGGAGCTGTATTATATACCGGTTCGCTGGCCAGCAACAATATATGGATAAATGTATTATTCTCAGGCAATATATCAGAAAAGCAAAATGGAGTGACCTATAGTTCCGGGTCAACAGGGAATTATTATGCGAATTGTACATTTGCAGATAATTATGCCAAATCCACTGACTCCGGAGCAAATGCCGGTGCCCTTTATGGAACAGCGTCGAAACATTACTTATACAATTGTATATTCTATAATAACAAACGCGCAAGTTCCTCCGGAGATGTCATAAGTGATTATAAAGAAGATGGAAATAACATCTACCTATATAATACATGGACTACCGAATACGATGGCAGCAGTAATAAATCGACAGTAGGCCTGACCGGAGATCCCGAGTTTGTAGGGGCATTGTCTTATGACAGCTCCTTTAATCCTTCGACTTCTCTCCCTTCCGCAGCAGGAAACTACCGGCTGAGGAAACAGGAATCCCAGAGCCAACCGGGACAAATAGAATATAGCCCGGCTATCGATGCAGGAATTAACCAGTATTATTATGAGTACTACACACCTAATTTCGCCAGCCTGATCGGAGAGTTTGACCTGGATATGACAGAACAGATCAAAAACGGTACGATAGATCTGGGTGCTTATGAAGGAGGATACGGGTCACCCTGGGAGCCGGGAGATGCAAACCTGTGGTACGGGTCGACAGATCCGGACAATGGTACCGCATGGAACATTGCTTCCAACTGGCTCAACAACCGTGTACCGCAAAACGGGGAACCGATCGGTTTCCATCAGGACGCAATTAATCACCTGGTAGTACCGGATAATTATTTCTACGGATCAGGGCCGGTACGGGTATCGGATATCTACAACGTGTTCAGTTCAAAAAACCTGATATTGAACAGTCAGGAACTGCACGTCGAAGGAAAAATGAACTTCAACCCGACTGTTAACAAAATGGATGCCCGGAAATCGTGGTCCCATTTATTTCTGGAAACCACAACGCCAGGAGTAAACCAGGATTTAATAGCCGGTTTATTTGAAGATAACGCGATATTCGATCTTACGGTTGATAAGCCTGACGATGTGAAAGTAGAAGGGAATTACCGGTTTATGAATGAGGTAACTGTTAAGAATACCGGAAAACTGGATGCAACCGCAGAGACTGCCACGATCATATACGGTTATTATCCGGAGCCTGCCTCCCCTGATGAATATGATAGCCTGTACAGATTGTATGCCGGAACTGTTGATCCTGAATCCCCTCAGGAAATAACCGATGACCAGTACAAAGATAATATTATCTATAGCCTGATAATAGACAATGCAGAAGGAGTTCATATCAAAGCCGAACAAACAGATACGGATAATCCGGTATTACGAATTCCGACAGACCTGTTCATTAATGCAAATAAGAAAATGATCGTGGAGCCTGCTGCCGGAGTTATTGTGGAAGATAAAGTACATAATTATGCCGGAACGGACGGATTGCTAATACGAACAGGGACCGGAACGGAAAACGGGAAATTAGTACAAACCGCTCCGACGGGCACGTTCAAATTCTTTAATAATGAAAATTATCCTGTTGAAGGAAGTGTGGAATTTTTCCAGAAAGCTTATTATGATTCAAAAGGAGAAGAGAATTTCAAATATAAATGGCAGTATATTACAATGCCTGTACGGGAAGTTGCGGCAGTACCGACCTTCAGGAATAACGCACTCCGGAAATGGAATGAAAGGCAGGACCATGCCGATGGGACTCCTTACTGGGAAGACATCACTACCTCTGATATCCTTTATTCCTTCCAGGGATATGAAATTACGGCTCTTAATCCGATGCTAATTACGATCCAGGGAATCCTGGAAAACCGTGATTATAAGAATGTACTGACTTATACTCCGTATGATCCGGCAAATCACGAAGGCTGGCATAACGGGGAAATTACCGATCAGGACCCGCACGAAGGGGAACACATTATCGGGAATCCGTATACCACATCCATTGAAATCGGAGAAATGGCTTTCGGAACCAACATCGAAAAAACAGTATATATTTTCAATACCGGTTCCTTTATGGACTGGCACAATGAAGGTCGCGGAAGCGGAGGGTATAATTACCTGGATAACCTGGGACAATATATAGTTATCCCTCAGCATCAGGCCGGGAAACAAGTAGCAGGAGACGACGGGGTTACCCTTGTTACATTACCTTCCCAGATACCACCGATGCAGGGCTTTTCCGTAATGCGACAGGATGCGACAGGAACAGATGCTGACAATACGTTTACTTTAACTTATTCTTCAAAAGAAGTAGGCGATAAGAACGAGACGCATGTACGTTCAGTCGACAGGGATAATAAAGAGGTGTATACATTTATCAGCATGGAAAGCGAACATTGCCAGGATTTTGTATGGATATCCATCCGTCCTGATTGCAGGAAAGGATTTGATAATGGCTGGGACGGACGTAAAATCGTAGGGATGTCAGCCGCGGCACAGGTATTCACTATGGAAGGAGAGGAAGATGAACTGTTCCAGATCAGTGTGATGGATGATTTGAACGATACTTATCTTGGTTTCAGAGCTACTGAAAAAGATACGGAATACAAGCTTACATTCACGCATAAGAACCTGCAATCGGAATACAAACAACTGAAATTAATCGATTTGCTTGGAAATAAGACGGTAGATGTAACGGAATCGGGTTCTACCTATACTTTTACTGCCAACAATGCAACAGATATCCGGAAACGGTTCAGACTGGAAGCAACTCCGGCCACTTCCTCCTTACCGGATGATAATAAAATTAACAATAAGGATCAGGTAATCATATATTCTAATCAAAACGATCTCATCATCAAACATAAAGAGTTGGATTCGGGTACCATATATGTATATGATACTACGGGCAGACTTCTGTTAACCAATAAAGTAGCAACAGGAGGAGAAACCATAATCCACATGGATGCCGTGTTGAAAGGGGTATATATTGTAAAGATCCTATCCAATAACAAAGAAATCACTAAATCCATAATTTTATAACCGATGTCTTATAAACTAATCACTTTGCTAATTCTAATCAGTCTAAACATCCCTTCGGCAAAAAGCCAGGTTGCAGAAGTGTTTGTTCCGAAAAATAAGACAGAATTACCATCCAAACAACAAGAAAAACTGGCCGATGACCTGTTTGAGAAGGATAGCGATACCAAACTGAGTGCCAGTGGCGGTGGACCGGGCACAGACCCTGGAGGGTTGCTGGACCCGGATCCTATCCCTGTATCCATTCCCACTAACGCTTACTTTATTCTTACACTGGCTACGTTATATATAGTATATGTATTGCTTTTCAGAAAAAAAAGAAAAGAAGTAAGAGGAGAGAAAAGAAAAAAGTTGAGTGAAAGTATTTAATTTGTATAAAAATATCCCTGATTACCAGGTAAGGTGCTAACAAATTGAATGGAAAGGGCAGAATTCTGAATTTAAAAGGAATTTTATCCTTTTAATTTGAATCTGTTTTTATATATCGTATCTATTAATTCTTTACAAACCAATCTATTTTAATAATAATAATTTATCAAAGTATCCTTTAAAGAAAATCCAAGAGATTTTATCCGGAAATAAGAAAGAGTAACCAGAGCTTCACGGTTTGCCAATTATGATAAAAACAAAATACTATTTCTACCCTTTTAGCACGTTTCTAATAGAAATTTGAAGATAATTAGTTTTGAAAAATAAAAAGAGTTACATCTAATAAAAACAAAATATTCTTTTGTTATCTTTTATAAATCCTTATTATATTTATAAATACTGGTACGTGGCGTTTTGGCTATAAAAGAATAATTTAAACCCTTCAAATAAGTATAAATTTCATTTCCTATTGTATCAACAATGCTTGTATGCTCTTCTATCAAAAAAATGTAATCGGGTTTGTATTTAAACCAATCATTTGATTTTAGAACTTCCATCTCCATTCCTTCTACATCTAAGGTAAGAAAATCAATCTTTTTTCCTTCCTCCAGACAGCTATCCAGAACTGTAGAAAGCTTTGATACGGCTATTTCTGTTGTATTTATAATTTCATACTTATTGTCGCCATGATGCCGACTTTCTGATAACCTCTTGTCAAATCCGTTTAAAGCAGGCTCATTAAATTGATAAAATAAAAGCGGTTTATCAGATAGTCCAATTGCTCCCTGGATATTAATATCTTTTTTACGAAAACGATTAAATATATTTATTGCTCCGGGAGTCGGCTCTATATTAATTCCCCGCCATCCTTTTTTATAAAAATAAGCAGTATTAGAAAACCGGAAAGGATGGTGAGCTCCGATATCTACGTAAAATCCTTTGTAACCTTTTTTATTCTCAAATAAAGACTTAACAACCATATCTTCTCCTTCTTGTGAATAACTTGTAAAAGCATATAATAAAGAAGGGAAAAAGTTATGAATATTCTTTCTTACTAAAGTTCTAAGAGTCATATTTTTTTATTTATATATAAGACAACCGTATTAATTATCCATGTAAAAATAATAAAATACACACAAAACTACTCATGAAGAAAGAAAATTTTATTACCAGGTAAAAAGAAATCTGACTCTGCAAGTTGTAACCAAGAGACCTTACAAAATAAAAAGTTTTAAATATCCATTGATTTTACCTTTAACAAAAAATGCATAAAGAATACCTTAAATTATACCATTATATATAAATTTGCACTCTTGTTTCCGGAGAAAAAAGTCTTTACAAGATTAAAAAATAAAAAGTGATTAAGTATGCCTCAACTAACTTTCATACCTGTCGGAGGTATGGCAAACCGCATGAGAGCTATTGTATCTGCCTATAGTCTATCAAAAGATATAAACAGCGATTTAAAAATCATCTGGTTCAGAGATTGGGCTATGAGATGTCGTTTCCATGAGCTTTTTGAGCCACTGCCGGAAAATATAATTTTGAAAGAAGCGGATAAACCGGACTTATTACTCAACGACCGCCCCAGAAAAAAAAACTTCTATTTACCTTTGCTGTTTGAGAAAGTCAGATATGATATCTGCCTGTATGAAGAACAGGTTCGGGAAATGCATTTAAAGCAAATACCTTTTACTGAGAAAGTCAGAAATAAGAATGTGTATATTGCCAGCTTTTCCGATTTTTATCCTTGGAATGATGATATATATTCTTTATTGTTTATACCCGTCAGAGATATTCGGGAAGAAATCAACCGCAGAATTCAGTTTTTTAATTCCCGTACTATAGGTATCCATATACGGAGAACAGATAATACAGGAGCTATTTCAAACAGCCCGACTTACCTTTTCATTGAAAAAATGGAAAAAGAAATAAAAGATTGTCCGGAAATTCTTTTTTATCTGGCTACGGATTCTGAAACAGACAGACAAATTATTCAGGACAAGTTCGGGGAACGAATCATTACGTTTCCTCAGGAAATATCCAGACGTTCTCTGAAAGGAATGAAAAATGCCGTAGCAGATTTATACACCTTATCCCATACTTCCAGAATATATGGTTGTTATAATAGTTCTTTTTCACCGGTGGCTTCCCGGATCAAAAAAAAAGAATGTATAATTATTGATAAAAATCATGCTTATTAACAAATTTTATCTATGTATTATTAACCATTTTTTCATAGATTGCTTGAAAGCAGTATTCCTAAAAAATCTTTATTCCTCCTTCTGCTTTTAATAAAAGTTTTCTTTTATTCACTCCTCCCAATATTTGTTTTTAATTATTTATTTAATTAACATTGTATATTTAAAATTAAATAAATACCACAAAAACAAACCTTTCTTTTTTATAATTATCTATTATTTTCTTATCTATTACTTTAACTACTTATTATTTATCTTTAATTTAAAAATGTTATGAAAAAAATTAGTTTTATTCTACTAGGTTTATTAGTAAGCATTGCTCCACAACTTTTTTCTCAGTTAAAAGTGAACAGCGTTGGAAATACACTTCTACATTCTTCCGGATTTGAGGAAGATCGTTTCGATACCAATTCAAAATTAACTATTAAAACCAGCAGGGATTATGGACTTTACGTTTTTAAATCAGGAAGTACTCTTGCTTCCACAAATTGGTCAAACGGGATTAATGGAAATACAGAAATAGTAAATAATAAATTTAATGTTGGTGTCAGGGGAGATGCCAATACTACAGCGACAAGTGCTTCCGGACGTGCATTTGGTCTTCTTGGAGTAGCCGGGAATTCCACTTCGGGATATAATTATGGGATAATGGGATGTTTATTTGGGAATGGAAATGGCACTGCTGTCTATGGAGCTATCGGAAGTAATCACTATGGTAATCCCGTTCCCGGACGATACTCCGGTTATTTTGAAAATGACATTATGGTAACCGGAACCATCAACGGAACAGTAATCGGAAATTCAGATATCCGGCTGAAAGAAAATGTAGTAGAATTGAGTTCCGGAAAAGCATTGGATAACATATTAAAGATGCATCCGATTGAATACAATCTCAAACAACAATATTTAGAACTGGATAATACCATTTCTTCAGATACGGGAAGCGTAAAAATGAAAATGTTCGATGAGACACTTCCGGTCTTTCAAAAAAAACAGTACGGTCTTTCCGCCCAGGAACTGCAACAACTTTATCCGGATCTGGTATATGAGCAGCAAAGTGGTTACCTGGGAATTAATTACATCGGGCTTATTCCTATTTTAATCCAGTCTATTAAGGAATTAAAAGAGGAACTGGATGAAGTGAAAGAGGAAAACCGCTCTCTTCAATTAAGAGCTGCAACGGATATTACATCTACAACAAGCAGTCAGGTTGCGGTACTCTACCAAAATAATCCGAATCCATTTTCACAGACCACACAAATAAAATATTACCTGCCGGCAGATGTAAAAAACGCTTCGCTTTGTATTTATGATTTACAGGGAAAACAGCTGAAACAATATGCGATTGCAGCTTCCGGAGAAGGGTATCAGGAAATTTCCGGCGATGAAGTCAGTGCGGGCATTTATCTGTATGCGTTAATTGCAGATGGAAAAGAAGTGGATATCAAACGAATGATCCTTACCGAATAGCAAAGTAGAAATCCTCTGTTCCAACCGATATTTTTCAGAAAGAAGAAAGATAAACATCTAAAGCAGGAATAAAAATCGTTCTCTTCCTGAAGGTATCATTTTTAGAGAGATGGAATAAACGTACCACTCGCAAGCGAACAGCTATCAGGTTGGATATATATCAACAGAAATAATGTAAATAAAATCATTAACAGACAAATTTCTACGCTTATGAAATATTTGCTTCTCATAATAACGTTGATTATAGGCTGGAGTAGCTCTATATATGGAGAGATTAGCCCCATAGTCACGAAGAATATTCTTTCAGCTTCTGAAAAGCAGCTATTGGATACTCATTTTAAGAAATATAAATCTTTTTCCATAGAAAAAGAAAAAATACTTAATGAACTGGATAAAAAGGGACAAGTGGAATTCAGATTAACCATTGATACGGAAAATGACTGGCTGATCCATATCGGAGTAAACGATATGCGGGCTGAGAATTTTACCGCATCCTACGTATCTGATGCCGGCACTTTTACCTATCAGGGAGAATATATTCCAAACACTTATAAAGGGAAAACCGCCGATGATAAAATAGTGAGATTGACCATCGACAAGAATGAATTCTGGGGTATTATCCTGGATGGTGACGAAGAATACGTAATCCAGCAAAGCAGCCTCTATACAAAGGACAAAAAAGATGCCCGTCTTATTCTTTACCGGAACGAAGATGTCATTTTTGATGCAGAAGAACAAAATTTATCTATTTCGGATATTCTCATTGCACCAAAAGAAATATCTGTAGATCCTTCCTCTCAGGAATCAATAACTGCGACCGCCCTTTGTAATTACTACCTGCAACTGGCAACCGATGCGGACTTTGAATTCTATCAAAAAACAGGGAATAATCTTACGGCTACCTACAGTTATATTTTTTCCATTCTGAACCTGATAGAAGGTGCTTATGAGTCTACTTTTAACCTGAGATTTTCCGTCACTTACCAAAATATATGGACCACCTCTAATACCCCTTATAATACCACAGACGCGAGTTTACTTCTGGATGCTTTCAGAACACAATGGAACTCGAACCATACGGGTATTATAAGGAATGTAGCGCATCTTTTTACAGGAAAAACCCTGAATGCCGGAACAACCGGAATCGCATGGTTAGGACAGTTAAATACCGCATTGGCCTATTCGCTTAGCATGTACCGTACCGGAATGTTCAGAACTACAGCCCATGAAATCGGTCATAACCTGAATGGAAACCATCCGACAACAAGTGCCTGTCAATGCGGGCAATCCACCGGATCCGTCATGTGCCAGGGTGATAAGGACTATAACTTATGGTTTTGTCCGGAATCCATTAATCAGATTGCACCATTTCTGGCAAGCAAAAGCTCGTTATTGACCGGAAATATACCGGCAACGTTAACCTTATCCGGCACTGTCAATGGTTTTAATGAATATCAGGCCCGGGAGAAGATTACTTCGACCCAGATAATCCAAAGTGGAGTAACTATATACCGCTCTAATACCATTGAACTAAAAGAAGGATTTGAAGTAAAAGCGAATGCCGAATTCGAATTTATCAATGATGATAACGGATGTAATTAATTTATCTTATCTATAAGTAAGTAATTTTTTATGAAAAGCTACCGGAAATGGTAGCTTTTTATATTTTAATAAGTTGGATTTCCTTTTCTATATAAAAAGCAGGAAAAGAGAAAACAACAAATAAAACCAATATTCGAATTATTAAAAAACATAAAAATATGTTGCTTATTTATCTTTTTTATACTGCTTGTAAAAAATAAAATTTCCATTTATATATTATCTTTTCTTTTTATTCATTACTTTTACTTTTGAAAAATTAACTGTATACATTATTCGGAATCATACCCGAGCATGCTTTCTATTAACTTTAAAATTTTTACTTATGAAAACAAAAATTATTACTCTTTTCATTCTCGCATTAGCATTTCAACGCGTTCTTACCTGTGACTGTAACGAAATTCGTCCTTTTATACCAGCCTTTTCCGATATGGACCAGGAAGAGTTTTTCTTAATTAAAGGGATAAAAGAAAATGCAGAAGGACATGGAATGCAGGTTAAAGTCCTTGAAAATATAAAAGGAGCTATTCCGGATGAAACCATTACTGTCTGGCTGGACAACGGAGTAACCTGCCGCATTGGGTATGCAGAAGCATACGAAGACGGAGAAACCCTTTACCTGTTACTTCGGAAAACAGATCTTTCCGGAAACTCTCCGGAAAGCGAAGAAGCACCGGAAAAAGAAGAAGACTACATGCCTGTTAATTGCAGCTATGCAATAGCTCGTTTTTCAGAAGGATATATAACCGGAAGATTACAATCCGGAGAGGAAGAAACGATGTCTATTATTGAATTTTATAACTATTTAGGCATAGATGTACCTACTCTTTCATTTGCTCCGGTGGGAACAGAATGGACGTATGGAGAGACTTACCTTGATCATCCGGAACATGATCTAAGCTACACTTACCATTCCCTGTATTCCAGTGGAGATAAATGGGTCGCGGGCAAAATGTGCAATACGATTTCCCGGGGCTATCGCAGTAGAGCCTGTGCGTCTACACCGGCAGATGTTTATCTTTATAAAGAAGGGAATACTATATTTTGCTACGCGCCTTATTCCGGAGAATTTACTCCGTTGTATATATTGGATGCAGCTCCCGGAGATTCCTGGACAATTGACTACCCCGGAACTGACCCGGAAATAATGCTTATAAATCCCCTTCAGCCAGTGGAAGTAAAAGTAAACAGCGTAGAAACAATTTCTATTTTTGATAAAGAACTAAAGGTATTATCTGTTACTTATTCGACAAAATTATGGGATGGAACGGACAACCTCTATCCGTATGAACGAACCGGTAAAATAATCGAAGGGATCGGAGACACAGAACATTTGTTTAATTTTCGTATTGAAGAATCTACCTGCTGTGTAACAGCCAGGTGGTACCAGGGCCTGCGATGTTATTCCCATCCCGAATACGGCACTTATAATACCGGTGATCTTCCGTGTGATTATGTAACTTCTGTAACCACCACTGAAGAAGACCTCATTAAAATTTCCATAAACGAAAAAGACATTACTATTGAAAGTCCTGCAGACGAGATCCGGTCCGTACAACTGGCAGATATCACAGGAAAATCGGTTTTTAAGTACTCGGGCGATACAACTACTTATTTGCAGTTTCCATTTAGTTCGCAAGGTATTTTTATTTGTTATGTGACATTCCAATCGGGAAAACAGATCGTTAAAAAATTATTGTTTTAAATAATTCCTGAAAAATGAAAGAACAACTATTTTCAAAAATAAGAAAAAGAAGTTTTTAATTTTCCCATTCTATTGCCTTTTGCAGAAATTTTTCGGATAAGCGCAGCACCTTTATCGGTGCTGTGCTTTTTTATATGTAGATACCAGGTAATTAATATTTATTTCAATCTTTTGAATATAATATTCATAACCCCGTTAAGAAAATACCGATAAAGAAATTAAATCTTATTTTTTACCTTTATGAACCTTATGTCCCTTAAAAGAAAATGATTACATTTGAGGCCTTATTTTTGTAACTTAATTGTTACAATTCGGTAACAAAAGCTTCTTTTTTATTTTTTAAGTTTAATACGTAATTATTTATGGGCGGATTTTTCGGCACAATATCAAAAACAGCATGTCGTACGGATTTATTTTACGGGACAGATTATAACTCACATTTAGGAACAAAACGTGCCGGACTGGCCACATTGAAAGACGGAGTGATTTACCGCTCTATCCATAGCATTGAAAATTCTTATTTCCGGACAAAGTTCGAAGATTCCCTGGATAAGTTTATAGGGAATTCCGGTATCGGTGTTATCAGTGATACGGACCCCCAGCCTATTGTTATCAAATCTCACCTGGGCTATTTTGCCCTGGTTACGGTTGCCCGGATTAATAATATCAATGAGTTGGAAGAGGAACTTCTCAAAAAAGGATACTACTTTTCCGAGCTTAGTTCAGGAAAATGTAACCAGACAGAGCTAATAGCACTGCTTATTTCCGAAGGGAAAAATTTCGAGGACGGAATAGAAAATGTGTATGAAAAAATAAAAGGTTCCTGTTCTATGCTCCTGCTGACAGAAAGCGGCATTATTGCAGCCCGCGATAAATTAGGAAGAACACCTGTGGTAATAGGGAAAAAAGACGGTGCCTATGCGGTTAGTTCCGAACCTTGCGGATTTTCTAATCTTGGTTATGAAACAGACTACTTTGTTGGACCGGGAGAAATCATCCGGATTACGGCAGATGGATATATGCAGCTCAGAAAGCCGAATGACAAGATGCAGGTTTGTTCTTTTCTGTGGGTGTATTATGGGTATCCTGTTTCAGATTATGAAGGCAAAAATGTAGATGGAGTGCGATATAACAGCGGTTTACAGATGTCAAAAGAAGATGATTCAGATATCGATTTTGTTTCCGGCATACCGGATTCGGGTGTAGGACAGGCCTTGGGATATGCCGAAGGAAAAGGAGTTCCTTACCGGCGGGCCATTGTGAAATATACACCGACCTGGCCCAGAAGTTTTACTCCGGGTAACCAGGAAACCCGCCAGTTAGTGGCAAAAATGAAATTAATGCCTAACAGGCATTTGCTGACAGGAAAAAAAATTATTTTCTGTGATGATTCTATTGTCCGGGGTACTCAATTAAAAGACAATGTGGCAGTGCTTTATCATTATGGTGCCAAAGAAGTACACATGCGGATCGGAAGCCCTCCCCTCATTTACTCCTGCCCTTTTCTTAACTTTACAGCTTCTCAATCGGATATGGAATTAATGACAAGACGTGTTATCCGGGAACTGGAAGGAAAAGATAATGTCGATTTGCAAGAATACAGCAAAGCCGGCAGCCAGAAATATTGCAAGATGGTAGATTGTATCCGGAAGAAATTTAATATGACTTCATTAAAATATAATAAGCTGGAAAATCTTGTGAACGCAATCGACCTGCCAAAAGAAAAGGTGTGTACTCATTGCTTCGATGCTTCCAGTTATTTTTAATCTCTTATAGTTTATAAGTATGAACATTATCGAACGATTTATTAAATATGTAGGTTATGATACCCAGTCTAATGCTGACACAGGCCTTACACCCAGTACTCCGGGACAAATACTATTTGCAAAAGAGCTGGCTGCAGAATTGAAGGGAATAGGCCTGAAAGAAGTAAAACTGGATTCCAACGGATATTTAATGGCTACTCTTCCGTCCAATACGGAAGAAGAAGTACCTGCAATCGGGTTTATTGCTCATATGGATACCAGCCCGGATATGTCGGGAAAAAATGTAAATGCCCGAGTAATTGTGAAGTATGATGGAAAAGATATTGTTCTGAATCAGAAAGAAAATATTATTTTATCTCCGAAAGATTTTCCGGAGTTGAAAAAATATAAAAATCAGGATCTGATAGTAACTGATGGTACTACTTTACTGGGGGCAGATGATAAAGCCGGGATTGCTGAAATTGTCACGGCAATGGAATACCTCATCTCACACCCTCAGATTAAACATGGAAAAATAAGAATCGCTTTTACTCCGGACGAAGAAATAGGGAAAGGAGCTGAGAAGTTCGATGTAAAGAAATTCGGTACGAAATGGGCTTATACGATGGATGGAGGAGAACTCGGAGAACTCGAATATGAGAACTTCAACGCAGCAGGTGCGAAAATTACGATCAAAGGAAGGAATGTGCATCCCGGAAGTGCAAAGCATAAAATGATCAATTCTATTCGTATCGGCAACCAATTATCTTCCATGCTTCCGCGAAGTGAAACACCGGAACATACAGAAGGCTATGAAGGCTTTTTCCATCTGGTTTCTTTTAACGGCACTGTGGAGGAGACAATCCTGACATATATTATACGGGATCATGACTCTGACAGATTCGAAAGAAGAAAAAAAGAACTCCTGCACCTGGTAAATAAGATAAATGCTGAGTTCGGCCCTGTCGCAACACTGGATATACAAGACCAGTATTATAATATGCGGGAGAAAATAGAACCGGTAAAATATATTATAGATATTGCCGCAGACGCAATGAAAGAGATAGGCATCAAGCCTGTCATAAAACCGATTCGTGGGGGAACAGATGGTGCACAGTTATCTTTTAAAGGTCTCCCCTGCCCTAATATATTTGCCGGAGGATTGAATTTCCACGGAAAGTACGAATTCATCCCTATCCAGTCAATGGATAAAGCCGTACAAGTTATTATCAGGATAGCAGAAAAAGTAGCTACAGAAAAATTTTATTCTACCTTACCTTAATAATAAACCCATGCCCCTGAAAAATACACCTTTTACAGACATCCATATTTCTCTGGGTGCAAAAATGCAAGAGTTCGCAGGCTTTTATATGCCTGTAGAATACAGTGGAATAATAGACGAACATCTGACAGTATGTAAAACCGCAGGAGTTTTTGATGTTTCTCACATGGGTGAATTTTACGTAAAAGGAGAAAATGCTTTTTCTTATTTACAAAAACTTACCTGTAACGATCTTTCTGTGCTTCCGGTCGGAAAGGCACAATATACCTGTTTTATGAATGAAGCAGGAGGAATTGTGGATGACCTGATCATTTACCGTATGGAAAAAAACGAATATATGCTGGTGGTAAATGCATCTAATATAGAAAAGGATTGGAAATATTGTACAGCCCATAACACAGAAGGAGTACTCCTGGAAAATATTTCGGGAAAAGTGGCTCAGTTAGCTATTCAGGGACCAAAAGCTTTGGAAATATTACAGTCTCTTTCCTCTGCAAACCTTTCGGCCATTCCTTATTATTCTTTTATAACCGGAGACATAGCAGGAGAAAAAAATGTAATTATCTCTAATACCGGATATACCGGAGCCGGAGGCTTTGAAATTTATTTTTCTCCTTCTGCGGCTGAAAATATATGGAATGCTATTTTTGATGCCGGGAAAACATTCGACATTAAGTCGGTCGGATTAGGTGCTCGTGATACATTACGCCTTGAAATGGGATATTGCCTGTATGGAAATGAGCTGAATGAAAATATAACTCCTCTTGAAGCCGGGTTAGGCTGGATTACAAAATTCACGGAAGAGAATAATTTCATAGGAAGAAGCATGCTTCAAATACAACGAAGCGGAGAAATTAATAATCAACTTATTGCTTTTGAATTACAGGAAAAAGGGATTCCCCGGAAAGGATATCCGATTACAAATGAAAAAAACGAAATGATAGGAGAAGTTACCTCCGGAACACTCTCGCCTGTAACAAAGAAAGGAATAGGACTAGGGTATATACAAAAAAACAAAATGGAAAATGATCTTTCATTCTTTATCCGCATAAGGCAAAAGCTATTAAAAGCAGAAATAACAAAACTTCCTTTCCGAAAAACCCGAACGAATAATGCCAACGATTGATATTTGCCTTTCACCGGCGTTGTATCCGGCATATTCTAACCCGAACGCAATTATTATCCTTGTTGATATTTTCCGTGCGTCCAGTTCGATATGCACAGCATTTGCAAACGGAGCAGGTAGCATTCTACCTATTGATACTATTGAAAAGGCACAGGCATACAAAAAACAAGGCTATCCGGTTGCAGCCGAAAGAAATGCTTTAAAGTGTACATTTGCGGATTTCGGGAATTCACCTTTTGAATTTTCAAAAGATTTAGTAGAAGGTCAACATATCGTTTTTACCACCACTAACTTCACAAAAGCTATTCAGAATCTATCAGAATACCAGGCACTTGTCGTAGGTTGTTTTTTAAACCTTCGGGCTGTTACTGATTTCTGTCAAAAAGAACATAAAGATATTCTAATCGTTTGTGCCGGGTGGAATAATCAGGTAAATATCGAAGATACATTATTCGGAGGTGCTTTCATCAGTCAGATAATCAAAGACGAAGCATATACTATTGCCTCTGATGCTGCTTTTATTGCAAAAAATTTATGGGAAACCGGAGAAGAGCAATTACCTGATTATATAGGGAAAGCGCAACACGCCATCCGCTTGTTAAAAAATAAGCAAGAAAAGGATATTTTTTATTGTTTACAACAAAATATATGTAATTTTGTACCTCAATTTAAAAATGGCACTTTTGTAAGAAATAAAACAGAGAACGAGACACAATAAAAAAGGCCATTAAACGTTATCCATATCAATGGAAAAAATATTTGAATTTTCTGAAAAGGATAACTCGTAAAATCTAATATAGTAGTCTATCGTCCCCTTATGTAATTAATTTAGAAAGAAATATGAATTTAAAGTCTTTAATTTACTTACTACCCTTTATTATTTTTTCATGCTCTACCCCTGAAAACATTACTTACTTCCAAGATCTCCAAAATGTTTCCCAGGCAGATTTAGATAGTATGTATTTGCAATATTCCGCAAAAATATTTCCGGATGATTTACTGGGAATTACCGTGTCTGCACAAAATACCGCTGCGGTAGCCGCATATAACCTGCCGGCAGTTTCTTTTATGAGTCCTTCCACTTTAACGAATAATAACACAGAAAGAAGAGGTCCGTCTTTAACGAATACGGCTCTACAACCTTACCTGGTAGACGAAGAAGGAAATATCGATTTTCCGGTCTTGGGCAAGGTAAAGGTAGGAGGACTTACAAAAATAGAGGCAACAAAGTTGTTAGAAAGCATGATTTCCAGAGATGTGAAAGACCCCATTGTTACTATCCAAAATCTGAATTTTAAAATTTCGGTTTTAGGAGAAGTGGACCGCCCCGGGTCATTTATATTAAATAATGAAAGAATCTCTATTCTGGATGCCATCTCTTTGGCCGGCGATCTTACCATTCAGGGTAAAAGAGAAAAAGTTCTTTTAATACGGGATAATAACGGGAAAAAAGAATTCCATTATTTTGACCTGACTTCACCCGATACTTTTAAATCCCCTTATTTTTATTTACAACAAAATGATATCGTATATGTAGAGCCTAATAAAGCCCGAAAGAAAACTGCAAATTACAGTCAGACGGATCAATATTTTATTACGGTTACTTCTACTGTCCTAACTGCAGTTTCGATTATTACTACCCTTATTGTAAATTTAAATAAATAATAAATTATTACTCTTAAGAAAATGAGCCAACTAAAAAGCCTATCATCAAAAATAAATACTCCCAAAGCCGAAGCAAATCCGAATATAGGAGAACTGGTTGCATCCTATCTCCCATATTGGAAATGGTTTCTGATTTCTATTCTTTCGTGCGGTTTCCTATCTTATATATATGTAAAAATTAATCCAAAAATATACCATATATCCTCTAATATTTTAATAAAAACAGACGATAAAGGAAGTTCATCTTCCAAGCTGGGAGGGGCCATGATGAAAAGTCTTGAGTTTGGTGGCCTGAGTTCTTCCGATAATGTAGAAGATGAGGTAGGCATTATCTACTCCCATACCTTAGTCAAACAAATGATTATGGATTTAGGGTTGTATATCTCATATGAACTTGACGGATTTCTAAAAAATGAGGATTTATATCAGATATCGCCTATTGTTGTTGATATTGATAAAAATATAATAGATACTTTGTCTGCAAATTTCAGGCTCAAATTACATGTCGATAAAAACAAAGGAATAAAAATAACGGGGAAAATCAATAAAGAAAAAATAAAACCGATTGAAGTGTCCCAACTTCCTTATGTATTTCATTCGGATTATGGCGACCTGACTTTCAGATATTCGGATGACAAAAATGCATTTGTTCCGGAATCAAACTCCTATAAACTTCTTGTTACTGTGTGTAATGGCAATTACATTACAGAACAATATCAGAAAAATATCGGAGTTGGGGCAATCAGCAAAAAATCCAATATTATTTCTTTATCAACAGCCGATTACATAAAAACAAGAGGAGAAGAAATTCTTAATACACTTGTAAAATTATATAATGAAGATGCCTTGAATGATAAAAACCTGGCGGCAACCAATACAGAAAGGTTTATAGGCGAACGCTTAAGTATTTTAACAGAAGATTTAGGAAAAATTGAAAAAACAGTCGAATCTTACAGAAAAAATAATCTTTTAATTGACGGAGAAACCCAGGCAAAATTATCATTGCAGAAAATGACAGATATGCAGGGGACTGTCTTAGAGAATGAAATTCAGCTAAGCCTGGTCCGGATGATGGAAGATTATCTAAAGAACCCCTCCAATGAATACAATCTTATCCCTACAGGCATAGGCACTCCGGAAAATCTTCTCAAAATAATTGCCGAATACAATGAACTGTTAATACAACGTGTAAATTATTTAAGGGATATGCACGAGACGAATCCGGTGATTTTAAGTTTAAATGAACAAATTCATCTGACACAGAAAAATATTCTGGCTAGTCTTGAAAGCGTAAAAAAAGACCTTTTGAAAACCAAAGAAAACTGGAAGAAAGAAGAAAATGCATTGTATTCTTCTCTGAATGATATGCCAAGACTGGAGAGAGAATTTCTGGAAATAAGAAGAGAGCAGGAAGTAAAAACAGAACTTTATCTATTCTTATTGGAAAAGTATGAAGAAAATGCATTGACATTAGCTTCCAATACTCCTAAAGCAAAAATTATTGATTATGCGTATACGCATACTACTCCTATTTCCCCTAAAAAATATGTGATTCTTTTTATAGGATTATTACTGGGCGCTTTGATTCCTATTTGTTTTCTTTACCTGAAAGAAATGTTTAAATTCAAGATTGAAAACAAAAACGAACTGGAAAGGTTAACATCCGTCCCGATTTTAGGAGAAATATGTCTGGACAAAAGCGGAGAATCAATTGTCGTAAAAGATGGAGTTACCTCTTCTATTGCCGAACTGTTCAGATTGCTGAGAACCAATATTAACTTTGTACTTACCAACAAAGAAGAAAAAGTCATTCTGGTAACCTCCAGTGTTTCCGGAGAAGGAAAATCATTTTTTGTCATTAATTTTGCGTTATCCCTGGCTTTGATGAGAAATAAAAAAGTAGTGATGGTAGGATTGGATATCCGAAATCCGAAACTGGCCGAATACTTATCCATACCAAGCTCAAAAGGTATTACTTCTTATCTGGCCAGCGATTCATTAAAACCGGAAGACATTATCTTACATGCGCAGTTCCATCCGAATCTATCTATTGTTCTGGCCAGTCCGATTCCTCCTAACCCTGCAGAATTGTTACTCAGTGATAGAATAGAAGAATTTTTCTCTTATTTACGTGCTAATTTTGATTATATTGTCGTTGATACAGCTCCTGTTGGTATGGTGTCCGATACATTTACGTTAAACCGGATAGGAGATGCAACCATCTATCTTTGCCGTGCACATTATACCGATAAATCGCATTTAAAATTTGTAGAACAGATTGTCAGAGAAGATCGCCTGAAAAAAGTTTCTTTGGTTATAAATGGTACTACAACCAAACAAGGATATGAATATGGATATGGAGTAAAAAATGAGAAATAATTAACAGTTAAATTACTCCATATATAGCTTTCGGAATGGAAGAATACTATTATCTATGGTTTTAAAAGGAATTATTTCAAATCCAAATGCAAAAGAGCATAGAAGTTTCCAAATTGTTTATTTGTGGGAACAAATCATCAGTATTAATTATCCATTACCGATTATTCCCATAAAAAGCTATTGGAACTTTCTTCTTAGGAATATCAATAAAATAGGTATTTTCCGATCCTTATTTTTATGTATTAATAAGTATTTCCCTGTTTCCGGTGTGTACCTGTTTTTCAATATGGTTGCCGGAGAAAAAGGATTAAAGATTGAACGACTAAAGAATGTACTGCCGGTTATAATTGATTTCTGGATTCCGGATGAACGGTTAAAAAATTTTTATGATTATTATTCTGCTTCGAAGTGTTTATTAATTACCAGCAGAGAGGTATACGAACACTTAAAACAGCAGAAATGTCCGATCCCTTTGGCTCATTTTCCCTTAAGTATTCCGAATGAGAATGTGGTGGAAAAAAATATTTACCATGCAAAAGAAATAGATTTTCTTTTCCCGGGAAGAAAAGATCCTGTATTCTGGGAATATATTAAAGAATATGAAAAAAAACATCCGGATATTGAATATGTTTACCAGGAGCTGGACGGAACGATTCCTTATTATATATCAAATAAAAGAGGGCGTTTAAAGGATGATTTTTTCTCAAGAGAAGGTTATATACAGTTATTAAGAAAGTCCAGAATCACTTTTTATGCCACACCGGGGATGGATAAATCCAAGGAAGCCAATGGCTTCAACCAGGTCACTCCCCGCTTTCTTGAATTACTTGCTTCCGGCTGCTTAGTAATGGGGCGTTATATTGAAAATCCGGATACGGATTTTTATAATTTAAAAAAATACTGTCCCTTAGTAAAAAGTTATGAGGATTTCCTGCAAGTATTGGATTCTTTTTGTAATCCGAAGTGGGCAGAACAACATATATCTACTTACTATACTTATTTACAAGGGCATACTACCTCCTCCCGAATTCCTATTCTAAAAGAAATAATGCAGAAAATATGAATTCCAGAGAGATCATGTCCATATTTTATCCAATAGAAACAGGTAGAAAATCTGTTGAAAAAAGAAAAGATTCACTGTATGTTTCAGGGAATGTACAAACTCCTGAAAGCTGCTATTATCCAACTATAAGATATATATTCCTAAAAAAACAGGAGAACCGTATATTCCGCTTAAAGGAAATGCTCTCCCATATTATTATTGCCGGAAAAAGGCGTAACTATTTTTGGAGAATAACAATATGTTTAAGATAATTAAACAACAGATCAAGAAATATCCAAAATACCTGACGATCAGGCAAAAGGTTTTTCTATGGAAAGATTCTTTAGAACAAGTGTATTTCAATAAAATAATATCTCATTTTCCGTCTCATACCATACGGCTTTTTCTTTTAAGGAAAGCAGGAGCCAGAATAGCAAAAGACGCAGCCATTCATTCCGGTTGTAAATTCTGGAATCCGAAAGGCTTAATTATTGAAAGTGGCTCTGTTGTCGGATTTTCTTGTAATCTTGACGCACGGAAAGGATTGAAAATCGGTAAAAACGTATGTCTTGCTTCGGAAGTAATGATCTGGAGTTTACACCACAACTATAATGATCCCGAATTTACTGCAGTAGGAGGACCTGTTGAAATTGGCGATTATGCGTGGTTATGTAGCAGATGCATCATTCTTCCAGAGGTAAAAATAGGGACAGGATGTGTAGTGGCATCAGGTGCGGTAATTACCAAAGATGTACCGGATTACGACATAGTAGGTGGCATCCCCGGGAAAAAAATCGGTCAGCGGGACCGGTCTCAACATTATAATTATACTCCTTCAAAATATAAATTACATATTGTTTGAATGAATATAAAGAAAATAATAAGCACTACTGTTGTAAAAAACATATTTTATCTTGGAATGGGAAATGGCTTAATACAACTATTAAGCATGTTGGCTGTCATTCTGATAACCGCCCTGCTCCTTCCTGAAGAATATGGCCAATATACTTTTATGACAGTTCAGGCACAACTTATTGCCACGATTGCAGAATTGGGTATGGCAAATATCATTATAAGGAGTGTGGCCCGTGCTAAGGAAAATAAGATGAAGCTATTTTCTCCGGCTCTGCTTACCATGTTACTCTCAAATGTGGGTATTTTACTTATTTATAGCATTTATAACTTCTTCTTCGGGTATTTTTCAATTTTTCAATTAGTTATCATTGGGCTTTATAGTACTGTCTTCTGTATATCAAAACTTTGTGAATGTTTATTAATAGGGGCAGAAAAAATACGCCCTTTATCTATCATCGGTATTTTCTTTGCCCTTATCTGGTTATTTTTTGTCTGGTTATTACCAGAGAAAAATATTTCTGTAGAGACGTTGTTTGTGGCTTCTTTACTATTGCTCTTTTTTAAAATTTTTGCATTGCTTTTTCAAATACGTGTCGTTGAAAAATACAGGCTTTTATATAAAATAAAAAAGAAGGACATTTTTACGTTGGTAAAGAGTAGTTCCCCTTATTTCGGATTAGTTCTTGTGGCATTACCTGCGAATTATCTGGCTAATAATTTTTTACAGATAAACTCCACTTTAGAACAAGTTGGTTTTTTTTCTCTGGGACAAAAATTAACCGCACCTTTAATGATGTTGTTTAATATTCTTTTTTCTGCACTGTTTCCGAATATTTCTATTTTATGGGAAGATAACCAACAGAAGTTTTATCATGTATTGGAAAAAGGGATTTTTTACTTTATTTTATTTGCTGCCTGTGGAGCGTTTTTATTCTCCGTATTAATAAAGCCAGTTTTTCTTCTCTTATTTTCAGAAGAATACCTGACCTCCGTCAATATTTGTAAGACTCAGGTTTGGTTTACCTGCATGATGGGGATCTGTAATCTGACCGGAACAATATGGGGAGCCATGAATAAGGAAAAGCTGGCATTTAAAATGGCCGTTATAAATTCCATTATTAATATACCGGTATTATGGTTCGGAAGTAAATACGGAGGAATGGGATTATCTTTGGCGTATGTTATTTCTTTTTCTATATTTATGTGCATATTATGGCCTGTTTTTATTAAAACAAATAATATTAATAAGAAAAAAAGTTATGTCTGGATTCCGTTCCTGGCTTTATTTATCGCATCTTTCATAATTTGATTATATGTTACCGACGCTGTCTTTAAATAATAATGAATACAAAAAAGAACAAGTTAGTATGTTATTCATACTAATTATAATATTTATCAATTTTTTTGATTTTCATCCGTTATTAGATGTTTTCAGTAAAATTAAACTGGTAATTACCCTCCCTTTGTTCCTTTATTGCTTCAACACAATTTTTACCTATAAGGGAACTTTTTCTTTACCGGTTAAATTAATTATTTTCTCTATTTTATTTTCTGCCGTTACAGCTAAATTTGCATGGAGTCAGCCTTTCTCTGCAAGTTTCAGAGAAATTCCTCACTATCTGGGGTATCTTTTATATTTCTTCCTTATAAAAAAAGACACTTCTATAAGAAAAGTAGAAAAAGTAATGCTGACATTTACTACTTTATACGTAGTACTGTATTTATACCAGTTTGTTACTCATGAAAATATTGTCTTCGGAGTGTGGGAAAATGCAGACGTAGTAAGAGGAATCATCAGAATTATTTTTTCAGGAGAAGGTTTTTTATTTTTCGGCATCGCTTATTTTTTTCACAAGATATTGAGAAAAGAAAATACACGTCTTAGCTTTATTTTTCTGGTTATCTTACTGGTTATTATGTTCATGCAGGTTACACGACAATATATTCTTGCTGTAGGGATTATGATCTTATTAGGGCTTTTGAGAAAATCCAAGTTGTATATGAAAATATTGGCTGTTTTATTTGTCTTTATTGCTGCAAATATCTATCAATATTCTACGAATCCTTTAATAGAAGGGATAAGGGAAAGTCAGAGCCAAAATATGGAAGAAAAAGAAGACTATATAAGAATAATTGCTGCCAATTATTTTTTATTTGAAATGGCTCCGAATAAACTCGCAACTGTGTTTGGAAACGGGATTCCTAACCACCAGACATCCTATGGGAGAGAATATTATGGTAATCTAACGGAAGAAGAAGGATTTTATTTTGTAGATTTAGGCCTGATCGGAGGCTATTCATTATTCGGAATTTTATTTGTAATCGGATATATTATAATTGGGTACAGAACCTTCAAATATCCCCCCGGAGATTCGGGAGAATACTTACGATATTATATTCTTATGATATTTGTAATGTCTTTGACCTCAGCTTCTGTTTTAGGCCATGGATTTGTAGTACCCACTGCTATTGTATTGTATCTGTATGAAAAATATCGTACTCACTTTTTAGAAGAGCAGGCCCTTATAGAGGAAGAAGAGGAAGAATTTGCAGAAATAGAGAAAACATAAAAATAAACAGATGAAAAAAAGAATTCTTATCGTATCTTCTTTTTTACCTTATCCTTTAAATTCCGGAGGACACATCGGAGTTTTTGAAATGGTTAATCATTTCAAAAACAGCTACAATATTTCTCTTGCCTATCTATCTTATCAGAAAGAAGATAAAAAAAACCAGAATATCCTGCAGGAAAAATGGCCTGAGGTAAAAATTCATTCTTTCAGAAGAAGTAATATTGAACGAATAAAAAATTCTTTGCTTTACAGGTTACAAAATTTTTATTTTACTGTCATCAAAAAGAGATGGTTTCCACATTCGGCATGGTTTCACAGTCCGGTCGCCTCAAATGCTTTTATGATAACCGAACAACTTTGTGATGCAGATTTTGTAAACTTCATCCGTTCTTTAATAAAAAAAGAAAGTTATGACTTAATACAAGTAGAATTCTATGGAAATATTTCTTTACCGATTTTCCTAAAGGTAGATATTCCTATTATTTTCATACATCATGAGCTAAGATTCGTAAAATTTTCAAGAGAAATTGATGCGTTGTTTCCTGATGATCCTTACTTAAGTGCTCTCATGGAACAGATCAAAGCGTATGAAATAAAAATGCTCAGGCTTTACGATAAAGTCGTATTATTAAGCGAAAATGATAAAAAAATAATTTCTGCATACCTGGAAGAAGATAAGCTATACTCCTCTCCTTTATCAATCAGAGACCTGAAAAAAACAGATACTCCTTATAAATTCAATAATATCCTGACATTTTTAGGTGGTGGGAGCCATTTTCCAAACAGAGACGGATTAATATGGTTTTTGGAAACCTGTTTCCCCGCTATTGAGAAAGCACATAAAGAAATAAAATTAAATATAATCGGAAGCTGGGATAAAAAAACGATTGAAAAGTATTCTTCCGAAAAAGTTATTTTTTGTGGTTTTGTCGAAAATCTGGAAAATGTCTTAAAAAATAGTATTATGATTGTTCCGATACGCATCGGAAGTGGAATCCGCATGAAAATAATCGAAGCTTCTAACATGGGAGTCCCTGTTATAACTACAACCATAGGAGTAGAAGGAATTGATTTCAGAAATAAAGAAGAATGTCTTATTGCAGATACCTCCGATGATTTTATTCTGGCTGTAAAAGAGCTTGTTGAAAATGATAAGATGCAACGACAGGTTATTGATAACGCAAAAAAACGGATTGAAGAATTATATTCATTCGATAAAGCGATTCAAAAACGCCAGATCTTATACAACAATATCTTAGGAAAAAATGAATAATCTTTCTATAGTTATTCCTTATTATAAGGGTGAAAAATACATCTCCGATTGTATGAATAGTATTATAGATTCTTACAACCGGTCTCAAAAAAAGATAACGTATGAACTTATTATTATTATAGATTCTCCGGAAGAATACCTGTCAAATGATCGTAAAATAGATACCCTTTATCCTAATATGCCAAATTTGAGAATTTCAATAAATGAAAAAAACTCAGGCGTGGCATATTCCAGAAATAAAGGGCTGGATATCAGTCAGTATGACTTTGTAACGTTTATTGACCAGGATGATCAGGTGAATTATAATTATTTCCGGGAACTGGAATCTCTGGCAGGTGATCCGTATCACTTTATACTATTTAACGGGTATCGATATCATGCAGATAAGAACACTTACAGAAAAATATATTACATAAAACCGGACATTACTTTTACATCATTGATAAAACAACATTTTGTTTTATGGACCCCAGGGCTTATGATTATAAATAAAAAAAAGATTGAAGTCAAAGATCTTTTTATAGATGTCTCCCCGGAATTCAGAGGATGTGACGACTGGTTCGCTATTCTGAATATCACACGATCATATCCGGAAATTAAATTTCTTTACGTAAACAAACCTCTTTTCATTATCAATCGTCATGAAGAAAATTTCAGCAATGATATCAAACATATGTTTGACGGGCAGATAGCTATATTAAAATATTTCCAGCCACTTGTCGACTCAACGATGCAAAAAAGAATAAAGAAATTAATTGAAATAAGAAATTTTGAATTAAAAAAAAGAACAAATCTGTTAACAAAAAAAGATATTTTCAGATCCCGGAAAAAGATATATTTCAGCTATCTTTTTAATAAATGGATATACCGGGGTTACCCTTTATTAAAATTACGAAGGACTTTCTGGCCTGTCTTAGGCAAAATAGACATGTTAGATCAAATAAATATACAAAAAGATTAGAAGAACAATCCAGATATCAGAAATAAACTTTTCACATACCAAAACCATAAAAAACATCCGCAATATCCATTCATTCTTTATGAAATAAGATCCACTCATTTTCGAATTAATGCTGTATCTTTGAAAATAATATTTTACTCTGATATGGCATACACAAAGAAATCTATGAAAAGTAAACTAAAAAGATATGTTTTCTTATAAATTTTTGAAATAAAAATAACCGGTATTGACATGAACAGAAAAATTCCTTCGCAAAAATTACTTCCGGTAGCAGGATAATTTTATATTAAAACACAGCAAGAAATAATAAAAATGAAGGTTGTATATTGTATTAAAGACTATTCCCAAACCGGTGGCATGGATAGAATAATTTGCTTTAAAGCAAACTATCTGGCAGAAAATTCAGGACATGAGGTAATAATAATTACGACTGATCAGGGGACACGGAAAAGTTATTTTGAACTTTCACCCAAAATAACCCATTATGATTTAAATATTTTTTACAATGAGTTGTATGGCTATTCTTTTTTAAAGAAAATTATTTTACAAATAAAAAAAAGAATCCAACATAAAAAAAGATTAAAAAAGTTACTTTATAAACTAAATGCAGATATAGTTATATCAACTTATACGGATGAATTTACCATTCTACCCACTCTTCATGACAGAAGCAAAAAAATTGGTGAAATTCATTTTTCAAAAGAATCCCTTGCCATTGGTAATAAAAATAAGCGGAAGTCTTTTATCCTCAAAAAATTCTCTATGCTCGCAGGGAAAAGGAAACGTTCTTTTGTAAAAAAATATGACAAATTTGTTGTTCTGACGAAAGAAGATCTTAAAAACTGGAAAAATTTATCCAACGTAACACAAATTTATAATCCATTGCCTTTTCATACTCAAAAATCAGCAGATCCAACAATAAAAAGAGTCATCAGTGTCGGAAGATTAACGCATCAAAAGGGGTATGATTTATTAATCCGTGCCTGGAGTATAATAAAAAACGAGGTTAACGGATGGCAATTAGATATTTTTGGAGGAGGGGAAGAGCTGGAAAACCTACAAAACCTGATAAAGGAAAAAAAGGTTGAAGATTCGGTAAAAATAAATCCTTCAGAAAAAGATATAATAAAAGAGTATTTAAACAGTTCTATTTATGTAATGAGTTCCCGGTATGAAGGTTTCCCAATGGTATTGTTGGAAGCAATTTCGTGCGGGCTTCCCTGCATATCCTTCGCGTGTCCTCATGGACCATCCGAAGTGATAGAGGAAGAGGAGAACGGATTTTTGGTAGAAAACGGAAATATACAATTATTGGCTGAAAAAATCCGGATATTAATTCATGATGAAGAACTAAGAATAAAAATGAGCAGGAAAGCAAAAGATAAAGCCACTGAGTTTTTGCCGGATACTATTATGAAAGAATGGAATAATCTTTTCAGAGAAGTAATAAAGGAAAATACTTCCTGTAAATAAATTTCATTCCTCTTAGTGCAGAAACCGGATTTACAAAATGGAACTAAAAAAAGAGCAGACTTTATTGGCATAGATCTCCTGCAGAGAAAGAGGATAAAAAAATAGCTTTCTCCTTACAAAATAAGTTTTCAGGAGAAAAACAGGATGAAAAAATAAGTAGTAGTCACAGGTAAAAGACATAGCATATAAGATGGAAGGAAAAGATAAAAAAATCCATAAAAGAAATATTGTATTCATTGATATGCCGTTGGAAAAAGACTGGGATTTTGTAAAAGGTCTGGAAGAAGAAAGTAACGAATCCTGGCTGGTAAAATCATACGTGAGTAATCAGGGGAGAACTTCTCTGACAAATATACTGCGATATATTAAATACTTTTATTATTCATTTCTGATTTTTTTAACCCGTAATAAATATGACAAAATTATCTGTTGGCAAGCTTTCTATGGGATCATCTTCGCATTCTATTGCCGCATATTTCATGTAAAAAAAAGAAACATTGTTATCATTAAAAATTTAATTTACAAACCTAAAAACAGCTTTATCGGGAAAATATATTTTCGTTGGTTCAGGTATATCATAACCAGCGACTACATCGACCTGTATATAAGTGCTTCTGAAACCAATTCCAACTATTGTGTCAATACCTTGGGAATCGATTCAAAAAAAATTAAATTTATCCCTTTCAGTGTACACGATGCCACCTCTTTTCCCATTCATGATGAAACACTGGAGAAAACAGATTACATTCTTTCATTAGGAAGAAGCAACCGGGACTGGGAGTGGCTTATTAAAAGTTTCAAGGACACAACTTATCATCTGATTATTATTTGTGATGAACTTACTTATCCGGATCTTCCCTCCAATATCACCATCCTGAATAATGTATGGGATTATGATACCTATAAATACATAAAATACTGTAAGTGTATGGTAATTCCTATACTCATAGGTTCAGTGGCCTCCGGAGATACAGTACTGGTACGGGGAATGTCTTTTTCGAAACCGGTAATCATCAACAGGCCCAGTTGCCTGGCTGACGACTATGTAAAAGATGGAATAAACGGCTTGATTGTAAACAAAACAAAAGAAGAACTTTTATCTGCTGTTAACCGGATATACGGGAATAAGGAATTATATGACAGCCTGGCAAAAAACGCCAGAGAAACTTATTTGACAACACATACTCTGCTTCAATATGGTAAAAATATGGCAAATGAAATAAAGAGAATTTGTTGAATGCAACATATATACTCATTTTAAGAAGGTATTGCATCAGTAGTTAACGAGGACTATGGAAAGCCGGTCGGAATATATGTGTGACTCTGACCAGCAGCAGGGCACAACCGGAAAGGAACCATAAGAAATAAGAATGGGAAAACTAAAACCGGCTAAAGCTAAATGAAAACAAGATCTCAACTTTAATAAAGCTCAAATCGAATCCCTTTTGTATGCAGCAGAATTTTTGCGATAACGTATCCGTCAGAAATTATGGAAAAGGGCAACAAAATCCCGATAAAAAAATAAACAAAACATATCTTTATGAAACAAACTATTTTTCTTTTCTTAATAAGCGCCTGGATGTGTGTTTCATGTTCTGAGGATATTGATTCTAAAATAAACGGACAGTGGCAGTTAAAAAGCATAGAAGAAAAGGGAGAAATCTTTCCGGTTGACACTGTATTTTATAATTTCCAGCGAGGGACCATATTTTCATTTACTATATTAATTCCTAATTCTTCTATAGAAAGTATTACTTCCAGCGGATATATCTATTTTCCTTCCGAAGATCAATTATTAATCTCAATGGATACCACAAGGCATGAAAACGGCGTTTACAAAAATATAAACGGCGATTTCCTGAAGCATTCGGGATGGAGTGACTATTTCAACTATTTTGAAATAACGGATATAAATAATAAGCACATGACACTCTCTGATAATAAAAAGACTTATTTTTTCAAAAAGTATTGATATGGAAAAAATATATATCGTTAGTCTCCTCCTGTACTTAGGTTTCTTACCGGGACTTTTTGCGCAACAAAAACACCTGGACTACCGGATTGAAACTTTCGGGTCCGTGGCTACCGGTGACCATACTCCTTTCTGGATGTTATACCATAACTGGGGAATGGTTCCTCTGAAATCAGATAATGGATACCTGCGGGGCGGGACTTTTTATAAGCAGGAATTAAATCAGGATTGGTCTTTCAACGCCGGAATGGATCTGGCAATTTCCACTTCTCACAGTTATAATACAGCATGGATACAACAACTCTACGGAGAATTAAACTGGCGTTTCTTCCGCTTAAATATCGGTAGCAAAGAAGATTATTTATCACTGCTGGATAAAAACCTGAGTTCGGGAGATTTTGTCTTTTCCAATAATAGCCGTCCGATTCCTGAAATAAGAATCAGCATTCCTGAATTTATACTCGTACCTCATTCAAAAGGAAATTTTTACATAAAAGGTAATTTTTCAGTCGGCAAATTTATGGATGGCAAGTGGATGGAAAATACTGCGAGAGAACAAAACAGAAATTATACAAAAAATGTCCTCTCTCACTTTAAATCAATCTATTTCCGATTCGGCAATATAGAAACCAGAAATAAGTTACAATTTACTGTCGGCATGGACCACAGAGCACAATGGGGAGGAGAAATCTACAGATATGATGCTGTAAACAATGAATATTCAAAAACTTCCCAGCCTCATGGCCTGAGTGACTTCATGCGCGTGCTAATAGCAAAAGAAGGAAGAAGTTCTTCTTCTGAAGCAGATCAGGCATATGCCGCAGGCTCCCACTGGGGTGCGTATCTTTTCAAACTTGAATATAAATTAAATCCGGACCGGATACTAAGCGCTTACGTGCAACATTTTTACGAGGATGGTTCCGGAATGGTATTTGAAAATTATTGGGATAACCTCCTGGGTATACAATATCAGGTAAATAAAAAAAACATAATTTCAAAAGCAGTCTTCGAATATATTTACACAAAACATCAGACAGGACCGGTTCATTTTAATATTACAATGGATGAGGAGCATTCCCACCTCAAATCCAAAGGAAACGGAAATGATAATTATTATAATAACGTGGATTATGTACAGGGTCCCTCCTACTTCGGAAGAACACTTGGCACTCCTCTTTTCTTATCCCCGGAATATAACCGGGACGGACACTTGAATTTTAAAAGCAACCGGATCATTGCTTTTCATCTGGGTGTTGAAGGCTATTTCACTCCGGATTTTTCTTATCGCTTACTGGCAACAACAGGAGAAACCTGGGGAAGATATTATGTTCCTTATATTAATACCAGAACCGGTTTTGCATCTAATTTAGAATTAATATATGATTGGAATTCCGAGAAAATAAAAGAGTTGGAATTAAAACTATCCCTGGGTTTTAACAAAGGGGAGTTTTTTGATGAAGATAGCTGGGGCGCAGGTATTACTATTACTAAAAGAGGGATTATTCATATAAAATAAATGCCGAAGCCATGGGCTGAGGTAGCACGACTAATGATATGGCGCCACTACGTGGTTTGTCGGTGGGATAGCAATACATAATAGAATATTACCATGCTATCTTATTAGCACATTGTCATATTCATCTATGTCGTCCATTTAAATTCCGTGGGCTGAGGCAGCACGGCTAATGATGTGGCGCCACTACGTGGCTTGGCAGTGGGATAGCAATACATAATAGAATATTACCATGCTATCTTATTGGCACATTGGCACATTATCATATTGGCAAATTATCACATTGGCACATTCCCCAATAACGTCAAGCTATATTTAACCTTTGTTTTCTTGGAAGGCAGAATGAAATATCTTACATTTGTATCAAAACGAAGTATCATGAAGTAAAATTCTCAAAGGTTGGTGAATGATCCCCTTATGATATGCTTCCGCCGGTATCTGCTCCTGATGCGGTAATCCCCTGACACATTTGTTAATAAAACCGGTATGATTCATACAGGCGGCCTAATCATAGACCCTTCGTTGCGGTAATGAGATAAAATATCCATAGCCGCAGAGGTTTTATAAAAGCTGGCAGAGGTCAACAAACAAATTATCCGAAGACTATGAAATATTCTGAAGATCACCCCTGGATAAAGAAATTATCTCGCTGTATAAAATTCAGCGAACTTTAATTACAAAATTAAATTCTAAAAAAGGATGAATAAAGAAAATAAAAAAAAAACAATCACTATTGTCGGAGTGTATTTTGGTCCTAAATTAGGAGTAGGAGTATTTATAGAAAAATTACTACCTAATCTGGTATCCTTATTGAAGAATAAGAACTATACCATTAATTTTGTCACTAATAAAAATGTACTCACAAATTCTCCTGAAATACAATCCCTCCCCATTGATAATATCATTACTCATCCGGATCTTGAAAGTTCTTTTCCTTCAAAAATATACTTTTTGTACAAGTTTAATAAGAATGTGTATGTAAAAGAATCGGATTCTGTCCTTTATTTAGCGGATTCCATTATTGGTAACGGAATAAACAACGCCACCTCTATTGTTCATGACATCAACGAATTTGATATGGTAAACAAATTCGGTTACATACGGACGTGGTTCAGAAAAACCATGATCAGGCGTGTCATAAAAAAAGCACGAAGAATTGTCGTAATTTCCGGATTTGTTCATGATCAGTTATCCCGTCATTTCCCGATAGCGGATTTAAAAAATAAAGTGCGGGTGATTCATAATGGAATTGATGTGCACAAAAGAGTTGATATTTTCGGTACTACAGAAGTACAACCTTACTTTTTAATTGTCGGCCGGGTAGACCCAAAAGGAAAAAGATTATATGAGGCTTTAAAAATATTTGAAATATATCAACAACAATATCCGGAATACCAATTGAAAATTGTCGGAGGAATGAATGAATTCTGTCGTAAAGATGGTATGGAGTTCATTGAACAGGCAGAAAAACTAAACGGAGTAAAATACCTTGGATATGTAGAAGAAATGGAGTTACACAACTTATACCGCCAAGCTACAGCAACCATTTTTTTCTCCGCATTCGAAGGTTTTGGTTTTCCGATTTTAGAATCGTTCCTACAAGGATGCCCTGTCATTACAAATTCGGAAAATTTAGTAAACGACGAACTGGCTCAGGGGTACGATATTAAAATATCAGAAGCAGAGCTGCAACATCCTGAAATCATCGTTTCCAGAATGAATGAAATAAAAAAAACAGATAAAAAGAAACTGGTAGAAATTGCTAACCAATTTTCCTGGGAAAAAACAGCACAAAAATATATGGAAACAATTGATAACCTATAAAATCAGGACAAGGCCAACTATACAATCTGCTAAAACAACATTAAAAAATAAGGAAATACAGCCTGTTTCAAAATCATTCCTATAAAAAAAGAATACTTTTTTTATAGGAATGATTTTTCTTTTCCCCTTCCCCTGCAGAAAAATATTCGATAAGACAAAGAGACAACGCTTACCCCATTAGCTATTTTCCGGATGGACAATACATATATGTAATCAGGAGATTGGTCTTAAATAAGTAATATTACCAAAATATTCTTCCGGAGCTCACCCATTTTACTCATAAAACAAGAATTTTCAGTTTATTTTTAAAATAAAATGACTGCAATATGCAAAATTTTAATGATTTTAAAAACTCCTATATACCCGTCATAAAAGGATATTTAAAGGAATAAAAGAAAAAAAGTTGTATTTTTATTAAAAATTTTTCATTAAAAATTTGCTTTTTGCAGTAAACACCCTTATATTTGTAATGAAATTTTATTGAAAACTTTTCTCCGGCTTTTGGTAAAATGATGAGATAATGAAAGAAATTTTTCTTTCTTATCTGTGGCACCTACCTCTGTAAAGGAGAAATATTTTTGACAAAAGAAACACAAAAGCCGGAGAAAGCTTTTAGTTATTTAATTATGAATTTAAAAAAAGAAAAATATGTCCATGTATTATAGCGCAGTAGCGCTTCGTAACCCGCAGAAACCAGACGAACCGTACCGGTATTATGCCCGTTCTCAAACCAAAGAAATAGTAAAGCTTAATAAGCTGGTAGAAAAAATTGCAAGAGGAAGAACCCTGACCGATGTAGAAATATACGGAGTTATCAGGGCACTTATCCAGGCCATAAAAGTGAATCTGGCCGATGGTAAGTGCATCGATCTGGAGGATCTGGGTAGGTTTCGTTATGTAATTTCCAGTGACGGGGCTATTACCTATGATGCCTGCAAGGAGCATTATATTAAAGATGTAAAGTTACAGTTCAAACCTGCCGCTTTTATAAAGCCCAATATGAAGGACCTGGAGTTTGAAAAGGTATTGCCCAAAAAAGCACAGGAAGAAGCGAAACAAAATTACCGGGAAACGCAGCAACCATAAGAATCATTATTGATAGATAATTAGTATTTCCCGGTCTGTTATTGGCGGTTAGCAGGATGCAAATTCTGTTAACCGCTTTTTATTTTTACCGGAAAAAAAGTCAAAAATGGCCTTCTAAAAATTCAAAAAAGCAGTGTATTTTTGTTCAATTGGCCTTTCAAATGAATACAAATGAAAGGCCAATTTTTTTAAATGGTCTTTCAACTAAAAAAAATGAACTTCCGATTTAAAAAATTTACTTGTTTTTTTAAGATCCGTTATTTAATAAATTTTATTTCAATAACTTTTAATTAGTATTGTATTTTAATTTAATTATCTATCATATTTGATATTTGTTTATACTGATTTTAATTAAGATAAGTTTAGATAAAAGGCTGATTAAAGTTAAATATAATTAAATTTCACTTTCCGAAGATGCCGTGTGCTGAGACCTCACGGCTAATAATATGTCGCCACTCCGTGGCTTGGAAGGATGGATAGCAGGAGATTATCTTTTTTGTATGGATTAAGACTCAATGTGATCACATAACATTCTGGGAAAGTAATTTTAAGACTGTTTTCCTTTTCTCCCAATCATTTTCCGTGACTGATTCCTTTTCCACTGCAGAGCAATGGCAGCTTCACAGCCATGGGTCTCAACTCTATGTGTTCAATTAAAGTGATTAATAATAAGTATTTTATTAAAAATAATAAAAGAAGGAGTAATGATAAGGCCTTATAGGTATCCTTTCTGACTCTATCACCCGCAATGTTTATTTTACTTGCATTCAATCCGCTCCGGGGTTGGGTTATCCGGTGAACTTTCCTCTCCCCCGGTTTCACCGGGGGTTATGCACATTAATCCCTTGCGGGATTTTCCTGAGGAATTGCTGAAAAGAGAATATACATGGAAAATATAAATTCGAAGCCCAACCCGGGGAAAAGCAGGCCCTTTTATATGGATAGAGGATGAAATGCGACCGATCCGACAAGCCAGGGAGTGGGCGACATGTTATTAGCCGTGCTGCTTTAGCACACGGCACTTAAATGGATAACATTGCGTGCCCCCATACCTACAAAATTATGACTGACTCATGCAGCCGCTAAAGAATCGGCTACAATAACCAAACCCGCTATTATACAAAGAAGTCCGATGAAAACATACACATAACGTGTTGCCTTCTTTCCTATCAGACGAATGAAAAAAGTTGTCTGATGAGAATCCATTAACCATCCGGCAGATGTGATTCCTCCCAGGAAAGATAAGACACCTGATAAAATAAAAATACCACCGGCAATATAATTAATCATGCAAAAAAACTATTTTCCGACTGTTATCCGGTTGCACCGTTATTCCGACTTTTATGCAATTTTCCGGTAATAATTGGTCTATCTTTTCCGGCCATTCGATAAAACACAGGCTACCACTATAAAAATAATCTTCATAGCCAAAATCATATACCTCATCCACTTTATTAATCCGATAAAAATCAAAATGATAAATTAATTTATCTGAAGCTGACTGATATTCATTTACAATGGCAAAGGTCGGACTGTTTATGACATCTTCCACTCCTAATTCTTCACAAATGGCTTTAATAATAGTGGTTTTTCCCGCTCCCATTTCACCATAAAAAGCAAAGACCTTGTTTTCTCCTATCTGTTCTATAAACTGTTGAGCCGCAATACGAATATCCCCGGTATCTTTAATACTTATTGAATTCATTCTTTATTTCGGTGTCATAGTGATTAAAGGAATCAACATCTCTTCCATAGATATTCCTCCATGCTGGAAGGTATCTTTATAATAGGAAACGTAATAATTATAGTTATTAGGATAAGCAAAGAAATCATCATTCAAGGCAAAAATATACGTAGTACTTACATTAGGCGAAGGTAAGCCGGCCTCTTCCGGTTTCTTTATTTCAAAAACCTGCTTATTATTATAGCTCAGGTTTTTTCCTAATTTATACCGAAGATTGGTATTCGTATTTTTATCTCCGATTACCTTTATCGGAGACTTTACCCGCAAAGAGCCATGGTCTGTTGTAAGAATGATTTTATACCCTTTTTCCGCTATTTTTTTGAATAACTCAAGGGTGGAAGAATGCTTTATCCATGATTCTGTAATAGAACGATAAGCGGCTTCCGAAGAGGCCAGTTCCCGAATCATTTTTGATTCCGTACGTGCATGAGAAAGCATATCTATAAAATTTATCACCACTACGTTTAATTGATAACTATCTAATTGTGATAAATTTTGTATTAACTTTTCGCAAGCCGGAGAATCATTCAGTTTATTGTAAGAAAAGGTATATTTTTTCCGGAAACGATCTATCTGTGTCTGAATAAGAGGGGCTTCATTCAAATTTTTCCCTTCGTTCTCTTCTTCGTCCACCCATAATTCCGGAAACATTTTCTCTATCTGGATAGGCATTAATCCGGAAAAAATGGAATTACGGGCATACTGGGTTGCAGTAGGCAGGATTCCACAATACATATCTTCTTCAAAAGTAAAATAAGGGCTAAATAACTCCTGCACTGTTTTCCACTGGTCCAGCCGGAAATTATCTATAAGAACAAAAAATACTTTATCTCCTTCATCCAAAAGAGGGAAGAGCTTCTTTTTAAACAAATCCGGGCTTAATAAAGGCCTGTTATCCGGAGAAGAAATCCAGTTCAGATAATTTTTCCGGATAAACTTACCAAAGGTGGAATTAGCTTCATTTTTCTGCATTTTCAGTAAATCATCCATCCAGTTATCTGAATTTTCCAATTCGATTTCCCAATACACCAGCCGTTTATATACCTCTATCCAGTCATCATAAGTAAAAGAATCATTAATCTGCATTCCGATCTGATTAAAGTCCTGCTGGTAACCAACAGTCGTTGTCTCGGAAATAATATCATTTTTATGGATATTCTTTTTTATGGTCAATAATATCTGATTGGGATTAACCGGCTTAATCAGATAATCGGCTATTTTATTCCCGATTGCCTGATCCATAATATTTTCCTCTTCGCTTTTAGTAATCATTACGACAGGCAGGGAAGGATTTATTTCTTTTATTTTTGATAATGTTTCCAATCCTGTTAAACCAGGCATATTTTCGTCCAGAAAAATAAGATCAAAAGTCTCATTCTGAATTAAATCCAGGGCATCATTTCCATTTGTTGCTATGGTCACTTCATATCCTTTTTCTTCCAGGAAAAAAATATGTGGTTTTAATAAATCAATCTCATCATCAGTCCAAAGAATTCTGTCTTTTCTCATAATCTATATTTACTTGTAAGGATATAAAATGATCAAAAGTTTTGATTGACACGAAAATGAAAATTAGTCTTCCTCATCAAAATCAAAGTCTTCCATAAATTGAGGAACAATAAATGAATCGATTTCTCTTCTCTCTTTCTTTGTAGGGCGTCCTGTTCCTTTTGATCTGTTTATAAATCCGTTAATTCTATCTAACTCTAATATCTGGTATTGTTCCGGAGGAGTTACATCCTCAATGAATTCAGGAACTAATTTGGCTCCCATTCTTCTTTCCGTAAGTTGTAATATTTTAAATGAATAAGTAACAGGAGGTTTTTTAATCTGTAACACATCCCCCACTTTTACGGTCCGGGAAGGTTTTACAGGAACATCTTTTATCATTATCCTTCCTTTTTTACAGGCTTCTGCTGCTATGCTTCTGGTTTTAAAAATACGTGTTGCCCACAGCCACTTATCAATTCTTACTTCTTGTGAACCCATTTTTATATAATTATACTCGTAACTACAAAAGTACAATAAACTTAGTATAGATAAACAATGTTTTTTACGGTTTGTTTTAATTAACATTCCGGCTTTTTATATAAAACAAAAAATTACAAACTGCTTCTATAGCTTTTCAGTATGTATTATTGTAATATCTTTGTGATAATTCAAAAGGATTTAATTGGTTATCAGCTTCTTTCGAAGATTTCTGCATAAAAAGGGTACTGGATAAGTAGATAGATTCGTGATTAGATTTACTTAGGTTTTCATGCTTATAAATAACTCTTATTAATGCAAATATGCATAAGATGATCGGTTTTCAATCTCTTTTTAATAGTTATTTACATGTTGCTGGAAATAAAAACGCATGTTTTAGACGGTCTTATTTTTATATTAATCATACGTTTTAGCCCTCCCTCTGCACAATTATAATTTTGTTAACTACATGGAGATATGCTGTAATATTACTCTTTTTATTGCACGATTAATGGTGTATTAGCCTAATAAACGCTTTTTAAAAGTATTGTAGTATGTTTTCAATCGGTTAAATAATGGATTACAAAGATAAAGTAGCTATTCCGTAAGTTAGGATAAATTTTAAGTTGATCTTAAGATTATTTGATTCCAGACTTTCTACCTTTGGAATTGATTAAGATTATAATTAAATATCCAGGATATGTTTCAAATATTCCATACTTTTGTAAATAGTTAATTTTCAAGCTCCAGTAATAATATGCATATACTTATAATAGAAGATGAACCGGGTATTTATAACTTTCTGAAAGAAGGTCTGGAGGAAGAAGGTTATGAAATTACCATGGCTACCGACGGGATACAGGGAATAGACAAGTTCAATCATTCAAAACCCGATTTGGTGCTACTGGACTGGATGCTTCCGGGTATGCACGGGATTGATGTCTGCAAAGAAATACGCAGAGAGGACAGAGAAACACCTATCCTGTTCCTGACGGCAAAAGATACCGTAAAAGAAACCATTGACGGCTTGAGGGCCGGAGCGAATGATTACATCAAAAAGCCATTCTCTTTTGAAGAATTGCTGGAACGTATTAAAATCCATTTCAGAAACAAACTTGAAGACGAAATCCTCACGCTGGGCGATATCTCGTTAAATAAATCATCGTATCAGGTATTATATAAAAACGAGGAAATATCATTCACACAGCGGGAGTTTGCCCTCCTTGAATTTTTGGTCCGGAACAAAGGAAAGATATGTACACGGGATGAAATAATAAATAAGGTCTGGAATATAAAATTTGAATACGATACCGGCGTGATTGATGTTTTCATGAACTCTCTCCGCAAGAAGCTTTATATGGATAAAGATAACGGGAAAATCAAAACGGTACGGGGTGTAGGCTATATCGCAAATGATTAACGAGATGAAAAGATTATCATTACAGAACCGGATAGCGTTCGATATTATCGTATGTACTCTTGTGCTTACAATAGTTTTGTGCGGAATCATCCTTATCGTTTTTAAGGTGCATACAGGCAGAATAGAAAGCGGAGCGGTGATTACGCTGCCCGATGTCGAAAATCTATTCACCATCCTGCTCCGGGTGTGTGGAGTCGGTTGTTTTTTGGTCTTGATGTTACTCTTCGGTATATCACGGCGTATAGCCCAGAATAGCATAAAGCCCATCCGTGAAATCATAAATACCGCCGAGGCTATTACCCACAATAACTTATGTGCAAGGATTCCGCTGCCAAACCATAAAGACGAATTGTACGAGCTTTCAGAAACGATTAATAATTTGCTGGACAGGATTGAATATGCAGTAGAAAGAGAGCGGAATTTCACCACCTATGCCTCCCACGAGTTTCGGACACCCCTCTCCGTATTAAAAGGAACAATGGAAGTCCTTATCCGCAAACCACGGAGCGAAGCCGAATATAAGAAACGTATCGGAATCTGCATCCGGGCAGTTGATAAACTCAACGACATGGTGGAACAATTATTGATCCTGACGAGGTACGAGGATAACAGGCAGTCACTTAAATATGAAACTTTGCCGGTCGAATCGCTCGTCGATAATTGTGTCGGCCCATATTTTGATGCTATCCTTGAAAAGAGAATGGAATGTCACATCTCTATACAGCCGGAAAATATATCACTCCATACCGATGAATATCTGTTTTCTACTGTGTTGAATAATCTTATTTCAAACGCAGTCAAATATGCGAATGAAGGAGGATTCTTTGAAATTAAAGGTTATCAGAAAGAGGCGGAATATATGATTGAGGTACACAACACCGGCGGAGGAATTCCTCCCGAAGAACTGGAGCATATTTTTGAGAAATTCTATCGTTCCTATATCCCCAGAAAAACGGAGATAAAAGGATTCGGATTAGGGCTTGCAATAGTAAAACGATTCTGTGATTTGTTGGATATAACGATTGAAATTACCAGCGTGCCGGATAAAACAACCGTAGCCAAACTCACCATTCCTCAGAAAGCATAAATTATAAAAAAGTTGTTTCAAAAGTCCGTATATTTATTAATAAAGTTACAGGTTGTAATATCTTACCCCAATAGAACTTACAATCTATCACTGATTCAGAAAAAAGTAAACTTTTGGGCCAACTTCTTTTCTTTACGGTCTTAAGAGAATCTTAAGATTATCCTAAGTGAATCTTAAGTCTGTTTCCCTGTTCGCTTTCTATCTTTGTCCTATTGTAAATAAGTAATAAAGTTATATCCGGTATGAAAAATGAATCAAGCACCATGGTACCCCTGGAATCTTACCTGAACAACGGAATAAGGAAGCTGATGTCCAATGCTTACAAATCGGCGCTCAGTAATCCGAAAGAGGCCTTATTTATATTCAGGATGCAAAAGGTTTTCGGGAAATCGGAGAAAAAGAGAAGTGAGTACAAACGAAAAGAAAATCTTGACATTCCTCCATTCCTTATCTCAAGCATTGCAACCGATTGCAACCTTTCCTGTAAGGGTTGTTATGCCCATGCCAACAACATTTGTGGAACGGCGGCTAAAGAGCAAAAGGAAGAACTGACCGCAGAACAATGGAAACAGATTTTTCAGGATGCGGCGACTATGGGAATAAACTTCAACCTTCTGGCCGGCGGAGAGCCGTTATTGAGAAAAGATATATTGAAAGCCGCATCCGAAGTCAAAGACATGATATTCCCGATTTTCACAAATGGCACTGTCATTACCGGTTCATACCTTGATCTTTTTGCAGAAAATCTTAATCTGATTCCGGTCATAAGCCTCGAAGGGAGTAAAGAGAGTACGGATGATAGGCGCGGACAGGGAGTGTTCAACAAAGTGATCCATGCAATGGAACTCCTGAAAAAAAGAGGGTTGTTTTATGGTGCGTCTGTTACTGTATCTACCGAAAACCTGGCTGCTGCCACCTCTTCTTCCTATATCACCTTATTGAAGAATCTCGGCTGCAAAATCATTTTCTTCATCGAATACGTGCCTTCAGAGGCGGGTACTGAACATCTGGCCCTGGATGAAACCGGGATTGGCCAAATGGAAGCCAATCTGGAAAACCTGCGAAAAGAATTTGCCGACGTAATTTTCCTCTCCTTTCCGGGTGATGAAAAAGCAATGGGCGGTTGCCTGGCTGTCGGACGCGGATTTTTCCACGTTGGCCCGGACGGCAGAGCGGAAGCCTGCCCTTTCTCTCCCTATTCAGATAGCAATGTCGCACAAAAAGGGCTGAAAGAAACACTGAAATCCCCCTTCTTCGCAAAACTCAGGGAATCCGGTCTTGTTGGTGGAGAACATACGGGTGGCTGTACGCTATTCGAGTATGAAGAAGAGGTAAAAACAATGTTGAACAGTATATAACTTGAAAATGATGAAAATAGCTATCAGATATTTTTCAAAAACAGGCCACATGAAGAAAATGGCTGCTGTCGTTTCAGAAGTAACCGGAGTGAAAGCAGAAACGATAGACGTATCCATAACGGAAGATACGGATATTCTTTTTTTCGGCAGTGCCGTCTATATGGCAGGCATCGACGATAAAGTAAAAGCATATATCGCCTCTATGGATTGCAGCAAGGTCAAAAACGTTATGTGTTTCAGTTCTGCGGCCATATTGTCTTCTTCCTATGGACAGGTCAGGGGACTTCTGGAAAAGAAGCAAATTACGGTCGATAAAAGAGAATTTCATTGCCGGGGTCAATTCAAAATCCTGCATAAAGGCCGCCCGAATAAATCAGATTTAGAATTATTACGAAAATTTACAGAAGAAATAATTCCATAATCTCATGACTATAATAAGTTCGTATAATAAAATGTTGAAAGCGCAACGCGCGGAATTAACGGAAATTAGTGATGCGTATAAATAAAAAGATGTATCTATTCATAGGATTAGGCATATTGCTTATAGCATTTGTAGTTAAATGGGCAAATGCACCACTTTTTTACTTTAGAATATTAATTGGCATTGCCCTATTATTTAAATTCATATTCCTGATATTCGTTTTTCGGGAAAAAGGATTTAAACCGGCTCTATGGCTTTATTTGATTATGTCGGGGGTTACAATGATAATGCTTTCCATGTTTTTTAAAAATATTTTTCCGATGTCCTCACTTTATAAAATTCTTTTTTATGGAGCAATCACGCTGAAAATATCAGGTTTGGTTTTGATGCTGTTTAGTAAAAAAAGTCAGGTAATAAAAATAACAAACAACAATAAAATACAGAATAAATGAACCTATCCTCCATAGGCAGAAAAGTAGGAATGAGCATAAGCGGAATGTTTCTCCTTCTTTTTTTGACCATTCATTTAGCAATCAATCTGACATCTGTACTCTCACGGGAAGCCTACGAAGCAGCCTATGGGCTTATGGATGAAAACCTACTCATTCAGGTGATGGTGCCGATTCTGGCCCTCGGCTTTATGGTACATATCCTTATGGGTATAATCCTTACCATAAAAAACCGGAAATCCCGACCGCAAGGTTATCAGTTAAAGGGGAAGTTCAGAAATGTATCGTGGGCATCCAAAAATATGTTCGCGTTAGGGCTTATCGTCTTAGGACTATTGGCAATTCATCTGAGCCACTTCTGGGCAAAAATGCAATTACAGCACTGGATGGGCAATGAGGGGGAAAACCCGTACGACCTTATGAAAATATTATTTTCAAATGGATGGTATGTAGCCATGTATATCGTATGGATATTGGCTCTTTACTTCCATATCTCACACGGCTTCTGGAGTATGTTCCAATCATTGGGAATGTCTCCCGGTAAGTGGATTCCCCGTTTCCAGGTTATATCAAAAATATACTCGCATATTATAATGATAGGGTTTATGTTGATCCCTGTTTATTTCTTTTTAGGATTTGGACAGCCATAAATAAATCCTTTGATGATGAATATGATTGAAGATTTAAACGTATGCAAAATACACGGTAGCAGAAAAGAAAACTCCGGATTTGCGTCAAAAAACTTTTTTCATAACCTCTTAAGAAAAACAGGTTAGCTTTACGTGCGACATACAGATAAAAAGTGTTCTTTGATAACCAGGGAAGGTCTGAAATGACTTTCGGAAAGTGTTCATCCGGTGAGTCTTAATCATTCGAAAGAGCAACACATACATAATAAAGCTTTTGCTTATCCCTGATTTATTCTACTTTTTTGCTCGTTTGCAAAATAGAATAAAATAAGACAAACTTCTCTAATTTAAAACCACTTCCTAAACCTCCTTAATTTTGCCTGCTTTTCGGAAGTCTTTTTGTATCTTTGTATCTTTATCAGAACAAAGGACTACCTTGTCAGTTACTAAAAAAATAAAAATCATTTATTATGCCGCTTAATTTACCGGAAAAAATTCCGGCAATCGAAATTCTGAAAGAAGAAAATATATTTGTTATGGATTCTTTAAAAGCTTCCATGCAGGATATTCGTCCTCTAAAGATTGTGATTCTGAATCTGATGCCGATAAAAATTACTACGGAAACAGATTTAATCAGGCTTTTATCGAACACTCCCTTACAAATAGAACTGGAATTTTTAAAATTAAAAAGTCATACTTCCAAAAATACTCCGATTGAGCATATGCTGGCTTTTTACAAAGACTTTGATATGATTTCAAAAAAAAAGTATGATGGAATGATTATAACCGGAGCTCCGGTGGAGCAATTGCCCTTTGAGGAAGTAACTTACTGGCAGGAACTGACTGAAATTTTTAACTGGACAAAGACAAATGTAACTTCCACATTTTATATCTGTTGGGCAGCTCAGGCCGGGTTGTACCATTTTTACAACGTTGCGAAAAGACCGTTGGAGAAGAAACTCTTCGGATGTTTTGAGCATACTATTAATGATAAGAAAAATCCTATATTCAGAGGATTCGATGATGTATTTTATGCTCCTCACAGCAGATATACATGCACGTTAAGAGAGGATGTGGAAAAAGTAAAAGAATTAAGTATTTTATCAGAGTCGGAAAAGGCAGGGATATATATTGTAATGGCACGCAATGGCAGAGAATTTTTTGTCACCGGGCATTCGGAATATTCTGCCGATACGCTTCATACGGAATACCTAAGAGACCTGAAGAAAGGCTTACCCATTGATCTTCCGGAAAACTATTATAGAAATAACAACCCGGAGAATCCTCCTTTTGTCAGGTGGAAAGCCCATGCGAATTTATTGTTTTCCAATTGGCTTAATTATTTTGTGTATCAGGAAACTCCATACGATATTAATAATATCAGATAAATACCAGGATCATCATTTTAAAGAAAAAGCAACTCCCGCCTTTCTTTTTCTTTTTTTCTTATGGATATTCGAAAAAATATAGAATTACTCTCTCCTGCCAGAAACCTGTTTTGTGGCATGGAAGCTGTAAATCATGGTGCAGACGCTGTGTACATTGGAGCACCAAAATTCAGCGCCCGGGCAGCGGCCGGAAATTCCCTCTCAGATATAGAACAATTAATAAAATATGCTCATTTATATAGTGTAAAAACATACATAGCATTTAATACATTATTAAAACAAGAAGAATTAGAGGAAGCAGAAAAACTTATCCGGAGGCTATATGAAGCCGGATGTGATGCCTTAATTATTCAGGATATGGGCATACTGGAAATGAATCTTCCGCCAATACCGGTACATGCCAGTACACAAACAGATAATCGTACGACCGAAAAAATAAAATTTTTAGAAGCCAACGGTTTTTCCCAGGTGGTATTGGCCAGGGAATTATCACTGAACGAAATAAAGCAAATAGCTGCTGAGACTTCTGTAAGATTGGAAGCATTTGTACATGGTGCATTATGTGTAGGGTACAGTGGACAATGTTACTTAAGTGAAGCCTGTTGCGGAAGGAGTGCTAATCGTGGCGAGTGTGCTCAATATTGCCGGTTACCTTATACTTTAAAAGACCGGAAAGGAAAAGTAATTTTAAAAGATAAGCATTTCCTTTCTTTAAAAGATCTGAACCTTAGTGAAAATCTTGAGGAATTACTAAAAGCAGGGGTCTCCTCTTTCAAAATAGAAGGTAGATTGAAAGATCTGTCGTATGTGAAAAATATTACTGCTTATTATCGTCAGAAACTGGATTTGGTTTTATCCGGGTTACCTGCCTATACAAAAAGTTCTGTGGGAACAAGCACTTATTATTTTGTTCCTGCTCCTGAAAAAACGTTCAACAGGGGTTTTACTTCTTATTTTCTGCATGGCAGACAACAGGATATAACTTCTTTTGAAACACCGAAATCTTTGGGAGAATTTATCGGAAAGATAAAAAGCATGCAGAATAATAAAATAAAGTTATTTAATAAACATGATCTGCAGAACGGCGACGGAATATGTGTGGTAACTCCTTCCGGAGCTTTTTTTGGTTCCCGGGTGCACAAAGTAGAGGGGGAATATATTTTTTCCAATCTGCCCCTTTTACCTGCAGGCAGTAAAATATACAGAAATTTTGATAAAAATTTTGAAAAGAAACTTTCTTTAAAAACAGCGGAAAGAAAAGTTAATCTAACGTTATTTTTTAATGAAACTCCTTCTGGCTTTTCTTTATCCGGAGAAACGGAAGATCACTTAAAACTAACGTTAAATTTCCCATGGAAAAAAGAACCGGCAAAAGAACCTCAATACGATAATATCAAAACCCAATTGAGCAAATTCGGAAATACGATTTTCAATATTCTTTTATTCGAAGCTGATTGTAACCAACACTATTTTATACCCTCTTCGATATTATCCTCCTGGAGAAAAAAATTCATAGAGCATTTGTATATATTAAAGAATATAAATTACAGAAGAGAGTACAGAAGATCCCAGAAAAACTATATCTCTTATCCTCAATCTTCCCTGACTTATCTGGGAAATGTCATCAATAGTAACTCTTTTAAATTTTATCAACAATCCGGAGTGAACCGAATTGATATGTCAACTATTGAAAAAAAAAGTACGGAACAAACTCTTATGTTTACTAAATATTGTATAAGAGAAAGGTTAGGCTGGTGTCAGAAAAACTCCATAAAAGAGAAAAGCAACTTTTCTGTAGAATCATTATACCTGGAATACAATCATTTAATACTAAAAATAGAATTTGATTGCAAAGTGTGTGAAATGAAAATAAGTCGTTATTCCGGTTAAAAAAGTTTCTCTTTTATTTTTTATTATTTTCATCCTACTTTTAAATGAAATATAGCTTTATGATCCTATAAAATGAAAGATCATAAAGCTATGCAACAACTATCCAACTTCAAACAGCCAGGAATTATTTTATCATCATAATTTTAGCGACCGAACTTTCCGAACCATCACTAGAAGAAGCAAATACTAAATATACCCCTGTCGCCACCCGTTCTCCATATTTATTTTTACCATCCCAGCTATACTGACCACCCTGGGAAGTGCCTTCATTAACAAGTTCTCCGCTTATATCCGTAATTTTTACCGTAGAATTTTCCACCAGTCCGGTTACAGTAATCCAACCACTATAATCCGGACGTACCGGATTAGGATAAACGTATACATTGGAATAATCATTTTTTCCTTCTATTGCGTCACTTTTATAAGATAACAGCCCTTTGGAAGTTCCTATGAATACAAGTCCTGTATTCGGTTCAATGGATAATGACAATATTTGATCGGAGGGTAACGGACTATTTTCACTGGTAAAATAATGAATAGTCTGTAGCCCATCTTCACTCACCAGATAAAGACCTGAATTTTGTGTTCCCAGCCATTTTCTATTCCCCCCATCTACGGCAATGGCATTAATTCTTTCACTTCCTAACAAATAATCTGCCAGCCCGGAACCATCATTTCTCGGAATTTTAATTCTACTACATGTGTAATTATTATCCAGCACATTCGAGAAATTATTAAAAACAAGAACCCCCTTATCCGAGCCTACCCAGACGCTATTATTTTTATCTTGTACAATACTAAAATAAGATTGGGCATCTGCCTGATTTCCATCCTGATCATTAAATTTTTTATGTCTTTTACCATTATCTCCGTCAAGAATATATATTCCCCAATACTTACTATTGTTAGTACCTAATAACCACTTCTGCCCATTAGATAAAATCAGCATCTCATAAAACTCCATATCGGAAAGGTCGGAATAGAACTTTCTCTCCCAAGTATTATCCGGCTTTAAAATCTTAATTCCATAACTGGTTTGTCCGTTTCCTAACCACAAATTTTCATTTTGATCAAAAGCAGGACTGGATAAGAAAGTAGTTTGTGTACCTGAAATATAATCTATATCACCGGGATTAGTTGTGCCACTATATATTCTTTTAAAAATATCATTTTCAAATTCATACATTCCCTGCCTGAAGGAAGTAACATAAAATTTCCCTGCAATTGACGGATGTAAAATAAGATTGGTTACATTTTTAAGGGCCGCGTTATTTTCCTCTCCGATAATAGTCCATTTATTAGTAGCTACATCCAATTTCATTACTTTACTATCTACTCCGTCACCTCTATCTGTTCCATTGACAAAATAAAGAGCCCCATGTCCTAATTTCTGTTTATAAACGATATTCTCCGAAGGTCCATCCGGTGATATATTACTATATATCACTTCTGCATTTTCATTTATATAATTCAAACCGGAAGAATTTGCTGCCAGCCAGTAACAGCCTTCCTTTTCTCCGGAAGCAATGGCAGAGGCGCCGGTGCTGAAGCCTGTTTGAAAAAAAGTCCGTTCGTTTTCAGAAGTATAATCAAAAATCTGAGTGGGAGTTGCAATAATCATATGTCCATCAGAAATATGGATGTCCTGTACCGTTCCATTATGCATAAACCGGCTCCAGTTTTTATCTCCTTCATATTTTGATATTTCTTCATTTTTCAATGCTACATATAAACTTCCCTGAAACGATACGACTTTTATCCCGTTGGTCATGGTTCCTTCTTCACTTATCGTAATCCACTTATTAAAATCCAACAGATTTTCATTCACATTCCCTTTGTATACACCCTCTGATGTAGTAACAAAAATTTCGTCTCCCTGAATAGCTAAGCTGTATATTGATAAAACAATATCATTTTTTTTAAGGACGTAACTTTCTTTAATCTCGTATTTTTTTATATTTACCACTACAATTCCGACCCCTGTAGATAAATAAGCTAAATCGCCATCGAAATAAATATCATTCACGGTTTTATTACCTACCATGATCTTATTCATAAAATCAGGAATATTTACAATTCCATCCTCCATCAATAAATCAATGTTGGCGTTTTCATAAGCAATTAATAACAAGTTATTCTCCGTACTGTAAGCAATTTTTACAATATTATTATCATTTAGTCCGTTTATTTTCGAATAAGTTTGTATGTCAGTACCATCCTTTTCACAAGAAAAAAGCGACCCGACCCCTAAAGCAAATATTTTATTTTTAGTTTCACAAACCTGTGTAATTGTAGAATAGGAAAAATATGTCTGCCATTCTCCTATTGCCTGAGAATAGATAGAAATAAAGGAGGAAAAAAGGAAAAACAAAAGTAGAAATAATTTATTCATTGTATTTTTTATTTAAGAATGTCACTAACTTTTTTATTGCCAGTCCTCTGTGACTTATTTTATTTTTTAAATCCAGGGGCATTTCTGCAAATGTTTCATTATAGCCATCCGGAACAAAAACAGGGTCATATCCGAAACCGGAGACGCCTTTGGTCTCCTGCAAAATAGTACCGGTTACTTTTCCTTCAAAAACATATTCTTTTCCATCAAGTATAAGAATAATAAAAGTTCTGAAAGCAGCTTTCCTGTTTTTTTCTCCGTTTAATTGAGATAAAACTTTTTCTATATTTGCATTTGAATCTTTTTCTTCTCCGGCATAACGGGCAGAATAAACTCCAGGAGCACCTCCTAAGGCTTCAATTTCCAGGCCTGTATCATCAGCAAAGCAATTAAGTCCGTATTTTTTATAAATAAAATATGCTTTTTGTCTTGCATTTTCTTCTAACGTGGCTGCTTCTTCCGGAATTTCTTCTCTGAATCCTATCTCTTCTAACGTACAAATTTTAAATTTATTATTTAAGAGCGCCAGAACCTCCTGAGTTTTATGTTTATTATTAGTTGCAAAAACCAGTTTCTCCATTTTCAAATTTATTATTTATATAATTTCACCCGATATCCAAATGCTCTGCAACGATATCATCTTTCAAAAAAACGGAAGACATGTTCATGAATTTTTCCACGGATTCTGTTGTAAAAAAAAGGGTATTTCCGTTCTTAGTACACTTTTCATCCATTTCAGGGTGCCGAATCAGGTAATCTTTCAGCCTATCTGCCACATAGGTTCCCTGAGAAATAATTTTTATATGTTCCGGCAAATACCGGCTGATTTTATAAATCAAAATAGGATAATGAGTACAACCTAATACTAAGGTATCTATCTGTGCATCTTTTTTTAAAATTTGTTCAATGTATTTTTCAACAAAATAATCTGCTCCCGGCTTATCATATTCGTTGTTTTCAATAAGGGGCACCCACATAGGACAAGCTTGGGAATAAACTTTAATATCCGGGTATAACTTATTTATTTCAATATCATAAGAACAAGAATTTATTGTTCCCTCTGTTCCTAATACACCCACATGTCCGGTATGAGTAATATTCCCCAGGGATTCTACGGTAGGAAGAATTATTCCTAACACCCGACGGTTCTTATCCCAACCCGCAAGATCTTTTTGCTGAATCGACCTGAGCGCTTTTGCAGAGGCTGTATTACATGCCAGGATAACCAAATGACAGCCACATTCAAATAACTTTAAGACTGCCTGCCGAGTAAATTCATATACCACTTCAAAAGAACGTGTACCATAAGGAGTCCTCGCATTATCCCCTAAATAGATATAATCGTATTGTGGAAGTGTTTCTTTAATCTTTTCATAAATAGTCAATCCTCCATACCCTGAATCAAAGATTCCGATAGGACCTGGTGTTTCAGATAACGGCATTTTATATAAATTAGGCTAACAAAAATACAAAAAAAGGATGGATATGTATATCCATCCTTTCTTTTTTATTATAGAGGAATTTTTTATTTGATTCCTAATTCTGCTCTTACGGCAGGAGATACATCTGTCATTTTTGTAGGTGAAAAATAATAAGCCGAATTACTATCGATAATGGACACATATCCTTCTCTATCGCCTACTGCTTTGATTGCATTTTTTATTTTCTCTTCTATTGGCTGCATTTCCTGCAACTGTAATCTTTGCAGATCCTGACGAGCATCTTCATAGAAAGTTTGAATTCGTTGATCCAGTTCATTGATTTCCTTCATCTTCATCACTTTAATTGTTTCCGATAAAGTTTCCTGCTCATCCTGAAAAGCGGTAAATTTCTTATTTAATTCTTCCCGCATTTTATTAAGTTCGTCTTCTAATTTTGTAGTCTCCGTATCAATCTTTTTTTGAGCTTCAATTCTTTCAGGCATGATTTGTAATATTTCACCCACATTTACATAGCCGAATTTCAAATCCTGAGCTGAAAGGGAGAATGAACAAGCTAAAATTGTCAATAACCCTATAAATACTTTTTTTCGCATAGTATACAATTAATTAAAAAATTTCATTTTTTATATAACCGTGTAAAATTAGGAAATTATTTTGAATATCCCAATTTTACCAGCACTTCATTACTTACATCTATTCTGGGAGAAGCGAAAATAATATTTGCAGAAGAAGCTCTATCCATAATCATCTGATAGCCTTTTTCTTCCGAAACCTGTTTTACGGCATTATATATTTCTTCCTGAATAGGTCTCATCAGACTTTCCCGTTTCTTAAATAATTCTCCGTCCTGGCCAAAATATTTTTTCTTTAATTCATTTGCTTCTTTTTCTTTTGCCACGATCTCTTCTTCCCTTTTCTTTTTCATATCTTCCGAAAGAAACACTAATTCGGATTGATAGTTTTTATACATATTCTGTGCTTCCTGAAAAGCTCTTTCCACTTCTACCTGCCATTTCTTGGATACCTGATCCAATTGTTCGTTTGCCATTTCATAATTCGGAATATTTTTCAAAATATATTCCATATCAACAAGCGCAAATTTCTGTGCCATTCCTGAAATAGAAAAGGCAGCAAAAACTATAATGGATAAAATAAATTTCTTCATTCTCTCAATATTTTATAATTACAATATAATCAACCTTTCCTTTGACTAAAATCCGACCAAAAAGTTTAATTAAAAGATAAATTTTCAGCCAATTAGAACTCCTGTCCCAATACAAAGTGTAACTGACTGCCTCCATACGAACTGGAGCCATTAATTTTATCAAATCCATATGCCCAGTCCAGACCCAGTAAACCGATCATCGGTAACATCACGCGTATACCCACACCTGCTGCCCGTTTTATATCGAAAGGATTAAACCGTTTTACATCATACCATGCATTTCCGCCTTCTAAAAAGGCTAATGCATAAATGGTAGAAGTTGGTTCTAGCAACAGCGGATAACGTAATTCCAGCACCAAACGGGTATAAGCAGACTGCTGACTACCCAATGAACTGTCTTCATATCCTCTTAAGGCAATGGTTTCAGTTGCATACGAACTACTATATCCGGACATACCGGAACCACCGACCATAAATGTTTCAAAGGGAGATTTTTTATCTTTATTGTAATATCCTACCAACCCGAAATCCGCACGGGTCATTAATATCAGCTTATCGTTAGAAGATAAAGAGGTAAAGGTTTTAGAATTGAATTTCCATTTATGATATTCCACCCATTTATACTTTTTCTCCGAATACGCTTCTTCTTCGGTCATAGCAGCATAATCTTTTCCGTCAAAAAGAGAATAAGGCGGAGTCAGTGCTACCGAAAGATTAAAAGTCGAACCTCTTCTCGGATAAATTGGCTGGTCCGTAGAATTACGCCCGAAATTTATTCTAAGGCTGAAATTGTTACAATTTCCATTCTGGACGATAAAGTAATCCCAGTTCTTCATCCGGTACTGTTGGAAAGAAAGTTCTCCGTAAATAGAAAAATAGTCATCCGGCCAACTCAGCCTTTTTCCTAATCCGACAGAAACACCAATCATTTCAAAGGAAGTATTCGGGTCTGCATAGCTATAAATAGAAGACTGGTCGTAGTAACTGGAATTATATAAATAATTATAATAATTATTTGCATAGGTACTACTAATACTTGAATAGCGGGAATAATAACCTCCTAAAGAGAATGTATTAGGACGTTTCCCACCGAACCAGGGGTCCATGAAAGAAATGCTATAAGACTGGTAATACCGTCCGTTGGTTTGTCCACTGATACTCAATGACTGACCTTCTCCCTGAGGAATAATTCCTTTATAGCTACTGGGATTCAGCAGGTTTCTTATAGAAAAATTTGCAAAACGAAATCCTAATCTTCCTACCAAACCGGTTTGTCCCCACCCTAATGAAAACTCTACCTGGTCGTTTGACTTGGATTCTAACTGATAAATAATATCTACTGTTCCATCTTCATAATTCGGACGTATATCCGGGTTCATATTTTCCGGATTAAAATGCTGTGTCTGGGCAATTTCCCTTAAGGATCGTATGATATCCTCCCGGCTATACAGCGCTCCGGGTTTTGTATAAAGCTCTCTTCGGATAACATGTTCATACAAACGATCATTCCCCTGAATTTCCACTTTATTTATCGTAGCCTGCGTTCCTTCTCTGATACGGAATTCCAGATCGATCGAATCATTTTCTACATTTACTTCTACCGGGTCAATATGAAAAAACAGATAACCGTTGTTCATATAAAGGTTCGCCACGGCATCCTCATCTACCTGTAATCTTTCTATTAATTTTTTCTGATTATATACGTCTCCGGGAGCCAATCCCAATACCTGGCTCAGCCATTCCGAAGGGTAAAGTGTATTTCCAACCCATTGGATACTTTTTATGTGGTACAGAGGCCCCTCTTCAATCGTCAGGAAGACATCCACTGTTTTCTCATCAAATCTTGCTACACTGTCCTTTATAATTTGCGCATCCCTGTATCCCAGCTCCTGGTATTTTTCAATAATCAAATCCTGATCATTTTCAAATTCACTCTCCACAAATTTCTTTGAACGAAAAAGATTCCGTAACTTCCCTTTTTCATTCGTTTTCTTCATGGTCCTTTTTATTTTATTATCCGAAAGGACCGAATTACCTTCTATGTATATCTTATTAACCTTTATCTTCTCCTTTTTATCTATGATAATATCCACAATATCCTGATTTTCTTTGCTATTGTCAGGTCTTTGAATAATGGTTACTTCCGCATCTTTAAATCCTTTTTCATCAAAATATCTTTTAATGAAAATTTTCGCCCTATCTACGATATTAGGTGTGATCTGGTTTCCTACCACAAGCCCTAAGCGGCTCTCGAGGTCTTCACGTTCGGACTTCTTTACACCCTGATAGTTTATTTCGGAAATACGGGGACGTTGTTTCAAATCTATTAACAGCCATACCTGGTCCCCTTCTATTTTAGTAGCTGAAATCTGCACTTCTAAGAATAACCCATGTCTCCAGAAGCGTTTAATGGCAGTAGAAATTTCATCTCCTCCCGGGATAGTCACCTTTTCTCCGACAGAAAGACCGGAAAGTCCAATAATAATGAAATCATCATAGTTATCAGCACCCTGCACATCGATGCCAGCGACGGTGTAGGTTTTAGGAGTAGAAGAATAGGAGATTACCGGTAAATTATCATTTTTTACAGAATCTGCCGGCTCTTGAGAGAAAACGAATAATCCTGAAAAAAGAACATTAAAAAATAAAAATAGTATTTTCTTTTGCATATATTTTTGAATAACTATGAACTCTATAAATAATTAAAGCTGTTCGCTTGTCTTTCCAAAACGTCGTTCTCTCATTTGATAATCCAATACGGCTTTTTCCAATTCCTCTTTCCCGAAATCCGGCCAGTATACATCGGTAAAATATAATTCGGAATAAGATAACTGCCATAATAAAAAGTTACTGATCCGAAGCTCTCCTCCTGTTCTGATTAACAAATCCGGATCCGGAATTCCACGTGTGGTCAGATATTCAGGAATTAACTTTTCATTTATATCATTCACATTTAGCTGTCCGTTTTTTACTTCAGTTGAAATTTTCTTCACTGCGGACACTATTTCATTTCTGGAAGAATAACTAATGGCTAATACAACAGATAAAGCCGTATTATTAGCTGTTTGTTCCATGCATTTTTTTAGTCTCTGCCTGGGTACTTCCGGTAAGCTGTCTTGGTCTTCGATACATAATAACCGGACATTCTTTTCCATCAAATCCGGTGTTTCTCTTTCAATAGCCCAGACCAATAAATTCATAAGGGCTTCGATTTCATCTTTGGGTCTATTCCAGTTTTCACTGGAAAAAGTATATAATGTTAAATATGAGATGCCCAAATCTAAAGCTGCCTGTATCACATTACGAACAGATTCTACTCCCTGCCGATGGCCTTCACTCCTATCCAATCCCCGTTGTTTAGCCCAACGTCCGTTGCCATCCATAATTATTGCCACATGCTTTGGTATATGGTCTTTATATATTTGTTGCTTACTTGCCATAATATATTTGCAGCTTTGTAATTCCTGAAATCAATTTTTTATTTACAAAAACCTCCACAACTATAAAAGTCGTATGTAATAAAAAGAAATGTCAATTGATACCAATCTTTATTCTTATACATCGCACTTTTTATATTGTAGGGATCATCCAGCGAAAGAGAGGGATTACGCTCCGTAACATCCAGGTTATCCTGAAAAAGCTTACGGAATGAAATCTCCATCCCGACATTCCATCGTGGTCTGATCTTATATTTAATGCCAACTCCAAAAGGAATATTTACACTAAAAAAGTTAGATTCTCCTCCGGCAAAAGAAACTCCTAACCCTGCCGAAAGATAAGGTGTCCAGCTTTGAGTTTCCAGATATCGAAATCCTTCACTATAATTAAAAAAATGAAACTCCATTTGCACACCTAAGTCAAAAACATTCCGGCTGAAAGCATATTGTTTCTCATCCGGAAAAACATTTTCAAATTGTTGTGTATCACCGGATACATGCGCCATTGCAAGATTAGCTTTCACGGCATAACGAAAATTATGGTTATACCGAAAAAGAGCGCCGAATGTACCCCCAATATTTTTATACAGTCCGGGATTAGCTTCTCCGATGTAGGATGAAGCTCCTCCCATGCCTCCTATTTCATATTTATATGACTGTGAAAACAGCTCAATTAATGGAAATATAATTAATCCGACTGCAATCAATATCTTTTTTCTTTTATTAAACATCTTTTGTCAGTAAGCAATTGTTTTGTCAATATAAAAAGAACGTTGCAGAATAAACAAAATTATATTTCCGGCATTTTTAAAAGTTATTTCTAAAAATTTTGCTTTTTATTTTTAATCAGAACTGCTCACTAACAGCTCGTTCAGAACTCCCTGCCATACATCATCAAACCAGGTGATTCCATTTGTACCTCCGAACAGAAGCAAACCGTCCTGATTCACATGTACAGAAGAAAAAGCTCTGGGTTCATATAAATCTGTCAGGGTTAAACTATCTGTTTTTTCCCATGTAACACCATTTGTTCTTGATACAAACACCTCCTCGGTATAGGTTCCGGAGGTATTTAATCCTCCTATTAAGTAATATTTATCCGAATAATAAGCTAAGGCAGCACCTTCGACTTTTTCTAATTCATTGTGAATTAAATCTGTTGTCTGAAGCCATGTATGGTCACCGGAAGTTAACCATGTCGTATTCAACAACTGTCCCTGGCTATTCTTACCACCGACAACAATCAATCCGTATTTATTAGAAGAAACTCCAAAGCCGGATACCGGAAAACCGGCTGGAATAGTATTCGTGCTAACTTCCCAATTAGTCATATCGGAAGTATTTCCAAAATAATATTGATTGTCTTTATCTATTAAGGCATAACACGATGAATTCCAGACATCAATAAAGTTTTTCACTTTTACGGTTTCGCTATTTTCCTTTATATCTGTCTGATTCCATTGCCTACCATTTTGAGAAGCGTACACTTCTCCTGAAGAAGTAGCCACGTAAAGTTTATTCTGAACTGCCAGCATGGACATCAATTCTACATCCGGAGGGAAATTTACCAAATCCTGAGAGACCCATGTCTGACCATCATTGAATGAAATAAATAACATAAAATCATTATTTACCTTTACAAAAGTATAATAAAGGCCTTCCAGAAATACTGTTTTTTGCATAGAAATATTTCTGTTTGTAGCTTTATCCACTATCTTTTTCCAGGAAAAACCGGTCTCTTTGTGTTGATGCACATTTAATGTTGCGGTATATGTCTTCGTTTCAGTCCCATCCTGAGAATAAACTTCAAATTTAACGGGTTTGGAAAAATCTATGGAATCGGAAGCACTCCATGTAACCGTATCGTTTGTTGCTTCTGCCATTACCAGAATGCCAGCAGCACTTTTTGTTGTTAAAGAACATACTACTTTTGAAACAACGGTACCATAAGCCAGAGAATCTGCATTATAAATAAGTCCGTTTTTATGATCTATGGTAAAAGTAGTGGTAGATAGTCCATCTACCTTCGAATTAGTAAGAGAAAAAGAATATATCTGAGCATCTTTATATGAAGTAGTCGTCGTATCATCATCCAGGCAAGATGAGAAACCGATGATAAAGGCCAGGAAAGAAAATAATCGAAACGGTGTTAAATTCATTTAGGTAAATTTTACAAATGAGTTGCAAATGTAAAAAAAAAAATGCTGTAACTATAATTGCCTTTTAGTTTTATGAAAAATTAGAGAATAAAGAAAGAAAGAATAATCCGCATTAACATTTTTATTTTATTCCTTCCGGACTTTTAACTTGATTTTTATTTTGGATTACAAAATACTCAGAATCATCAAATTTATTCACGTTTATTATATCTCCTGATAATAGAGGAGCTTCTGTTCCTTCCTTAAATTTTTTCCGGGAGATCTCTATGGCTGCTTCATCCCAACATCCCGCGTCAATAAAACTTGTAAGGAGTTTATTGCCTCCTTCCACTACTAAAGATTGAATTTTCTTTTCGTATAATACATTTAAAATCTGAGGAATAATATTTTTAGTAAAATCAATACGAACATACGTTGTATTTTCTTTTCTCTCAGGGATAGAGTTTTCTGTAAAAACAATTGTTGGCACAAAATCATTTAAAATTGTATGCTTGTCGGAAATCCGTTTATTCCTGTCAGGAAATATTCTCATCGGATCACTACCTTTCCACAAACGTGTTGTTAAAGACGGATTATCTTTTAATACGGTATTCGTTCCAACCAGAATAGCATCTGTTTCGGCACGGAGCTTATGAGATATGAGTTGTGTAACCGGATTAGATATGACTGCCGCAGAAATATTCTCCTGGCTTCTTACGTGGTCAATATATCCATCTGATGTTTGTGCCCATTTAAGAATAATATAAGGACGGTGATGCGTATGGTATGTCAGAAAAAACTTATTCAGTTCTTTACACTCTTTTTCCAATATCCCGACAACCACTTCTATTCCGGCATTCCTGAGCATATTGATTCCCTCTCCGGCTACTAAGGAGAAGGGATCCTTCATTCCAATGACAACACGAGGTATTTTTTTTTCGATAATCAGTTCAGCGCAAGGAGGTGTTTTTCCATAATGCGCACAAGGTTCCAGATTAACATATAGTATAGATTCCTGCAATAGGGATTCTTCTTTTACGGAGTGGATCGCCATTACTTCGGCATGTCTTTTTCCATACATAGCATGAAACCCCTCCCCTATTATCTTACCCTTGTATACAATAACAGACCCCACTAAAGGATTAGGAAAGGCGTTCGGCTTTCCATTTTCTGCCAGTTGCAGACATCTTAACATAAATTTTTCATCCGGAGAACCCATATCTTCCATTCTCATTTTTATTTTAAATTTTTCCCACCTCTCTTTTGTAAGATTTTAGTTGTGTAAATATAACTAATTAATTTTTTCAATCAATTATTTAATCAGATCTGACATGTTAAAAACGGATTTATATTTCCACAACTCTTTTTCCTTCCGGAATTGACTTTGGCATATTTTTTGATTATATTTGCAATAAATGGCAAAAGAATAATTCATACAGATGCAGTATATTCTATATATATTTTTCTTTACCCTTCCTATACGGATTGGTTGTTTTTTATTCTTTCCGGCAGGAAAAATAAGAACCGCAAGAGAATTTTCTCTTTTGCAGGACCAAGGTGTTATGACATTTTTTCAGAATGAAATATTTTTTTCACCTACTGTTTATTCAAATCTTCCTTCCAGAGGATTATATTTTTTCTTTCTTTCCTTACTACAAGGGGCTTATGCGCAATTTTTAAAGAAAAATTTTTCCTCTTTTTCTTTCTTTTTGCCGTGTCCTACACCCTTTTTAGCCTAGTATAGGAACATACCATATGCATATTTTCATGAACAATTTTCCTTATTTTTCCTCAAAAAGCGCATCCGCTTCTGGTATGAAAGTGCATCCGCTTTAAAAAAAAGCGCCTCTGCTTTAAAAAAAAGTGGATGCGCTTTTTGAGGAAAAGGAAAATCTTTATTTTTTTAATAAAAAAGACGTTTTCGACTCCTTTTTATTAAATTATTATTTAATACAAGGCACCTTAAAGGAAGAATTACGAAATAAAAA
>JAJQEC010000004.1 GCA_021201815.1 Candidatus Azobacteroides sp. | reverse complement strand
AAGATGAAATACCAGACAACTCTTCCCTTCCATGAAGGGAAGTACCCTTTCGGAATGAAAGGGGGAAGGGTTCACCCACGGTTGAATACCCCGGAAGAAAACGGAGTTTACACGGAGTAAAAACAAATCAGTTGGGTATTAAAAAGTTGCAGGTATTTTTCTTGTCTGGTTGCCTCAGTGCTTATTATCAAACCCCACCCCTTTTCCTTTGGAAAAGGTACTCCCCTTCTACGAGGGGAGAGTTGGTGCGCAGGTTATCTTTGGGAGCATATAAAAGATGAGATACCAGACAACTCTTCCCTTCCATGAAGGGAAGTACCTTTTGGCGAAGCCAAAAGGGGAAGGGTTGTACACAGGATGAAAAAGCAGTTTCACACATAAGTAGTATCATATATTATTGTGTTTCACTTTTCCTATTCATCTTTCTCTAAGAACTTTTTTATATATCTACTGTTTCCATAAAAAGAGGGCAAAAAAAAGGTTGTCTCCCGACAACCAATCTTCTTGTTAACCTTAAATCTAATACTATGAAAAATCTGATACAAAGATAAGGGTGGAGAGGGGTAGGACAAAATAATTCAAACTAATATATGTTAATAACTACTTGTTGTTAAGTTAAATAAAATGAATGGTTGAATTCGGCTTCTGTTAGTTTAATTCCTTCTAAAAGAAAAATAGTGTTTTTTAAACTACTATTTATAAGGATGTTCTATTTTAAGTCTCTTTTGTACTGACAAAATTGCAGGTATTGTAAATTGGCAAGAAGTTTGAAATTAATTAAATAAATGTGTAATAAGTAATTAATAACATATATTAAAAATATAGGAATATGAACTTTAATAATTTTACTATAAAATCGCAGGAGGCTGTCCAGAAAGCGATTAATTTAACCCGGGCTGCTAATCAGCAGTTGATAGAACCCGCGCATTTACTTAAAGCTGTTATAGAAGAAGGAGAAGACACGATGAATTTCCTTTTTCAGAAGTTAGGAGTGAACATGCAACAAGTAATATCCGCAACGGATCAGAAAATTGCTTCTTATCCGAAAGTGTCGGGAGGGGAACCTTATCTGAGCAGGGAAGCAAATGCCGTTTTGCAGAAAGCAATTGATAATGCTTCCTCAATGGGGGATTCTTTTGTGGCATTAGAACATATTTTGTTAGCTATTCTTACTGAAAAAAGTGATGCTTCAGTAATTTTAAAAGATGCCGGGGTCAGTGAGAAGGAACTGAAGTTGGCTGTTCAGGATTTGCGGAAGGGCTCTAAAGTAGATTCTGCTTCTGCGGAGGAAACCTATAATGCATTAAATAAATATGCTATTAACCTCAATGAGCGGGCACGTTCAGGGAAACTGGACCCGGTGATCGGCAGGGATGATGAGATTCGCAGGGTGCTGCAGATTTTAAGCCGACGTACAAAAAACAATCCGATCCTTATCGGAGAACCAGGGGTTGGTAAGACGGCTATTGCGGAAGGTCTGGCTCACCGTATCATCCGGGGAGATGTGCCGGAAAACCTGAAATCCAAACAAATTTTTTCATTGGATATGGGAGCTCTGATTGCCGGTGCAAAATACAAAGGTGAATTTGAGGAAAGGCTTAAATCCGTTGTGAATGAAGTAATAAAATCTGATGGCCAGATTGTTCTTTTTATTGATGAAATACATACTTTAATAGGTGCCGGAAAAGGAGAAGGAGCCATGGATGCCGCAAATATTCTGAAACCGGTGCTGGCACGGGGCGAATTACGATCTATCGGTGCTACCACGCTGGATGAATACCAGAAGTATTTTGAAAAAGATAAAGCACTGGAGCGTCGTTTCCAGACAGTTATTGTGGATGAACCGGATGAATTAAGTGCTATTTCTATTCTCCGTGGATTAAAAGAACGGTATGAAAACCACCATAAAGTACGGATTAAAGATGATGCCATTATCGCTGCGGTACAACTTTCCCACCGCTATATTACAGATCGTTTTCTGCCTGATAAGGCAATAGACCTGGTGGATGAGGCTGCTGCCAAGTTGCGTCTGGAGGTAGATTCTGTCCCTCAGGAACTGGATGAAATCCAACGTCGTATCAAACAACTGGAAATCGAACGGGAAGCTATCAAAAGGGAAAATGATCAGGGGAAGCTTGAGCAAATTAATAAAACGATGGCTGACCTTAAAGAAGAAGAAGCCTCCCAAATGGCCAGGTGGCAGGCTGAGAAAGAAATTGTCAATAAAATGCAGCAAAATAAGGTGGAGTATGAAAATCTTAAATTTGAAGCAGACAAGGCTGAGCGGGAAGGAAATTACGGATTAGTTGCCGAAATACGCTACGGAAAATTAAAACAGATAGAAGAAGAAAATCAGAAACTGGAAGATCAGTTAGTTGAATTACAGACTTCCGGTAAAGCAATGATAAAGGAAGAGGTGGATTCGGAAGATATTGCCGATATTGTTTCCCGCTGGACAGGAATTCCGGTCAGTAAAATGTTGCAGACAGAAAAGCAAAAGCTTTTAACATTGGAAGATGAACTGCATAAACGGGTAATCGGACAGGATGATGCAATTCTGGCTGTTTCGGATGCAGTCCGCCGTAGCCGTAGTGGCTTACAGGATCCGAAACGTCCGATCGGTTCTTTTATTTTCCTGGGTACCACAGGTGTAGGAAAAACAGAACTGGCAAAGGCATTGGCTGAAGTCCTTTTCGATGATGAGAATATGATGACCCGGATTGATATGAGCGAATATCAGGAAAAATTCAGTGTGACCCGTCTTATCGGTTCGCCTCCGGGATATGTCGGATATGAAGAAGGAGGGCAGTTGACGGAGGCAATCCGCCGCAAACCTTATTCTGTCGTATTGTTTGATGAGATTGAGAAAGCACATCCGGATGTGTTTAATATTCTGTTACAGGTATTGGATGATGGCCGTTTAACAGATAATAAGGGACGTGTCGTTAATTTTAAGAATACAATTATTATTATGACTTCCAATATCGGGTCTGCCCTTATCCGTGAAAATTTTAAGCAGATAAATGATTCGAATAAAGAACAGATCATTGAAAAAACAAAAAGGGAGGTGCTGAATATTCTCAAACAAACTATCCGGCCTGAATTCCTTAACCGTATTGATGAAACGATCATGTTTAATCCGTTATCGAAGGATGAAATCAGGCAAGTAGTCGATATTCAGTTGAATGGAATTCGGAATGTGCTGGAAGGAAGTAATATAAAACTGGAGTTTACCCCGGATGCTTTGAATTTCATTGCAGAAGAAGGATACGATCCGGAATTCGGAGCAAGACCGGTAAAAAGAGTCATCCAGAAATATGTGCTGAATGAATTATCCAAAGAGATTCTTGGGGATAAAATAGATACTTCAAAACCCGTCATTGTCGATTATTTCGGGGATGGGTTAGTCTTTAGAAACTAAAAAGCTGAAAAAAGAGAATCCGGTATAAGGTAAAAGACTTTATACCGGATTTTTTGTATCCGTAAAATAAAGAGATTGTTACAGAAATATGTTAATATTAACAAAATGTTAGAGTTAAGATAAATTTGTCTGAAATATTCACAAATTTGTCATCCTGCCAGTAACAATAATGTCTATTTATTCCTAACTTTGCAACGTTTTTTAATTCACAAAACTTATGGAAAGAAAACTAAAATGTATCGGAGTATTAACATCCGGTGGAGATTCCCCCGGGATGAATGCTGCGATCAGGGCAGTAACCCGTACCGCCATTTATAATGGCCTGGAAGTGAAAGCTGTTTATCGAGGATATAGGGGATTAATCACAAATGAAATTATCCCGTTTAAAACACAGAATGTAAGTAATATCATCCAACAGGGAGGTACGATTCTTAAAACGGCAAGGAGCCAGGATTTTATGACTGTGGAAGGTCGGAAAATCGCTTTTGAAAATCTGAAAAGAGAAGGAATCGATGCATTGGTGGTAATCGGTGGTGACGGAACATTAACCGGTGCCCGTGTATTCAGCGAAGAATATAATTTCCCTATTGTGGGGATTCCCGGAACAATTGATAATGATCTTTACGGGACAGATACTACTGTGGGGTATGATACGGCATTAAATACGATTATGGATGCTGTGGATAAAATACGGGATACCGCAACTTCTCACGAACGTTTGTTCTTTATTGAGGTCATGGGACGTGATGCCGGATTTCTTGCCCTGAACGGAGCAATTGCTTCGGGTGCGGAAGCTGCTATTATTCCTGAAATCGCTACGGAAGTGGATCAATTGGAAGAATTAATCAAGAACGGTTTCCGTAAATCCAAAAACAGTAGTATTGTGCTGGTTGCCGAGAGTGAGACGACAGGGGGAGCTATGGGGCTTGCCGACCGTGTTCAGCGTGAGTATCCTCTCTATGATGTGCGTGTAACGATTCTCGGACATATTCAGCGTGGAGGCTCTCCTACGGCAAATGACCGGATTCTTGCCAGCCGGATGGGACATGCGGCTGTAGATGCTTTGATTGATGGTCAGCGGAATATTATGACAGGTATTCAGAATGACCAGATTGTGCTCGTTCCTTTTTCCAAAGCAATCAAAAATGATAAGCCGATTAACCAGGAATTACTGGAAACATTGCGTATATTATCTATTTAATATATTTTATATCTCAGAATTTTGCAGTATCAATAAACCTCGTGTCTTTTTTATACGGACGCGGGGTTTTCTTCCATCCTGCCTGTTCTGAAAGTTGAACAACCTTCATGAAACTAAAAAAGTTTTTTCATATGAATAAAGGCGGTACCGCCTTTTCCGTATTACTGGCACTGAGCTTTACTCATTTATCGAATGATACGTTGCAGTCTTTAATACCTGCTATTTATCCTATTATCAAAGATACATTGAGCCTGGATTTTACTCAGATCGGTTTAATTACACTGACTTTCCAGCTTTCATCTTCTTTGTTACAGCCTTTGGTCGGTTATTATACCGACCGGAAGCCGCAGCCTTATTCTTTACCTGTCGGAATGACTTTTTCTCTTATCGGATTATTCTGCCTGGCGTTTTCCAATAGTTTTTATACGACATTGATGGCGGTATCTCTTACCGGGATCGGTTCTTCTATTTTTCATCCTGAGGCTTCGAAGGTGGCTTTTATGGCGTCAGGAGGAAGAACAGGAACAGCTCAGTCTATTTTCCAGGTAGGGGGAAACTTCGGAAGCTCACTGGGTCCTTTGCTTGCGGCATTGATTATTGTTCCGCTGGGACAGAAAAGTATCCTGCTTTTTTCATTGGTTGCCTTATTATGCATCATGGTGATGCTGAAAGTGAGTAAATGGTATAAGAATCATCTTTATCTGTTGAAACCGAAAGCCGGTAAAAGCTCAACTACGTCCCAGGTAAACCTATCGAAGCGGAAAGTCCGTTTTTCATTGCTGATTCTTTTGTTACTTATTTTTTCGAAATATGTGTATACTTCCAGTATTACTACCTATTATACCTTTTATTTAATGAATAAATTTCAGGTTTCTGTTCAGGATGCACAGATGTATCTGTTCCTTTTCCTTTTTGCCGTGGCTGCCGGAACATTTATCGGAGGGCCATTAGGCGACAGGATCGGACGTAAATATGTAATCTGGTTATCGATTTTAGGGGTGGCTCCTTTTACCCTTTTAATGCCTCATGTCGGATTGACGGCAACTATTTTCCTGAGTATTGTAATCGGTATTATTCTTTCTTCTGCTTTTTCTGCCATTTTGGTGTATGCGCAGGAGCTGATGCCGGGAAAAGTAGGCATGATTGCCGGTTTCTTTTTTGGTTTTGCCTTCGGAGTAGCAGGTATAAGTTCGGCTGTACTGGGCAAAGTTGCCGATGCAAACGGAATAAATTATGTATATCAGATTTGTTCTTTTTTGCCTTTGATCGGTTTGATTACTGTCTTTTTACCGAATATAAAATCGGCACGGGTTTCTTCCGGAAAGTAACATATATTTAATAATAAAGCCCGGATAAAATCTGATTGATCCGGGCTTTTTGTTCTTCAGAAAGATCTTGTTTATTCTTCAGTGGAAGATTTCCATACTGTAAATGTATAGGCTGTAGAAGTAAATGTAATTTTTTCGCTATTATTTGTTTGTCTGGGATAATGAACAAGGACATTAATTTTATCTCTTCCTTTTACTTCCCCTTCCCTGTAAATTAATTCGCTCATATCGGCAGCTATGATATTAAGCGGATTACCCTCTTCTTCATCTTCTCTCAGGACATAATATACATCAAAAAGATCTTTGGTAGTATCATTTTCCTCATAATATAATTCCACAGTATATTTTTTCTCTATCATATCTGTGGTATAGGAAGGAAATAATAAAAATTTATTTTTTATTCCATAAGTATGAGGTTTCAGCGCATACAAAGGACACACGGATTCCATACTTAATTCCTCCGGCATTTCATATACATATTCCTGATCAGTAATAACCGTATATCCCATTATTTCAATGGTAAACCATTCAGTATAAATTTGTTCATCCAGATTAATCGAATAATTTGCCCATAGAAGATCTCCGGAAGATAGATCCCGGTTTTTCAGATTTTCAGAATAATAAAGATTTCCGACGGGATCCCGTAACATGGTTTGTCCACTCACGGAAATAACTTCAGCATACATTGCTCCTGAATGTATATTACTTCCTTCTTCCAGACAGGATGTAAATATAAAAATGGGCAAAAGACAACAAGCAAGAGTTTTTAATAAAAAGTGATTTTTCATAAAGAAATGAATTGTATTAATAATATGGTAGTTATACATTTTATCCTACCTGCAAAAATAATACTTCTTTGTTATAAATGCTTGTAGGAAAGAATTATTTTGATTGGTTGAGATAATTCCTTTTTTCCCGAAGTAAAAAATATGTTGATTTTTGAGTAAATATGTAAAAATATATGGAATGTTCATTATATTTGTTCCGGTTATGATAAACAATGTATTTATAAAAGTAATCTTACATATTAAAAGAAAGAATTACCATAAAATTTGTATCCATTCACAAAGTGTTAGTTTAATAACGGAGATTGATTGATCTTATTTTATATATAATAGTTAAATATCCGGATTTCAGTTCATTCCGCTCATAATATTATTGTACGCTTGTAAGCCAATATTAACTAATTTATTTATTCTTAAAATTTATTACTATGAAACTAAAACGGATTGTTTCTTTTGTTTTATTCTTTCTGTTCTTTTCCGTATCTTTTTATGCACAGGAGATTAGCCTGAAATATGGCAAAGTTACCAATGATGAGTTAGAGATGACTTCTTATGAGAAGGATACTTCAGCGGTAGCCGTTGTTATTTATGACGACGGATATACAAGTTACAATTGGGTAGGAGATGATTTTCAAATATCTACCGAAGTAAAGAAGAAAATAAAAATTTTGAAGCAGGAAGGTACGGATAAAGCTACTATTACTATCCCTTATTATCTTAAGTCGAATAGTTCCCGGGAATATATTAAAGGTTTGGAAGCGATAGCGTATAACCTGGAAAACGGTCAGGTTGTTAAAACAAAGCTGGAAAAGAAATATATTTTTGAAGAAGAACTAGGGGGGAATTACCGCTTGATAAAGTTCTCTATACCGAATGTGAAAGAAGGAACTGTCATAGAGTATAAATACCAACGGCTTTCCGACTTTATTTATGATCTGCCGGATAAGAACATGCAGACGGATATTCCTGTGATGAACAGCCGGTATGAAGTCCTTATTCCTGAGTATTACGTGTTCAATATCGAAACGAAAGGATATGAGAAAATTGATGTAAAAGAGACTGCTAAAAATCAGCAGTTTACTATTCACATGAGATCTGTGGGAACGTTCCGGGTAAGTAGTGTCAGCCGGAATATTGTGTATACGGCGACAGATCTTCCGGGATTGGAAAATGAGCACCATGTGTGGTGTAAACAGGACTATGTGACAGGAATCCGCTTTGAGTTAAAAGGGACTAATTATCCTCGTGATTATTATCGTGCCTTTACGAAAGATTGGGAGTCACTGGAAAAGACATTGCGTGAATCTGCTTTTGGATCCAGTATTAAAATATCTAATCCATATAAGAAAGAAATACAGGAACTTTTAAAAGGAGTAGAAGATGATAATAGTAAAATCGCATTGACCCATGCTTTTGTTAAAAGCAAAATCAAATGGAATGAGGTTTACAGTTTTATGGGAAATGATACCAAAGATGCAGTCAAGAACGGCACCGGAAATAACGCACAGATAAATGTCGTATTAATCAGCGCATTGAAAGATGCAGGTATAAAAGCCTATCCGATACTTATCAGCCGGCGTTCTAAGGGCAGGCTTCCGTATACTTATCCTTCTATCGATGCCCTTAATACATTTATTGTTGCCGCTCAGGCTTCGGATGGAGCCGTATATTATATGGATGGTTCAGCTACCTATGGAAATGTGAATATGTTACCGACGGATCTGCTGGTAGACAGGGGCAGGGTATTTGAACCTACTGTTGCACAAAAGTGGGTAAATCTCACCAACATCAGCCGTAACAGACAGAATTGTCTCATCCAGGTATCCCTCAATGACGAAGGTAATCTGGTAGGAGAACTTACTTCTTCTTATTCCGGACAAATGGCTTATGAATATAAACGTACTTATTATCAGGGAAAAGATTCCACCAGTCATGTGGAAAAACTTGCAGAAACGAAAAAAATAAGTATTGATTCTATTTTTATTGAAGGAAAAGAGCCGATGTCTAACATGGTAAAGGAGAAAATAGTTTTCAGTCAGCCGGTCGGAGAAGGAGGGGAATATGTATACATCAATCCGATGATATTTCCTCATCTGGCAGTAAACGAATTTACACAGACAGAAAGGAAATTACCTGTAGAATTCGATTATCCTTATACCTACCAGCAGAATATTGTCCTGACTGTTCCTGATAATTATGAAATCGAAGAAATACCGAAATCCATGCAGATTGTGCTGGATGAAAATAAAGGAAAATGTACCTTCCAGATTCAGCAGGCTGGAAATACATTGAATGTAAATTATCGTTTTGATCTTAATCAAGTGCTCTTTCCTGCTATGGATTACCAGCATTTAAGTGAATTCTTCGGTCAGGTGGTTGCAAAGAACCAGGAAACGATTGTCTTGAAAAAACTATGATCCCTTTGTAATAAACTTTTTATGAAAATAAAAATCCTTTTACCTTTTTTGTTTGCTTTTCTCTTCTGTGGGGTATATGCGAATCCGGAAGATTACCGGTTGAGCAAAGTGCCGGTTAGTTTGATGAAAGATGCAAATGCTGTTGTACGACTGTCTGCTGTAAATTTTGAATATAAGAATGAGAAGTCAGTGGTAGAAAAAAGAACAGAAGTCATTACCATGATGAACAAAGCCGGAAAGGAATTGGCTGAATTTTATTGCCATACAGATCAGTTTCGTTCGCTTAAAAGTTTCTCTGCACAATTGATTGATATCAATGGAAAGGTATTGCGGAAATATAAAATGTCGGATCTGGAAATGACTGAATACTCTCCGGAACTGGCACATGATGGCCGGATGTATTATTTTACTCCGGAACCTCCCTCTTTTCCTGTGACTATTGCTTATGAATATGAAGTTACCTGGAAAAACGGAATCCTTGTTTTCCCTTATTTTTATCCCCAACATGATTATTATGTCTCTCTGGAAAAAGCGGAATATATACTTTCTCTTCCTGAAAAGGTAGAATTCCGGAAGAAAGCGGTGAATATGGAGGTTGATCCGGAAACAAATCCAGGTAAGAACGGGAAAGAATATACATGGAAAGTCGAAAGCTGCGGGGCAATTGAGAAAATGCCTTTTACACCGCCTTTATCCGCATTTGTGCCCCGTCTTTATTTGGCTCCTGTAAATTTCTTTTATGATAAGGTAGAAGGAACCATTACAGACTGGGAGACCATGTCCTCCTGGCAACACCAGCTATTGAAAGATAGGGATATATTGCCGGAAAGTGCCCGGAATAAAATTATTCAGATGACGGAAAAAGCACAGACCACCAGAGAAAAAGTAAAAATCCTGTATGATTATCTTGGAGAAACCACCCGTTATGTCAGTATACAATTAGGGATCGGAGGGTATCAGCCGATGCCTGCGGCGGAAGTTTATAAAACAGGGTTCGGAGATTGCAAGGCACTGACGAATTATTTAAAGGCAATGCTGGCAGTGATAGGAATAGAATCCGATTATCTGCCTATTGAAATGAGCAGATACCGGAAAGAATTATTTGCCGACTATCCGGGTTTTAATCAGATAAACCATGTGATCCTCCAGGTCCCTCTTGAGAAGGACACATTATGGTTAGAGTGCACAAATCCAAGAGTGCCGTTCGGGTTTATACATTCCGGAATCGCCGGTCATGACGGCATGCTGGTTGCCGAAAAGGGTGGGAGATTATGCCGGTTGAGAGATTATCCCGATTCTTTGAATATTGAAAAGAATAAAGCGGAAATTATCTTACAGGCGGATGGAAAAGCAATGGCAACGTCTTCGAAAGAATATCATGTGAAAATTTATGATTATAAAAGAAGCCTTCTTTCGGGCAGGCCCTCGGAACAAACAGACGCCATGCGTAAAAATATCCGTTTGCCGAATGTGAAAATGGGGGAAGTGAAAGTCAGGGAAGACAAGTCTGCCTTGCCGGCTGCTATTCTTGAATATAGCTGGGAAACACCTTTATATGGAAGTAAAACCGGCACCCGGTTATTTATTCTGGTTAATCCTTTTCAGGCGGAATTATTTACATTGAAAAAAACAGAAAGAACCCAGAAAATTGTCATAAATACCGGATTTAAGGATACAGATAGTCTGTATGTGGTAATTCCGGAAGGGTTTGAAATTGAATCTATCCCGAAACCGGTATCTCTTCAGACAGCATTCGGTTTATTTGAAAGCAATGTGCAGGAAGAAAACGAAGGGATCCGGATTCATCAGACTTTATATATTCGGTCAGGAGAATATCCCGCTGAGGATTATTCGTTGCTGACAGACTTCTGGGATAAGATTAATTCTTCTTATCAGGACAAGATTATTCTCCGTAAGAAAAAAGAACAGGAAGAAATAGATTGAGCAAATGTAAGGTCGGAAAAGAAAACCGGCCTTTTTTTAATTGAAAAAGAGGTTTTTAAACATCCGAAAAATTGCCCTCCGGTCGGTCTTCAGCAATATTTTGTTATAAATCCGTTATTTCCACCGGAGCTTCTTCCGGGTTATCAATGGAACAGGCAGATGGTTCTTGTATTGTTGCAGGTACCGGGGCAGATGGAAGAATAAAATCTTTTGCATATACCTTTTTTAATGCGTTCTTTGCCGCGTTTTGTTGTGATTCTTTTTTAGAATACCCAATTCCGACACCTGCAGATTCTCCGGCAATAAGAATACGGGTCTGGAAAACCGGATTGTGATCTTCGTCAATAAAAGATTCTATTAAATCAAAAGAAATCTCAATTTTATGCTTCTGGCTCCATTCGATTAATCTGGACTTGAAATTTACTTCTTTTTTCGCAATAGAATCAAGGTTTACGTAAGGATCCAATACTTTCTTTTCAATAAATTTCTTACACTTTTTATATCCCTGATCCAGATAAATCGCTCCTATCAGTGCTTCTAGGGCGTTTCCGTAAATATAGTGATTGTGCGTATTGGATTTACAGGAAATAATAATAAATTTATCCAGCTCCATTTGAAGAGCAATCTTATTTAATATTTCCCGCTGTACAATCTTAGACCGGGTATTTGTTAGGAAGCCTTCCCGTTTCTTTTTAAAACGGTGGAAAAGAATATCCGCAATGATGGCGTCCAGTATCGCATCTCCCAGAAACTCCAGCCTTTCGTTATTTTTATTTTTCGATGGATCTTTTTTTACGGAAGACTTATGAGAAAGAGCTTCCTCATAGAGTCTCATATCTGTAGGAAAAAAGCCTAATTTTTTTGAAAGTAAAAAGTAAGACTTCCGGTTTATATATCCCAAAAATCTTACTTTTCTATATAATTTTACAAACACGGTATGTATTTACTTTTCAAATTTCTTCACAATAATACTGGCATTATGTCCTCCAAAACCAAACGTATTGGATAATGCAGCTTTTACCTCACGCTTCTGTGCTTTATTGAAAGTGAAATTAAGTTTGTAATCGATATCTGGATCTTCATCTCCTTCATGGAAGTTAATCGTCGGAGGAACAATGCCATCTCTGATCGAAAGCAGTGAAAACAACGTTTCAATAGCTCCGGCAGCTCCTAAGAGGTGTCCGGTCATTGATTTGGTCGAACTGATGTTCATATTATAGGCATGGTCTCCGAAAACAGACTGAATGGCTTTCACTTCCGAGATATCACCTATCGGAGTAGATGTACCATGTACATTCACATAATCAATGTCTTCCGGTTGCATACCGGCATCTGCCAGTGCATTTTTCATCACCAGCATAGCTCCCAGACCTTCCGGATGAGAAGCTGTAATGTGATAAGCATCAGCGGACATTCCGCTTCCTGCTATTTCCCCGTAGATAGTTGCTCCACGGGCAATGGCATGGTCCATCTCTTCCAGAATCAGCGCCGCAGCTCCTTCACCGATCACAAAACCATCACGGCTTTTACTGAACGGACGGGAAGCACCCTGCGGATCATCATTCCGGGTGGAAAGTGCATGCATTGAATTGAAGCCCCCTACACCGGCTACGCATACTGCTGCTTCTGCTCCACCTGCTACAATGGCCGTTGCTTTTCCTAAACGAATCAGGTCAAAAGCAATTCCCAATGCATGGGTAGAAGAAGCACAGGCTGATACTGCACTCAGGTTAGGTCCACGTAAACCGTATTTCATAGAAATATGACCTGCTGCGATGTCAGCGATCATTTTCGGAATGAAGAACGGATTGAAGCGTGGTCCGGCTTCTATGTTTGTATAATATGAACCGACTTCTTCTTCGAACGTTCTGATACCTCCAATCCCTGCCGAGAAGATAACGCCGATCTTATCCAGGTCTTCCTTTTCAAGATCCAGGCCGGAATTTTCCATTCCTTCTATGGCTGCTGCCAAAGCAAACTGCGCATACCGGTCGAATTTCCTTGCTTCCTTGCGGTCCAGAAATTTTGAATAATCAAAATTCTTGACTTCACAGGCAAACCGGGTCTTGAATTTAGAAGCATCAAACAAAGTAATAGGCCCGGCACCGCTTACTCCTTTAATTGCATTCTCCCAGGTTTCCCCGACGTTTGCACCCAGAGGAGTAACTGCGCCTAAGCCTGTTACAACTACTCTTTTTAATTCCATAAATTAAAAAAAAGGTTTACTTAACGTTTTCTTCAATATAAGAGATAGCATCACCTACGGTGGTAATTTTTTCCGCCTGATCGTCCGGGATCTGGATGCCGAATTCTTTTTCAAATTCCATAATCATCTCTACGGTATCCAGTGAATCTGCTCCCAAATCGTTAGTAAAGCTTGCTGCTGGAGTAACTTCGGATTCTTCCACTCCCAGTTTATCTACAATAATAGCTTTTACTTTTGATGCAATTTTAGACATAATTTTAAGTTTTTTAATTAGTAATAAATTAGTTTCTTTATTTTTGCGCTGCAAAGGAACAAATTTTTTCCGAATAAATACAAATTTTACTCTATAATTTAATTAAAAACTGCACACTTCTTCCCCTTGTGTGCAAGTGGCTTAAAGAGTGCTGATGGCGTAATTAGGGTAAAATCATTATTAATCAATATATTAAATGGAAAAGGAAAAGAAATTCCGTAAAAAGAAGAAAGACATGTTAAAAATAAGAAAAGAGGGATAAAACTTATTTTCTTTGTAACTATTCAGTCTTTTTTCCTTTGTTTTTTCTATATTTTCGATCAAAAAGCAAAAAATAGTATCCATTACTCATAGAACAACACCATGGAGATTAAAAAAAAGAAAGTAGCTATTCTGGCGTCCGGGTCCGGTTCCAACGCAGAAAATATTGTTAATTATTTCCGGAACCATGAACAGATAGAAATAAGCCTGTTTATTGCAAATAAAAAGGATGCTTTTGTCCATGAAAGGGCAAAAAGGCTAAATATTCCCTGTTATTATTTTTCAAATAAACAATTCCGGGAAACACAGGAAGTAAAAGACTTTCTTGTTTCCCAGCAGATAGATTTTCTTGTATTGGCCGGATTCCTTTTGAAAATCCCTGAGAATTTGCTAAAGGTATTTCCGGATCGCATTATAAATATCCATCCGGCCCTGCTGCCTAAGTATGGCGGAAAAGGAATGTATGGAGAGCATGTGCATCAGGCAGTTGTAGAAGCCGGAGAAAAAGAATCCGGGATTACCATTCATTATGTCAATGAAAATTATGACGAAGGGGAGATCATTTTCCAGGCGAAATGTAAAGTGCTGTCCGGTGATACACCGGAGCAGGTCGCGGAAAAAGTACATGCGCTGGAATATGAGCATTTTCCGAAGATAATTGAAAAAGTGGTATTAGGATAAATTCTCTGCAAGATAATGCTAATAAGGGAATAAATTGCTTTATTATCCTGTTTCCGACCCTTCCCCTTTTGGCGGAGCCAAAAGGAACTTCCCTTCCCGGAAGGGAAGAGTTCCGGGTATCTCATCTTTTGCACGCACCCAATGATAAGCTGCGCACCCACTCTCCCCTCGAAGAAGATACTATGTAAATAATCAAATTT
>JAJQEC010000103.1 GCA_021201815.1 Candidatus Azobacteroides sp. | reverse complement strand
TTTAGCAAAACAAATTTGATTATTTACATAGTATCTTCTTCGAGGGGAGAGTGGGAACTGATTATTTTTAGTGGTCCCGGGATTTATGAAATTTTCCGGTTTTATCTCTTTTTTAATTTTTTAAACAAAATATTATTTTAAATGTTTCTTATAAAAGAACCCCGGTTTATTTCCAGGAAAATATCCTGTAATAATATCCGGATTTCTTTTTTATATAGATATTTTGAATTAATTTTATACTACATTTAAATATTATTTATTATGGGAAAGACAGTCAGAACTATTCTTATTGCTGCTGAAGTTTCTTTGTTATTATACGGCTTTTTTAAGCAGAAACCCTGGCAGCGATCCAAAGCCAGCCTGGCAAAAAGTACTTTAAGTACCCTTGCTACTGTTATGCTTCTTAAGAAAAAATAAGAGGAATGTGCCGATGTGTTAATCTGCCAATTTCATAATGAGTCAATTGAAAAATAAGATAATGTGTTCTTATTTTAGCTGACTAATATTTCTTATTTTTGTATCCTTGACATGGAAAGATACGAACGTAATATACGGATTGACGGTTTTGGGGAAGAAGGGCAGGAGAAATTAAAAAATGCCAGAGTCCTGGTGGTTGGTGCCGGAGGGTTAGGGGCACCTGTTTTATATTACTTAGCTGCTGCAGGAATCGGCACATTGGGAATTATCGATTACGATGTGGTGGATATGACGAATCTGCAGCGACAGATAGTCCATTTTTATAAAGATATCGGACGTGCAAAAGTTGAGTCTGCAAAAGAAAAGATCATTTCTCTGAATCCAGAAATAACTGTTTGTATTTATCCCGAAAAGCTAACGGAAGAAAATGCGTGTGCTATTATCCGGGAATATGACTTTGTAATAGAGTGTTGTGATAATTATGAAGCTAAGTTTCTTGTGAACGATATTTGTGTCAGTCTTGGAAAACCATATTCTCATGGAGCTGTTCTGGCACTTCGCGGAGAGGTGATGACTTATATACCTGGTACTGCCTGTTATCGTTGTGTATTTGATTCTCCTCCGGAAACAGGTTCCCGGCCTTCTTCAAAAGAAGCGGGAATATTAGGTGCTGTTGCCGGAGTAATCGGCAGCATTCAGGCAACAGAGGCTGTGAAATATTTTACCGGATTAGGGAAACTCCTTACAAACCGTATTCTTATTTTCGATGGCAGTGATATGCAATTTTACTCTCTCAACGTTGAAAAGCGGGACTCATGCGTTTGTTGAGGAGTAAAATGCAAAAAAACTGTTACTTTTTATGATTGCAGACTTAGATCCCAGTCTTTCCATATTACTTCATATCCTTGTCCTTTCACAGCGGAAAGAACTTCTGCGGGATTTCTGTCGTCATTGACAGCAAATTGTTCCAGTTCCTCTCTGTATACTGCGTAGCCTCCCGGATCTGTTTTTGAACCGGCACTTAAAGAAGTAACTCCTAATGTGGTCATATTATCCCGGAATATTTTGTTTTCCCGTGTCGATAAAGCAATTTCCAGGTCATGATCAAAGATGCGGAACGCAAAAATGATTTGTGCTAACTCTTTGTCAGACATCACTACATTCGGCTGGAATTCTTCCCCTTCATGTGGTCTCATGCGGGGAAAGGAGACAGAATATTTTGTTTGCCAGTAATGTTTTTGGAGATAACGCAGGTGTAACGCCATATAGGTAGCATCGGTACGCCAGTCTTCCAGTCCGATCAGTACACCCAGGCCCATCTTATGGATCCCGGCTTTTCCCATACGGTCAAAGGTATTTACCCGCCAGCCAAACTTGGATTTCATTCCTTTGGGGTGATAGATTTTATATCTTTCTTTGTGATATGTTTCCTGATAGCAATAGACCGCGTTCAATCCGACTTTTTTCAATCGCGTATAATCTTCTTCTTCTAATGGTTGTACTTCAATAGAAATAGAAGAAAAATACGGTTTCACCAGACGAATGGCATTTTCGATGTAATCTACTCCGGCTGCTCTGGGATCTTCCCCGGTTACCAACAGAATATGACGGAAATCTCCCATCTTTTTGATTGCTTTTACTTCTTCCAAAATTTGCTCATCCGTAAGAATAATTCTTTTTATCCGGTTGTTGTGATTAAAACCACAATATACACAATGGTTGATACATGAGTTTGTCAGATAAAGAGGTACATAAAACTGGATGGTTTTTCCGAAGCGTTGTTGGGTATATTTCCGGCTTAAAACTGCCATCTGTTCCAGGTAAGGCTGAGCGGCGGGAGAAATAAGAGACATGAAATCATTGACAGTCAAACTGCTGTTTTTATATAATGCTTCTTCTACATCGGTTCCCTTTTTGGCGTAAATAGTATTTTTTATTTCCTCCCAGGAATATTGAGTGATTAAGTCTTTAAAATCCATTCTTTCTGAACTTTTAATCAAAAAATAAAAATAGGTACAGAAAGGAGACCTGTAAAGAGCTCCTTCCTGATTTTTGTTATATTATATTTCAGCTTTTGCTTTTGTACACTCCTGCATTTGTTTGGTTAGTTTCATGGCACAGAAGTGGGGTCCGCACATCGTACAGTGGTCACTGTCGGAATCCAGCCGTCCGGCTTTGTAATATTCCAGTGCTTTTTCCGGATCCAGTGACAAGTTGAACTGGTCTTTCCAGCGGAAATCGAACCGTGCTTTACTCAATGCGTTATCCCGTACCTGTGCGCCCGGATGTCCTTTGGCCAGATCTGCTGCATGAGCAGCAATTTTATAGGCAATCACTCCGGCGCGAACATCTTCTTTATCCGGTAATGCCAGGTGTTCTTTCGGAGTTACATAACAGATCATTGCAGTACCGTACCAGGCAATCTGTGCAGCTCCGATCGCAGAAGTGATATGGTCATATCCCGGTGCGATATCTGTCGTTAAAGGTCCTAATGTATAAAAAGGAGCTCCGTGGCAATGCGTAACCTGTTCATCCATATTGGCCCGTATTTTATGCATGGGGACATGTCCTGGTCCTTCGATCAGTACCTGTACATGGTGTTTCCAGGCGATCTTGGTAAGTTCTCCGAGCACATTCAGTTCGGCAAACTGTGCCTGGTCATTGGCATCTGCGATCGATCCCGGACGTAAGCCGTCGCCAAGGGAAACTGCCACATCGTACTGTTTCAGGATTTCACAGATTTCTTCGAAATGTGTATAAAAAAGGTTTTCTTTATGATGCAGTGTCATCCAGTTGGCAATAATAGATCCGCCTCGTGAGACGATTCCCGTTGTCCGTTTTTTTGTTAACGGAAGATGAGCTTTTAATAATCCGGCATGGATTGTAAAATAATCTACTCCCTGTTCACATTGTTCGATCAGAGTATCCCTGTATATTTCCCAGGTAAGGGAGGAAATCTCCCCGTTTACTTTTTCCAGTGCCTGATATAAGGGTACGGTTCCCACCGGTACCGGTGTATTGCGTATAATCCATTCTCTTGTTTCATGGATGTTGTCTCCGGTAGAAAGATCCATGAGTGTATCTCCTCCCCATTTACAGCTCCAGATTGCTTTTTCGACTTCTTCGTCTATGCCGGAAGAAAGTGCGGAATTGCCTATGTTGGTATTTATTTTTACAAGAAAGTTTGTACCTATAATCATAGGTTCGGCTTCCGGATGGTTGATATTGGCCGGAATTATGGCACGTCCGGCCGCAATTTCCTGCCGTACGAAATCGGGAGTAATGTGGCTTTCTATTCCCAATTGTTCGTTTTGTTGGTTTTCCCTGATGGCTACATATTCCATTTCCGGTGTGATGATTCCCTGTTGCGCATAATACATTTGAGTAATGGATTTGCCTTCCCGGGCTTTTAAGGGTAGATGGGTCATAGGAAACCGGATTGCATCAAGTTTCTTTTCTGCCAGCCGTTCATTGCAATAATCGGAACTGAAAGCAGGAAGTCGTTCTGTATCTTTTCGTTCCATTATCCATCTTTCCCGTATTCTTGGTAAACCTTTTGTAATATCAATTTCTATCTTTTCGTCGGAATAAGCTCCGCTGGTATCATACACCGTTACCGGGAGATTGGATTCGGTGACTTTTTTTCCATCCGTTATCCGGATTGTATCTACTAAGGAGATTTTACGCATGCCTACCTGTATGTCATGGATTTTTCCTTTTATATATATCTTTCCGGAAGATGGGTAATGAATCCGATAATTCTTTTTCATATTGCTGGAATGTTGCATTGGAAAAATATCAGAAGATTAAAAGAGTTTTTATATATCGATATTTTTCTTTTATGTAATGATGATTATAAATTCAGAAAAGCAGTAAGCGGACTGCTTGCTTCTGCCGTATGTGATGGTGATGCAAGTTTCGCTTCATATGCCATACGTCCGCTGAGGACAGCCAGATGGAAGGCTTCTGCCATAGCTACCGGATCTCCGGCAATCGCAATCGCCGTATTTACAAGGACTGCATCCGCTCCCATTTCCATTGCCCCCGCGGCATGGGAGGGAGCTCCGATACCCGCATCTATGACGACAGGGATGGTGCTTTGTTCTATGATAATTTCTAACAGGTCTTTTGTCCTTAATCCCTTATTTGTTCCGATTGGAGCGCCCAGTGGCATTACCGTTGCAGCACCTGCACTTTCAAGTAATTTGCATAATACGGGATCTGCCTGGATGTAAGGAAGAATAATAAATCCGAGTTTTGCCAGCTCTTCTGTTGCTTTGAGGGTTTCTACGGGATCAGGCAATAAATACCGTGGGTCAGGATGTATCTCCAGTTTTAACCAGTTCGTTTCAAAAGCTTCCCTTGCCAGTTGCGCGGCAAAAATGGCTTCTTTTGCATTCCGTACTCCGGAAGTATTCGGTAATAACTGGATGGAGGGATCCTCAATATGTTTCAGCATATCATCCTCCTCATTGCCAATATCCAGCCGTTTCATGGCTACTGTAACCATTTGTGAACGGGATGCCCGGATAGCCCGGCTCATCATTTCATTAGAACAGAATTTTCCTGTCCCCAGAAATAAACGGGAATCGAATTCTTTCCCGGCTATAACCAGATTTTTCATGATTGGTATTGTTTGATTATATGAATAATTTCTTTGGTTTCTTCTACCGGATTCTCAGCCATCAGGATGGTAGACGAAAGGGCAATGCCGGAAATTCCGGTATTCATTAGTTCAGGAATATCTTCTTTGTTAATTCCTCCGATAGCCAGTACCGGCAGGGAAATAGCATTGTGCTTACATTTTTTCAGAATTTCTTTATAGCCGGATAAGCCGAGAAGGGGGCTTAATTTCTTTTTTGTCTGCGTGAACCGGAACGGTCCCAGTCCTATATAATTAACACCGGCTGCGTGCCAAGAAAGAATGTCTTCAAATGTATTTGCTGTTCCTCCTATCATATAGGTATTTCCCAATAATTTTCTTGCGTCTTTCGGATCCATATCTGCTTTTCCCAGGTGGACTCCGGTTAACATTGCTTTTTTACATATTTCGACCTGATCGTCAATATAAAGAGCAGCCTGATAGGTATCGCATAGTTGTTTTGCAGCAAAAGCAGTTTTTTCGATTTCCTCCACAGGGGATTCCTTCATGCGCAACTGGATTTGCCTGCATCCTCCTTCGAGGGCAATTCTGACAGAATCCATATAGGTATATCGTTCTGTCCGGTGGGTAATAAATAAGAGGCCATTCATATATATTGACTGCAAACTGTTTTATAATCCGTAAATCTTTTTATTAAGGCTATTTTATTGCCGGTGGTAAAGAAATCCTGCCATATTCCTCCCAATACAGCTACTCCTCCGAATCCCAAGCGGGCAACTTCGGGAATGTTTTCAATAGAAATTCCTCCTAATGCAATCACTCCGGAATGAATGCTTCCATCTTCTTTTGCATGTTCCAATTCTTCTTTTGTATATTTTTGCCTGTATCCGGTTTTTGAAATGCTATCAAAGATCGGGCTTAAAAAAACATAGGAAAAGGAAGCGCTTTCTTTCACTTCTTCCGGAGAATGGCAGGATTTACTTCGCTGGATGGCCGATTCATGAGAAAAAAACGGATTTCTTTTATTCAAATGTACTCCTTTAAGATCGAATTCATTTAAAAGGGAAAAATGATCATGAAGAACAATCCTGTTATAAAATTCAGGCATTATTTTTTTTAACAGAGCCCTTAATTCTTCTTTGCTGCTTTCCGGCTTCCTTATATGCAGGAGTTCCATTCCTGAAAGGAATAAATCATTTAACGCTTCGTATTCTTCCGGATATATTTTTTCATTTGTAATAATAACCAACTTCATATTATCCTCCGGAAACTGCGTGAATAAGCATTATTTCCGTCTTATCGGAAAGAACAGTTGCTTCCCATTTTTCTTTAGGAATCACCTGGTTATTGATTGCTATCGCCACACCTTTGGGACTGATACCAATATTACTCATAAAGGTATTTAATGTACAACCTTCTTTTACCTCATACTCTTTTTCGTTCAGTTGGATTTTCATATCATACTATATTTATTTCTTATTGACAGGCTTTAGTATTTCCGGACAGAAGAAGTGATTCACCGGGCCGGCTCCTTTCCCGGTAATAATGTCTGCTCCGGCTATAATGGCATTTTCAATGTATTTTTTACCTTTTTCAATGGCTTCTTCCAATTTGTTTCCCAGTGCCATATAAGCAGTGATGGCAGAGGCAAACGTACATCCTGTTCCATGTACATTTCCGGTATGTATCCGTTGTGCGGAAAAACGGACAGGTGGCTGGTCCATTCTGAAAAGAATATCCGTAGAATTCGTAGTTGTAAAATGTCCTCCTTTTATCAGAATTGACTTGCATCCCATTTCCATCATTTTGTCAGCAGCTTTATACATATCTTTTTCTTCTGTAATGGATATTCCGGATAATGCCTCTGCTTCGGGAATATTCGGTGTTAATAAGGTAATGCGGGAAAATAATTCCTTCCGGAAGGTATCTACGGTAGATGCTGCGGATAGGCGGGCGCCTGTAGTCGCTACCATCACAGGGTCTATGATTACGGTTTTCAATTTATAGTGGTTAATAACAGAAGAGACCAGCTTTATGATTTCCGGAGTGGGCAACATACCTGTTTTTACCGCATCTATCCGGATATCATCCAGTACTGCCTCCAATTGAGCCTGTATTATTTCTGAGGAAAGAACTTCTACTTTTCTTACCCCTTGTGTATTCTGAGCAGTAATGGAAGTGATGACGGATGTACCGTATACACCGATTGCGGAAAATGTTTTCAGGTCAGCCTGAATTCCTGCACCTCCACCACTATCTGATCCGGCAATAGTTAGTGCCGAAGGATATCTTACTTCTTTTTTCATGACAATAAATGACTATTATGTACAATCAGGAGGTTGTGTTGCCGGAAGAGCAGAAATGAAAAAAGGGTATCATCCCTACGTCGGTATTACCCGCATCAGGTTAAAGGGTATAATCTCAGCCGGAAAAAGGCACCCCTTGATTGTTCGAACAAAGGTAAACAATTTTTGTTTATACCGGATGTTTTTGTGATTTTATCTCTGAGGAGGCTAAAGATATTTTTCTTTTATTTTTGTTGAAGCTGTTTCTCCGAATTCTTCCTCCATGGAAAATATTCTTCCTGTAAAAATAGGATAGTATAAAAGTGAAAGCCGGGTTTAAAAGAAAGCATTTCCGTTCAGAAAGGTAAGGTTCCTGAAGGGGAGGGGAGCTTCCCTTGCGGGGCTTTCCGGTATGGTTTCTTTTTTACCCGGCTTGTCTTATGGCTACCTGCGGTTTAGCTACCCCTCCTTTTGCTTCTGCTTTTGATGAGCAGGAGTACGGAGGCAAGGCAAAGCAGCGAGCCCATTTCCCGTTGACTGTCGTCAAAGGGCAGGATCTTCTGCGGCGTATCCTTCTCCCCGATATCGGGCGGCGGTGCATTGAGCTCCCCTTCGGTGTCTTTTCCCATGCCCGTGTCAAAAGGGTTTTCCTTGGCCCCGGCAAAAATTCCGGAAGCGCTTTGGCGTATGGGGCTTCCTGTGTCAAATACCGTGCTGCCATAGGCCGGCTGGCTTTTTGCAGCTTCCTGCCGGTCCCATGCCGGGTAAAGGGCAGGGCAGGGGAGCAGCAGGGCAAGGAGCAGGACAATGAGTTTTCCCTTATATATAATGTGTACCTTCATTTCTTTGTTGCTTTAGCTGTTTTTTACCAGTGGATCTTTGCATTCACCTGCTGCCCGTTCCCAGCCTTTGCCCTGAGCAGGTAGAGCCCCTTTGGAAGCCGGTGCATTTCCAGGTGCTGTGTCTTCTCCAGCGAAAGGATTGCTTTTCCTGAGGGGTCGTATACACAGGCGTTCACCATCTGGGAAAAGCTCACCTGCCCGTTGCCGTAAGAATAGGACAGGTTTTCTTCCCCTGCCTGCTTTGCAGAGGAGGGGATCCCCTGGTCATCGGTCCAGATGTAAATCCCCCAGATGGATACATCGGTGGAGGAGTTATAGAAGACATCCTTGCCCAGGTTTGGGAAGGAGGGGTTTGAGGAGAGGCGGATATAGCGTGCCCCGGGGGTCGGTACCTTATCCGTACCGTCAAAGGAAGTGCCCAGGGAACAGTACTGGCCGAAATAAAGGGGCGTGTCCTCTTCCATCCAGGAATCCAGCGGCACGATGAAGTCTTCCTCCTGGTCGGTGTTTGTGCTGTATCCGTAGGTAAGCACCTGCTGCCCCGGCACGTTGTACCATCCTCGGAAGGCTACATGGGTAATGGTTGCCGTACCCAGGTTCTCTACCTGTATGCAGGAATAATTCTGTGGCTGTGACGTGCGGTAGGCCAGCCGTACGACCGTGCTTTCCAGTGCCCCGTCGCATGTGACCCCCTGTGCGGGGGAAAAGGAGGTGGTGGAACCATCCCCTGCCTCCAGCAGGGTGAGGCGCACCTTATTGGCCGTTCCTGAAGAAAAGGTATTTGTCCCTTCCAGGAAGCTTTCGTGCGTAAAGTTTGTGATCACCATATTGGCATCCGAAAGCTCGGCCTGTGCCATAAGGCCTGTGCATAAGGCCGGGAAGATTCCCAGCACCATCATCATGTACTTCTTTTTCATTTTTATTCTGTTTTTATTTATGGGTGTTCCCTGTTTTACCGGTGGCCTGTAAGCCATCCCCGGTTTGTTTTATTTACTTTTTACTTTTTACCTTACATACACCTTTATGGTACGCTCCGATTGGCTTGTCTTAGCCCTTAGGATGTACATCCCCTGTTTTTCCACGGGCAGTTCTGCCCTGAAGGCATTGGGGGCCGGAAGAGTTTTTACCAGCCTTCCCTGCAAATCAAAGAGCGCCACCTCTTTGAGTGGCATGCCGTCCACACTGATCACCTGCAGGCTGCCATCGCGGCAGTAAGCCTCAATGCCGGTAGATGGCTCCGGTGAGCGTAGCGGCTGGTTATGGGTTACCACCGGCACGAAGGAAAGTAGGAAGCGGTCGGTGAGGAAAAGCTCCCCGTCCTGCTTTTCAAACTCATAGTACGGGTATACCCTTAGGTTCACCTGCCGGGGCTTGTCCGGGGCCAGGTCGGTGAGGTAGATCTCATATCCGGGGGCAAAGCGGTTGGTTGCTCCAACGTCCAGGCGTATGCTTCCCTTCTGGGAGGTACGTATTCCCAGGTAAAAGGGGCCATCATCCAGCTTATCCACATGGCAGATATCCTTGTAATCCCCCTGGTTGTCTACCAGGAAGACAGACACCGGGTGGGTGAGATCCTCCATAAATACTTTTGGGATTCCGCTGTCCTGCCCCTGTTGCATCCCTGCTGCATGGTAAGCCAGGATGGTCTTGTTTGTCTGCCCATCTTTTGAGAGGGTGATGGGCAGCAGGTTGGGAGGCAGGTATCTGCCGGCTGATTTGAGTTCGACCTGCGGGGCTGTGGTGGTCATGGAAGAAAAGGCGGATAAGGAGCTGAAGGTCCCGCGTGATTTCACCAGCACGGACTGCATGGGTGCAATGCCGGCAGTGAGGTTGCTTCCGGTGGAAGCCCCAGTTTGCAGGTCATAGGATATGAAGTTGCCGTCGGTGGCATCCAGTACCTTGTAATAGGGCTCGATAAGGGCCGCATTATGGGAATAGAATTCCTGAAAGTCCAGCACGGACATAAAGGGGTTTCCCAGGATGAGCATCTCCCCGGGTGCCGTTGCCTTTGCTTCCAGGGTGATTTCCCCGGAGGCAGGGTTTCGGTTTGCCTCGTAGATGAAGCGGTGCTCCTGTGTGCGCTCAATGGGTACGCGGAAGTTGAAGCGGCAGTTTGTCCCGTAGACATTGTAGTAGGGATCTTTCTTAGGGAAGGAAAAGAAGATGCTGTCGTGCACCGTTACATCGGGCTGCTTGTCATCCACCCATAGGGAGAAGCCCAGGCCTGGAGCCATGGCAACGTCGGGGTTGTGGAAGGTTCCGGTCCAGTCGGCGGCCACGTAATGGCCCGAATGTGGGTTGGTAGCCCCGAAAAGGCGGGTATAGGCAAACACATCGTCATCGCACGGGTTGGGGTCATGCACGTAAAAATCGCCCGGGTAGAAGTGCCGTAGCGGTGCCGATAGCATGTACCATCGGTTTGAGAGCAGGGACAGGTTCACATAAGCTGCCGTATAGTGCAGGCTGTCCGGGTGTGCCAGTTGCCCTCCGTGCTCGAAGGAGATGTGGTTGCACTCGCTTGCCGGGTAGTAGTCATAACTGGTGCGTGCCGGGGAGAGGTCCGGGAAGTTATCCACGATATCGGGGATGAGCACGTTTGTGCAATGGCGCGGCACATTGCTCCTTGGGTACTGCTGGTTTTTGGGGTTGTGCCAGTTTTCGGGGTTGTGCCAGTCCTGGTCCTGTGCCATCCCGGTCCATACCAGGGTGTCTGGGAATAGGTACACATCCACGGTATCGAGCTTTGAGGTGAGCACCTGGCTGCTGCCTTTGTCCCATACCTGTATGAAGTACTGCTGCCGCACGCTGTTGTCCTTGCATACCACCATCTCATCGCCCTTCCAGATGGCCTCCGCTGTGGAGGCGGGTGTGGGTGTGTCATACCAGTAGTAGTCATACACCCCCTGTGGGTATATCTTTACCACCTCACAGGTTTCAGGGTCCATGGGGTCGCTCTCGCACATGACATGCTCGCCGTAGCTGACAGAGATGTTGCTGCTCACGTTGTTGTAATAGCGGCACTCCTGCTGGTGCATGGGGAAGGACTGGGTGGCATCATCCCAGTTCAGTCGTACCTCCCATGCGGTATAGTGTGGCACGGCAGCCAGTTTGGCGGCAATGCCGGGTATCTCGTAGCTGAAAAGCTCCACGATGCCTTCTTTTATACTTACCGAAGGGAAGGTTTGCTGATGGATAAGGTATTCGCCGATGGGGTCCTGGCTGCCATCGAGCAGGTACGTGGAAACCTGCAGGTCATTGGCATAGGTTGTATTTCCCATGTTGTTGACGGCAATGGAGACATCGATCCTGTCTGCCGTGGCATCCCAGAGCAGGCTTGTGCGGTAGTTTTTATCGAAATAAATGTCGGGCCCTTCAAAGAGTGTTTCCCCTTCGTCATTAAGGTCAGTTACCTGCTGCAGGAAATGGTTGAATGGCTTGGTACGGCGTGTGCCGTCCTTGCTGACAAATTCGGTGGCCGGGTTGAGCGGGTATTGTGGCACGGTGAGGTCCTGGTTAATGTACACCGGGTTGTAGGCATGCTGGTTGTTGACATAGCGGCACGATGCCCAGGTATTGGCAGGGTGGCTGAAACGCATCAGGCGCACTTCCGTTCCTCTTTTTGCAGAGGATAAAGCCCCTGAAACAATAATATCGGCATGTCCGTCTTTATCAATATCTACAATAACGGGGTATTCGGTATGGGTACCGGAGTAGCATTCAATCTGTAATCTGTCATTCAAAGGATCCTGAATATTCAGGATCCTCAGGTGTGTCTCATCACGGTATACCAGTTCCACTTCCCCGTCCTGGTTAAAGTCAAACATGGACATGGTGGTTGCCCCGGAACTATCACTTGTTTCCCCTGAGAATATTTCAATAAAAGTTCCTGTTGCATTATCATACCGGTATCCGGCCATACCTCCGGCTGAATTTCCATTTTCCACTCTATACGTAAAGCAAATTTCCGGATTTCCATCCCCGTCGATATCCCCGATAAAAGCCCGGGAACCCTGGCGTGGAGTACCGGTAGTGGCCGGGGCGACGGAGGCAAGCAACGCCTTTTTATAAGGGCTCCAGGCATACATAAGCGTCGACATATTGGCACTTGCCGCTCTCATTTCGGAACCATTGACTACTACCACATCCAGAAATCCATCCCCGTCAATATCCGCCACCGATGTAAAGCCGTCTTTCCTTGAATTTCCTATGGCAGCGCTTACATCGGCCATAATATCTACTTTGTTCTTCTCTTCCTGGTAGGCAGAAGGGCTTCTTTCTGTAATGGTGGCTTTATAGACCATGCTTCCGCAGGCGACCTCCAGTTGCCCGTCATTATCAAAATCCGCGAGTACAGGCATGTAGCCATACCCGCCGGAGGAGTGCATACCTGCCCGGGGAGTTCCATCCGGCAAATCCGCCAGCAGCCAGCCTTCCCTTGCATCAAAGATCCTGTCCCCGGCTATGATTTCCGGATAGCCATCGTTATTGATATCCCCGATAATCAGGGCTACCGAATTCCCATAATTTGATGCTGGGGGAGCTTCCTTGAAATAGGCATAACCGGAGGTCCACATAAGGGTCCCATCATACCTGTAGCAGTGCAGCAGGTAGCCATCTTGGCTACCCGATGCGATGATGATTTCCCCGAATCCGTCCCTGTCTACATCGGCAATAAGCAATGGGCAGGTGGTATAGGATTCAATAATCGGGGTAGGGATACGGTTTTTAATTTTAAGGTCCGGATCAAAAATAAGGATTTCATTACTGAGACTACTTGTATAATTATTAAGAGTAATAATTTCGAGGATACTATCATTATCAATATCTCCGACCAAAGGTTGCGCATAGATCTGCACAAATTCATCGGAAACAGCTACCTGCTCTATGCCCCAGTTAGTTGCAGGGAAAGTGATGGCACAGGCCTCCATTTCCATGTTGTCGGGCATGTTGCTGATATGGAAATATATCCTGGCCTCGCTGACCTGTCCCTTGCAGGTAATGCGGTAGGTAAGGCTGTCCCTGCCGGTAAAGGGTACCCCATCGGTTACATCTGGTGCATAGCGGATTACCTTGCTGGCCGCATTGAGCTGTGCCCTCCCATGGAAAGGGCCTTCGGTGTCGAGCAGCACCATTTGTACATCACTTTCCCCGCACTCTCCCAGCTCATCATTCCACAAGGCCATGAACTGGATGGTTACCCCGGGGGTGACAAACACATTGTCGTTGTTTGCCCGGAAGACAGCCGTGGAGCTCTGTGCCCCTACTGCTGCGGGAAGGAGCACAAGCAGGCCCGACAGGATTACTACAAGAAAAGCGTTTGTTTTAAAAAGTCCTTTTTTTCTCATATTTATCAGAATTAAAATAAACACATGGGTATAGGATTTCTCCGGCGGGAAGGGCAGGAGCCACTGCGGCCGGAAAAAGGAATTTCTCAGAAAGATAGGCCGGGAAATGCCATAAGCCGTAAGGGCTGGATTGTTCCCAGTCGGTAAAGGTGTAACATACAAAGCAGGGGCTTTGGGAAAAAAAGAAAAGTCTTTTCTTTTTCCCTTTTGTGTAATGAAAGCAAAAATAAATCCGGCTGCTTTCCAAAAGCAGCAAAAACAGTGGTAAAAAAAATAAATCGGGAATGGTTGCGTAATTAGAAAAGAAATGTTATTACGCGCACAGGTTAGTAATTTACTTAGTGAGTGGTAGTCTCTCTCTCTCTCTCTCTCTCTAATACAATTTGGCTAACTTCCAAATTATCAGAAGAAAAAGAGGGAATAAAAAGTATATTTTCAAGAGCTAAAAGCATCGGATTAATCCTATTTTATTAGATACGTTAAAAATGAGTAATCGCTATTTCGTTAAATGATGGGTGCAAAATTAAGTAAATATTTTAAAGAACAAAGGAGATTTTATGTAAAAATAATGGCTTATTAAATTACTCTATACTAATATCAGGATTAATGCATTAAAATTATATACTTCATTTCCAGTCAAAGAGGAATCTTTGAGACATTACATTTTTCTTATTTTCCCCCATGTCCGCTATCCTTAGTTTTTGTAGGAAACCGGATGACTATTGGTTTGATCATCAGAAGGTCCATCATGCAAAGAGTATTGTTTTCATCTCCATATCCGTCGTTCTTTGTGGTGCGGAATGCTGGTAAGGGGATTGAGGGATTTGGTAAAAGGGAGAGGCAGGGTTAATGCATTAAAATTGATTTACTGCTCACTTTATAGTTATATCAGGTATTTCGTAAGAGAGCATCCGGTATGTTAACCTACCCATACTTCAGTGAAATTACGGACAGGGTTTGTTCGTGCATAGCAACCCTGTTATACACCTGTTCTATTGCTCCTTAATAATTAAGCCATGTTCCCCTGACTTCTAAGGGGGGATTCCCTATTGGCTAAGCTGTATAAGTACGTACTTCTTTGTTGATTTACTAATGAAAATCAGTTGATTTACTAATGGAAATCAATTGATTTACTAATGAAAATCGACTTAGCCTCCCGGAAGTAAAAAAAAGGAGGTGTTAGGGAAGTAGCATGTAAATATACAAAATAAAAAAGCGGATTGCAAG
>JAJQEC010000148.1:39013-63320 GCA_021201815.1 Candidatus Azobacteroides sp. | reverse complement strand
TTGATTATTTACATAGTATCTTCTTCGAGGGGAGAGGGGGTGCGCTGCTTATCTTCGGATGCATATAAAAGATAAAATACCAGACACTCTTCCCTTCCCTGAAGGGAAGTACCTTTTAGCAGAGCTAAAAGGGGAAGGGTTAACCCACGGTTAATTAACCGGAATCACATTCCCACATTAGCATATTATCACATTATTTCTTCTGTTTGTTCGAAATTATGCAGTATTTTTGCCAGAGTGAAATAAATAATTTCATTACACAATATGGATTATAAAAAAATTACGATTTATATCGGTTTACTTGCTATTGTCATCATTCTGATGCTATTATTAAAAGATTGCGGTAAACAAACGAGTAAACCTGTCTATTCGCATGAACCGGAAAAAAGGGACCTGCAGGAAATAAAAGAAGAAGGGATTTTACGGGTAGTTACAGCGTATAACCAAATCGGATATTTCATTAACGGCGATACCATATCCGGTTTCCAATATGACCTGATTAATCTCTTCGGAAAGAAAGCTGGCCTGCAGGTTGAAATTCACCCGGAAATGGATTTACTGAAAAGCATTCTCGGACTGGAAATCGGGAATTATGATATCATTGCCCGGAATATTACCATTACAGCCGAGCTTAGGGAAAAATTAAACTTTACGGAGCCTATTATTCTGAATAAACAGGTATTAGTACAAAGAACCGCAGAATATAATAATGGAACCGAACCTATCCGAAACCAGCTTGACCTTGCAAAAAAAACACTCTACGTACCGGAAAATTCGCCCAGTCTGTTAAGGATAAATAATTTATCCTCGGAAATCGGCGATACGGTTTATGTAGAGGAAATGAAAAAGTATGAATCGGAACAACTTATCATTCTGGTAGCCAAGGGTGATATTGACTATGCTGTCTGTGATGCCCTGATTGCCCAGAAGATGAAACCCCGTTTCCCCGAAATAGATATTCAGACAGACATAAGTTTCACACAGCTAAACGCATGGGCCGTCCGAAAAGAATCTACAGAACTACTGGACAGCCTTAACAGTTGGATTAAGGAACTGAAAGAGAACAATGAAATCGAAAAGATACAGAATAAATATACAAAGTAAATAAGCAAAAAGTAAAATGCTTCCAATAGCTTTTACTTTTTAAGCCAGTTAACGAACACGATGGATATAATCGACTTTTTCAAAAATGACCGGTTCGCCCGGAATGCGGGGATAGAAATTGTAGAAGTAAGAAAAGGATATGCCAAAGTAAAAATGGAAGTATCCGAAATGCATCTGAATGGTGGAAATGTTGTTCAGGGAGGTGCACTTTTTACGCTGGCGGACTTGGCATTTGCTGTTGCTGTAAATTCCCATGGCAGGCTGACATTTTCCATTCAAAGCAATATCAATATATTTAAATCGGAAAGAGTCGGGAGCATCCTTTATGCAGAAGCAAAAGAAGTCTTTAACCATCCGAAAATCTGCAATTGCGAAGTAAATATTACCAATGCACAGGGAGAACTTGTGGCGACTTTTTCCGGTTCAGGATTCCGAAAAGAAATACCGCTTCCTTTTGAGCCATTGACAGAATAACACAATGTTAGAAAGGGTAAAAAGATACATCGAAGAAAATAAATTACTTTTTCCGAAAGAGAAAGTACTGGTCGGCGTTAGTGGTGGGGCTGATTCCGTAGCTCTTCTGGATATGCTTTATCATCTCGGTTATCACTGCATCATCTGTCACTGCAATTTTCATTTGCGGGCAGATGAATCTCTACGGGATGAACATTTCGTTCATGCGCTTGCTACTTCCTATCAGCTCCCTTTTATCAAAACAGACTTTGACACTCAACGCTACGCAAAAGAAAAGAATCTCTCTATTGAAATGGCAGCGCGGGAACTAAGATACACCTGGTTCGAGGAAAAAAGACAGGAATACAATGCTTCTGCTATTGCCGTAGGACATCATCTTGATGACTCGGTCGAAACAACATTCCTGAATTTATGCCGGGGTACAGGTATCCGGGGGTTGACCGGCATCCGGGCAAAAAACGGAAACATTGTCCGCCCTCTATTGACACTGTCTAAAAAAGACATCCTGACTTATTTGTCAGCCGGAAGTTTATCTTTTGTAACAGACAGTACAAATGAGGATTCGATTTATACCCGAAACTTTATCCGAAATAAAATCATTCCTCTTTTCGAAGAACTGAACCCGGATTTTAATCAAACGATGCAAAGGACGCAGGAATACCTGACAGATACAGAAGCCATTTATCGACAGGCGGTAGAATACTGGAAAAGCAACATTGTAAAACAGAAAGCACAGCAATGGGAAATTGCGGTCCCTGTTCTATTATCATCGCCTGCTCCTTCTACCATCCTTTTTGAAATTCTTTCACCTTTCGGATTCAATTCTGCTGTGATAAAAGATATATCCGGGCATTTGACCGACATACCCGGAAAGACATTTTATAATTCGGATGTAACGTACAGAGTGATTCTTCACAGAGACTGCCTGATTCTATCTCCGAACAAAAAAGCCACGGAAGATCCCATTTATTTGATAGAAGAAAATACTTCCGGGATTTCTTTACCTATCTCTTTACGGCTTACTATACAAGAAAATTCTCCGGATTTCTGTTTCAACAAAAAGAAAGAAACGGCTTACTTCGACCTGGAAAAACTGGCTTTCCCGCTTATTCTCAGACACTGGAAAAAAGGAGACCGGTTCGTTCCTTTTGGGATGAAAGGAAAGAAAAAGCTAAGTGATTACTTTACGGACCGGAAAATGTGCTTACCGGAGAAAGAAATGCTTTGGATCTTATGTAATGCAAAGGATGAAATTCTGTGGATTGTGGGAGAGCGGGCAGATAACCGGTTCCGGGTGACAGAAACCACCCGGGATATTCTAAGGATCGATTTCTTTCCTGATAAAGGAAAATAACTTTCCCGGTTCGGATTGTTTTTATACTTTTGCAGCCTCAATACAATACGTAATTAAACGAAGTTTATCCTATCAATCATTATTAAATATGTTGAGGAAATAAATTTCCCGTCTTCTTTTTATGAAAAAACTGTCAGCACTTTTTCTTCTTTTGTTATATTCCGGCTCTGTCTTACTTTCCGCACAGGAGACAGATACATCTGCTTCTTTTTCAGGCCATACCGTCTTTTCAGGACTTGAGGCAAAACATTTCAGGCTCAGAGGATACGCTCATATCCTTTATCAATATGCGGAAAAGGAAGAAGTAGAAAGTAAATTTACGGCGCAGCGGGCAATTGTTATTGCGAACGGAATATTAACCGACCAACTGGATTATTTACTCATGTACGATTTCGGGATGAACTCCATGTTACATGAACTCTGGTTAAGATATAAGATTCTGCCGGGCCTGGAAATAACCGCCGGACAACAAAAGGTTCCTTTAACCTTGGAAAGTATCATCTCTCCTTCTCTTCTTGAATGTGTCAGAATGTCTATGATAACGACAAATCTGGTCGGAATAGGAAAAGGGACGGACGTAATTAATGCTCATAAATCAAATGCCGGACGGGATCTGGGAGTACAGATCGGCGGACAATTATTCCCTTCCGGCAACCATTACCTGCTGGATTATAGAATCGGCATTTTCAATGGTTCCGGAATTAATGTAGCAGATAATAACAACCACAAGGATTTTGCGGCATGGTTTCTGCTTTATCCTTTTAAAGAATGGGCCATCGGAGGATCTGCCTATATCGGGAAAGGACATTATCAGGCTGTAGGTAAATTCGAAGAGGGTGATTATAAACGGAACTGATTATGTATTACAACCGAATTGAAACTTCCGAAGTTTTATGTACGTTCCGAAGGGATAAAAGGAAAAGACGGAGAATTTAACAGAGATGGATTCTATGTAACAGGATTATATCATCTTAAACCCCAAAAGCTGGATCTGATGCTCAGGTATGATTATTATAACAATCATGAAAATAAATCGGTACTTCCTGTAATCCCGGAAGGCAGCAGGCAGTTAAACTGGATGAAGAACAGGGAATACACCGTAGGCATTAACTATAATTTCTATCATCTCAACCGCCTGCAAGTACAATATACCTTTAAAGAAAGACTGGCTGCCGGACAGGAAAATTCAAATCTGCTTCTGGCACAATTACAAATCGGATTCTAACGCTATGTATTATGGCTAAAAATAAATATTATGTCGTCTGGCAGGGACATTCTCCAGGAGTGTATGACAACTGGGAAGAATGCAAAAAGCAGGTAGAAGCTTTTCCGGAAGCCAAATACAAAGGCTTCCCCGACAAAGAAGAAGCGGAAACAGCATTCCGGAAATCCTACCGGGAATACATTCAGCCGGGAGGTAAAAAGAATATTCCGAAACCTGCTCTTATCAACAAAGACATTGTATGGGACAGCATTTCCGTAGATGCGGCCTGCAGTGGGAATCCCGGATTAATGGAATACAGAGGGGTATATACAAAAACGAACAAAGAGATATTCCGGATCGGTCCTTACAAGGATGGAACCAATAATATCGGAGAATTTCTGGCAATCGTACATGCGCTGGCACTTCAAAAAAAGAACAATTCCGATTTACCGATCTATTCGGATAGCCAGAATGCGCTACTCTGGGTAAAAAATAAAAAGTGCAAAACCAAACTTTCGGAGACAACGAATAACAAACCGATCTTTGAGATGATTGCCAGAGCAGAAAAATGGCTGCAGGAAAACACCTACACAACCCGGCTGATGAAATGGCAGACGAAAGAATGGGGAGAGATTCCCGCTGATTTCGGCAGGAAATAAAAAGCACCGTGTGCTGAGGCCTCACGGCTAATAATATGACGCCACTCCGTGGCTTGCCGGTGAGATAATCATACACAGATGAGATACTCTCACCTTATCTTATTATTTTATTAGGATATTGGCTACATCGAACGTTGTCTGATGATATTAGCTATGCACCCATGTAAAAAAGCAATACCCCGCAATTAATGCTTCAAAGCCACAGAGTGGCGATATATAATTAGCCGTGCTGCCTCAGCACACGGTTCTCTTGAAGCAAACGGCTACCCTTCATTTCCCACATTACAAATTACCAGCTTCCACCGGCACCGCCGCCGCCAAAACGTCCGCCGCCACCGCCGCCAAATCCACCTCCGGAAAATCCACCGAAACCGCCGCCACTTCTTGGAGGAGGGAAAAATACGGTAGGACCCGAACGGCTGCGGCTTCCTCCCTTTCCGTTAATATCCTGTTCATTGTTACCTGATGAGAAAATGATAATCAGAATAACAATAATAATGATCAGGAGCCAGATGGGAAGTCCACTTCCTTCACCGTCCGTTTTATCTGCTTTGTATTCCCCGGCAAGGTAGCCGATCATCCGGTCAATCCCGGCATCTACTCCCTGATAATATTGTTTCTGTTGAAAATAAGGAAGAATAGTCTGTTCTACGATCCGTTTACAGATGGCGTCCGGCAATGCCCCTTCCAGGCCATAGCCCGTAGCAATAAAAACCTGTCCCCGTTCATTTCCTGACCTGGGTTTGATAAGAAGCACGGCACCATTATCTTTTCCTTTCTGACCGATTCCCCATTTTTCGCCCACTTCATACGCGTAATAAGCAGGATCCTGCCCACCCAGAGAAGGAACTACCACGACATATATCTGTGTAGAAGTCGTATCATGATAGGAACGAAGCTTACTTTCCAGCATGGCTGCTTCCTGAGCACTGAATAAACCGGTATAGTCATTTACCAGACGGGGCGGATACATCGGGTCCGGAATTTCCTGCGCCTGCATCTGCAGGCAGAAAACAACCAGTCCGGTAAGAATAAGAAAAAGACTTCGGATTTTACTCATATCATGCAAAAATTGATTGATTACGCTCAGTCAAAAGAGACTTCGTCCGGTAATTCATTTATATCATCCGGCCTTGCCGGGAAATACTGCTTCAACAAAACGCCGACTTGTTCAATGCCTTTACAAATACCTTCCACCAGTTTGCCCTGACGAAAGTATCCACGCATAAGATCCAGGGTATCTTCCCAGAAATCTTCGGAAACCAGAGCGTTGATCCCTGCATCTCCCAGAATAGCAAGTTTTTTCTCTTTCATCACCACATAAATTAGTGTGCCATTACGCAGAGTGGTTTCATGAAGTTTCAACTGTTTGAAGGTATTTGCCGCTGCATCCAGGACATTTTCCTTACAATGATTCGATATATGGACACGAATCTCTCCGGAAGTTGTCTTCTCCGCTTTCTGAATAGCAGCAACGATCTGGCTTTGCTCGTTTTTTGTCAGCATTCTAAGTGAAAAATGTTAAAATTGAACTGTCGGAGCCACTTCCGATCCGGGTTGTGACTGGAAATAACCCTTCTGTTTGAAGCCGAACCAGCCGGCGTAAATAGCACGGGGAAATTGACGAATATAGGTATTATAATCCCGTACGGCTTCATTAAATTTATTTCTTTCCACTGCAATCCGGTTTTCCGTGCCTTCCAATTGAGCCTGTAACTCCAGGAAATTTTGATTGGCTTTCAAGTCAGGATAACTCTCCGAAACTGCCAGCAGCCGGCCCAATGCCGATCCCACAGCACCCTGGGCTTGCTGATATCTTTGCAGGTTTTCTTCCGTCAGGTCATCCGCATTTAGCGTAATCTGTGTTGCCCTTGCCCGGGCGTCTATAACAGCCTGTAAGGTTTGAGATTCATGGGTAGCATATCCCTTTACGGTATTTACCAGATTAGGAATCAGGTCTGCACGGCGTTGATAAGCATTTTCTACCTGTCCCCACTGAGAAGTAACCGCCTCCTGCTTGGAAACCATTGTATTGTAGGAACAACTGGAGAAAAATACGGTACAAAAAATAAGAAGAATCGGTAATTTAATGGTTCTCATTGTTCTTATGTTTAATAATTTATTAAAACCTCGCTTGTATGATTTGTAGTTTCACAAGGGAGGCAAAGTTAAGTATTTTTTAAAATCCCCTACGGGTATATTTTTGTTTTAAACAAAGTTTATAATTAAATGGTTCAGGAAATTTTACCCTTTCAAACTCCCAAACCGATAAGAAATAAAGGATAACTCTCTATCCTATCATTTATCTTTTGCAATTTCGTTTATTGTTTTTAACACTTCCGGCAAAAAAAACAGGCAGGATAAACAATCTAAACATTCTGTTTGTTTTTAAAGCAATTATAAAAACCTATTAATAAAAAAGAAATGACACAGCAAGAATCAGAAAAAACAGTACCTACCATGCCTGTGATCGGACAAACAGCTCCGGCTTTCAAGGCACAGAGCACACAGGGTCCCATCAACTTTCCTGATGATTTTTCCGGGAAATGGGTTGTATTATTCAGCCATCCTTCGGACTTTACTCCGGTCTGTACCTCCGAATTTATTTCTTTCGCAGCCTGGGATGAAAAATACAGGGAAGCAGATTGCCAGTTAATCGGCTTATCTGTAGATGGAATTTCCAGCCATATCGCCTGGTTGAGAACCATTAAAGAGAAAATCCAGTTCAACGGTCATAAAAATATGGACGTTAAGCTTCCCTTAATTGATGACCTATCCATGGAAGTAGCAAAAAAATACGGAATGATTATGCCCGGAGAAAGCACAACCAAAGCAGTGAGAGCTGTTTTCTTTATTGATCCGAAGGCAACAATCCGTGCCATTATTTATTATCCGTTAAGCTTAGGACGTAACTTCGAAGAATTATACCGGGTATTGCTGGCATTAAAGACAGCAGACGAGTTCGGTATTGCTACTCCGGCTGACTGGCATCCGGGAGACGCGGTTATCGTTCCTGCCGTAAATACTTCGAAAGCAGCAAACGAACGGATGGAAAATAAAATGGAAGGAGCGGTATGTTACGATTGGTTCTTCTGCCTTAAAAATCTGGAAAAAGATACCGTCTACAAGAAAATACTGAAAAAATAAAATCAAAAAAAGATAATCTGCTGAATTCCGGGAAATTTATTTCTCAGGGGATTCGGCAGTTTTATTATCTGGAAAACCTCTTTTATTTAATGCCGAAAAACGCCGGGTTAAAAATTTAATTGTATATTTGTTTGTAGCATATGTGAGTAAACAAGAACAAGTTTTTAACCTGACCTGAGTACCATCATGAAAAAAAAGACCTTCGCTGTTTTATTTTTTATTTTTACCTGTTCTTTCGTTCTGTTTCCGAAAGATGCTTACCGGTTTCGTCTTCTTCTAACCGATAAGTCCGGAACCCGATATTCCGTTTCTTCTCCGGAAGAATATCTTTCGGAAAAGGCAATGAAAAGAAGAACCAGATATAATATTCCTATTGATGAAACCGACCTTCCTCTTTCTCAGGAATACCTTATGCAACTTCAGGAAAAAGGGATGAAGATTATTACACAAAGCAAATGGCTGAACTCGGTTGTGGTGGAATGCAATGATTCTCTCACCGGAGTACAACTGGAAAATCTCCCGTTTGTCAATTCCGTAAAATTAGTCTGGCTGAAAAAAGATCCTACCATCGAGACCATTTTCATTATGAATGAAAGGTATAATGCAAAAGAAGAATCCGGGATCCGGTCTAAAATGTCTCTTTCGGAAGAAGAGAACTATTACGGAAATGCGTACGAACAGATAAGTATACACAACGGAGATCGGTTACACACCGCAGGCTATAAAGGAGCCGGCATCACCATTGCCGTAGTAGATGCCGGTTTTTCCAACGTACCACAGATTGAAGGATTAAAAGAAGCGGATATCCTGGGATATAAGGATTTTACAACAGATAAGGATGAAATAACAGCCGAGGATGTGAGCGATCATGGAACGAAAGTCTTCTCCCTCATAGCAGTCAATCTTCCTTACAAAATGGTAGGTACAGCACCGGAAGCTTCTTTCTGGTTACTGAGATCGGAGACAACAGAATACGAATTTCCCATTGAAGAGGACTTCTGGGTGGCAGCCGTGGAGTTTGCAGATAGTGTAGGAGCGAATATTGTAACCAGTTCGTTGGGGTACAGCCTCTTTAATACGCCTACAGAAAGCTACCTGACTTCTCAGTTGGATGGAAAGACGGCATTTATCACACAGGGCGCTAACATCGGTACAAAAAAGGGATTGTTGATTTGCTCCAGTGCCGGAAATGAAGGGGATAAGGACTGGAGATATGTTTCTTTCCCTTCGGATTCGGAGCCAGTCATGACCATCGGTTCGGTAAACAGAGAAAGAACCGCTGCCTTATCCAGTTCCCGGGGTCCTACTGCTGACGGAAGAATAAAGCCGGATGTCATGGGAATGGGAGTTTCTTCCTGTGTGCTTAGCAAAAGCGGATCCCTCACACAGGGAAGTGGAACATCTTTTGCAACTCCGCTCGTGGCAGGTCTGGCCGCTTGTTTATGGCAGGCTTTTCCCGGTTTAACCAATACGGAATTAAAGGAACTGCTAAAAACCCATGGTTCCCGGAGTAATGACCCGGATAATACATACGGATACGGCATTCCGGATGTATATCAGGCTTATTTATCCCTTATTTCCGGAGAAAAAATGATTCTGCCGGAGAAAGAAAAACCGGCTATCCTTGTAGACAAGAATGGTTATTTCCTGCTCATTAACCAACTGAATGAATACAAAGGGAATAAGGGATATACCATATCGATTAACACATCAAACGGATACTTACTGAAAAAAATACGGACCACCTCTTCGGAAGAACAAATTGACATCCGGAGCTGGCAAAAGGGGATTTATATCGTTTCAATATATAATGAACAGGACGTATATAAATATAAAATATATAAATAAGAAATAAAATACTCATTAATTAACTTAATTTGAGATAATTATTCTTACCTGTTAAACCAAAAGGTATCTGACACGTTCTAATCATAAATAAACGGATTCGGAAGAAAAAGTAAAAGATAAAAAGTAAAGAGGGAAATATTTCATCCTTCCTTTACTCAAAGAGGATCATTTTGCTTTTTGTTCTGTTCTCAATCAATACAATAAAGACTTTTTATATGAAAAACTTATTAATTATATTTTCTCTTTCATTATTTGTCACCGGTTGTGCATCTTACCGGAGAGCAGACCTCGGTCAATTGACAATCGGGATGACCAAGTGGGAAGTAAGCAATACGATAGGACCACCGGAAAGGGTACTGGCTGTTAACCGCACCCAGTACGGATATCAGGAAGTACTGGAATACCGGACTTATCACAATGAATATTACGCGCTGGAATTCTGGGATGACTACCTGACGGGAATCGAATTCTTATATGATGGAATCGTTTACGTCCCTGCTCCTGCTCCTCCCACCTATTGGCCGGTATACGGAAGACCGGTATTCCCGGGAAATTATCGTCCGTCAAGGCCTCAAAACCCACAATATCCGGGACAAACGCCAAGACCTCCCACAACAAATCCGGGAACGCCTCAACCGGGAGTAACAAACAGACCTGAAAGTACAAGCCGGCCGCAGACGAATACACAAAATAATTCACGGCCATCCACTAACAATAATAATAACAATAATAGCAATACGAATAATCAGCAGAATAATACGCCTTCACGGCAGACAAATAATTCCCGGCAGACAACGACAACTCCGTCAACCAACACCAATGAAAGCAGCAGGCAACAAAGCTCGGGAGAATCCCAACCCAGCCGGACGACAAACGGACGGAGATAATAAATAAAAAGGCTTGTTACAAGAGAGCCACAAGAGAACCGTGAGCTGAGGCAGCACGGCTAGTTATGTGTCGCCGCTCCGCGGCTTTAAAGGCAAGTGATTAATGTAAAGCTGTCTTTCTTTTATAAAAGCCTTTTTCCGAGACTGATTTTCTTTTGACCGAGGAGCAGCCACAGTTTCGTAAACATAGGTCTTAACCCATAGAGAAAGAGCAATCACCCATCATCAATGCACTATAGAGCCCCGGAGGGGCGACATATCATTACCCGTGCTGCCTCAGCACACGGGATTGAGCACGCCAACCTTTCTTTCTGTCTTCCTCCCCCGGAAAGCTCCCGCAAACCCGCAGGATTGAATGTAAATAACCCTACGGGTTTGCAGGCAATATCATCAATGGTAGGGAAAGCCAGAAATGCCAATGCTTTTTTATTTGTTTTTTAGTCCAGGAAAAGCAGATATTTTTTTACTTTTGTTGTGTATTATAGATATGTATTACAAATATATACATATCTATCATTTTCTATAAACCTGTTATTTACACATTCTTTTATGGGAAGAAAAACCGGCTTGCTGCTTCCGACGCTTTTGCTATCGATATCATTTTTTGCTCAAAGCCCGGCAGAACTTATCGGGAAATGGGAACTTAACAGTATCACACCTTTTGTGGAAACAAACTATGAAAAAGCAACCCGATGGCTCCAACAAACAATTCGTAATGCATGGCATCCTGAGTACCACCGTTTTGAAGAATACACTCCCGAAGGTGATATCATAAGCCGCGAATCGAAGGTGGCAACATACAAATTGTATGGAAACCGGATGCTTAGGGAAGAGCAGTCTTTTTCTTATTATGACGTCTATTCCCTGATAAAGGACTCCCTTCTCCTATACCGTGATTTTAAAGATGAGTATCTGGAAATGATGGAAGTTAACAATGTAGTTCTGGAAAAAGCCATGGCTGAAGTATTATATATTAAGCTACATGAACCGGAAAAAGTAGACAAGCTGCCCACCTATCCCGGAGGAGAAAAGGCCTTAGATCTTTTTATCCGTCAACACCTGGTGCTACCGGAAAAGGGGGAAGAATGTATCGTAACCATCCCTGTTATTATTAATAAATCCGGAGAATTAATGCACAATCAGAGTGGCAGAACGCATGCCGGGTTATCTATAGGAGGTGTCCCTCTCGGAACCTATCACCAGGCAATCAGGGATTTATTACTAGTAATGCCCAACTGGAAGCCTGCTACCAAAAACGGATATCCGGTAAATGTACAACTCTATATGCCTTTTGAATTTAAGTAAAGAGATGTTGTTCCGGTACCCGGGTGAGCGTAGTGTATTTTCATTAATTAAACGCTAAAATATCCGGTTAACAACAGTATTTATCGGACTATCCGATTTTTCTTTTAACAAATCATATTCTTTTTTACTTTTACAGCTTATTAATCCAAATCTTCTTTAAATATGAAAACACATTCTTTTATGCTTACTTTTTTACTGCTACTGGGAACTGTTTCCGGTCTTACCGCTCAAAGTAAAATTCTTGAAAATTGTACATTAAACAGCAACGTGCTGAATTCCGAACGGAAATTTGCCATTTATCTTCCCGAAGGATACGAAAATACCGACCGCCATTACCCGGTTATGTACCTGCTTCATGGGATGGGGGATGACCAGACCGGATGGGTACAATTCGGAGAAGTACAACGCATTGCAGATACGGCAATACGGGAAGGCTATGCTTCACCGATGATTATTGTCATGCCGGATGCCAATACGGTACAGCCGGGATATTTCAACGATGTGAAAGGGGATTTTAATTACGAAGATTTCTTTTTTACGGAATTAATTCCCCATGTAGAAAAAACATATCGTTGCCGGGCAGAAAAGCAATACCGGGCAGTGGCCGGACTTTCGATGGGAGGAGGTGGATCCCTGGTATATGCATTACACCATCCTGAAATGTTTTGTGCAGCCTGCCCGTTAAGTGCAGCAGTCAGGACAGGTTTAAATAAACAGTCTGTCATCGATCGTTATAAGACCAAGGGAATGGTAGTGACCGAAGAAGAAATTGACGAATGGTATAAAAAACACGATATACTCAAATTGATGGAAACTATGCCGGAAGAGCAGAAAAATGCTGTCCGCTGGTACATTGACTGTGGAGATGATGATTTCCTGTATGAAGGCAACTCCCTCCTGCATATCGTCATGCGCAAAAATAACATTCCCCACGAATATCGCGTCAGGGATGGCGGCCATACCTGGCAGTACTGGCGGGAAGCTCTTCCTGAAGTAATGAATTTCGTTTCTCAGACATTCAGGAGATAAAAAGCCGGAGAAGGTAAAAGGTAGAAGTTGCTTTTTACCTTTTGCTTTTCTGTTAATATATTTATAATTTCCCAAGTTTTTTTCCAATGTTTTTTAATAAATGAACATTCTTCCCAATTAAGTTGTATTTATTATATAACTTAAAAAAAGAATTATGAGTAACAGAGACAGACAAATACAAAAAGATATAGAGAATAAATACGCGCAGGCAAGGGAAGAGTATTCTAAAAACAAACAGTTGTATAAAGAAATAAAAACACAGGAAAAAGCCGGAGACACTCCTTCCCGGAAAAAAGAAGGTGATGAAAATAAGAATATGAATGATAAAGAAAATCAGGAACAATAAATCCTGATAAAAAGCAGAGAGCCGTTTATTGCTAAAAACCGCAAAGACACAAAGGAACGCAATTAACCCTTGCGTTCCTTTGTGTCTTTGCGGTTTTAATTTCCGGTACTATAAAATTCCTTTGATCATCTTATTATATGAATCAGGGAACCAACTATCTTAATTCAAAATAAAACAAGTAGTTACTTTTTAACCACAAAGTCTTTTCCGAACCCTGTGGTTAATAATATCAAGGAAAGATGTTCCCTCAGTCTTTTACTTTTTCTTCCTCCTTGTCCGACATCCTATCTTCGTCCCGGAAAAATCCCATTCTGCTAAAATCCCCATGATGGAAAGCTGCTTTTCTCATCCGAATACACTCTTCTTTTTCTTCCGGAGTTTTTGCCAGCCATTGTTCACAGAAATGATCCATTTTTTCAACGCTAAAGCGGTCTTCATGGAAGAAAGAGTGAGGATGGTGGAAATGAGAAAAACATCCCTTTTTCATTTCCTCTTCTTTTTCTTTGATAAATGCCTCTTTTTCTTCTGCAGACATTTGATTCCATTTTTCATAAAAATGATTTCTCATATCCTCGCCCAATCCCCGAAGAGCAAAAAAGCCCCAGAAATTATGTTTCATCTGTTCCATCATCTTCATTTTTTCCTCCATATGCCGGACTTTTTCTTCTGTACTCATTTGTGTCCATTCCTGCATACACGCTTCTCGTCTGTTCTGACCGAATCTTTCTCTACCGAAAAATCCGCAATCCATATGTCCTGTTCTCATTTTTCTTTGTTTTAATATGTTATTTTCATTCATTTCGGGTACCCTCTACCCTGTTGACGAACCTGAAAACAAAATATTTTATTTCCATAGATTTTTTTATTTTCCGGTAAAAAACAGCAAATAAAAAAGAGAAAAATGACAACGAAGACCTTAAAGTTTTAATACCTGATTTTCATCCCTGATCCTTACAAAAAGAAATATTCCGTTTAGGATACTGAAAATAATAGCCGTAACGTATAAATGAAACACAAGAGGAATAGCAATTACTTCTCCGATGAGAATAAGATAATGAGGATGTTTGATACATTTATAGGGACCGGCTTTCACTAAAGGGAAATCACATATCCGGTAAATTTTCAGGCTCCAGAAATTCCCTAGTGTGTAGATAATCCATACATCAAAGAAAAGAAGAATAAGAAACAAAAAAAGCCAGACCGTGCTGAAATCGTCACCAACTCCCCGTATGCGGTATTCAACGACCATAGAAAGAATAAACAATACAGGAAGGACTATTGCAAAAGGATAATGGTTCTTCCCGTATTCTACAGCTCCGTTTTTCAACAGCCAGCGCTTATTTTTATAAGAAAGATACACCTGACCCAGCCATAAAAGAATGATAAATGAGACAAAAACAGAAAATAACATAATATGGGTTTGTTTTTATATCCGTTAATAATAATTCAGATAAGAAAGTCAGAAAACAGTAAAACCAGCTTTCCTTTCCTCCTACTAAACAATATAAAAAACAAAATAGTTCTGTTTTTTAATGGCAAATAAGAAATAGAAATTCTTTCAAAAGGAAGCTTCTCTTTCCGGTTGTGTTTTTAGTAGATGGATACAGAGAAAAGGAAGAATGCTTTCACATAACAGATCATAATAAAATTAAGTCCTTTGATCTTAATTAAGTGACAAACTTTCAGCACATAGGAATTTGATAAAACATAAGTAACAGCTAAACAAGGATAACCAATTAATATGTTAAAACAAAGGACTTTCCTTAGCTTCTTCTTTTATGCTTTGCCATAGTTTCTGCTAATGAGGAAATAGCTATTTTCTTTCTCTTCTGATTGCCTTTAAAGGAAAATCTTTAATTTTGTTTTGTTTTCAAAAGTTATGAGTATCACAAAAGATTTTTTCAAACCTTTAAATCCCGACATGGGAATAAATAAAGAAGCTTATCAAAAGCTGGAGGTCTGTATTTCCATGATCGATGCATTAGCCCGTTCTTCCAATCAGAGTATTTATATCATTGATTATAACCGAAGAAACTTTTTGTATGTATCTTCTAATCCTTTGTTTTTATGTGGTTACTCCCCCGGTGAAGTTCAGCAAATGGGGTATGCTTTTTATGAATTGGTTGTACCGGACGAAGAATTAACTATGTTAATGGAAATTAATAAAGCCGGATTCGAGTTTTATTACAGGCATTTACCGGAAGAAAGATTAGCGATGACTATCCGGTATGATTTTCATTTGCAATATCCTGATAATAAAAAGATCCTGATAAATCACACCCTTACACCTGTTTTATTAAGCGAGCAGGGAGACATCTGGCTGGCGCTCTGCATGGTAAGCTTATCCCCAAGGACAACTATCGGAAATGTGGAATTATCAGTAAAAGGGTCCGCAACCCGTTATATATATTCTTTTAAAGGAAAACGCTGGCAAGAAGAAAAATCCATTTCATTAAATGACAGAGAAAAAGACATTCTGCGTTTTGCTGCACAAGGATATAAGATGGCAGAAATAGCAGAGCGGCTGTTTATTGATGTAAATACAGTAAAATTTCACCGTAAAAACCTTTTCATAAAATTAGAAGCAAAAAACATCACTGAAGCCATCGGCATCGCAGCCAATATGCAATTGATTTAAAAAACTAATATAGAATTTAGGGAATGCCTGGATGCCGTTTTCAGAGTTATGAATGTAATTTTCAATTTTAATTATTCCTTTCCGGAATTTGCTGTCATCAGGTATATACTCTTTTCTCATGGGATATTCTATTTTTATAATCTGCCAGTAGTTCATGTATCTGATCACATATTGCTCCATTCCATCTTTAAGTCCTTTTCCTTTATCTAATACCCCGGGAGAAAAAGCTCCTTTAAAACTGATGCCGACAATTGCCCATGAATAAATAAAATAATCTAACGTTTTCATCCAACCTGATAAATTAAGCAATATCACAAAAAGAGAAGAGATAGGTATCTATCAAGTTAAATATTACTCCTCTTTTACATTCAAAGAATATGAAAATAAGTAAAGTACATCATCACGCCATTATATCCAGAATGAGCCAGTACCGCACCCCAAATCGAATGGCTGTACATTTTACATCGGAAGAACAAACGGCTTACCAGAAACATAGAAACCATCCATAATAAAGCAGGAAAGAAAGGAAAACTCCATTTTCCGGAATCATAAATAATTTCGAAATGAGGTAAATGAACAATCATAAATACAAGACTATCAATCACAGAAGCTTTATTTTCCCCGTATTTACCGACAAAACACCCGTGAATAACACCTCTGTATAAAATTTCTTCCCCGATCGGGCTAAAAGTCATACTCATACATAAAGAGATGAAAAAAAACTGATACCTGAATCCTTCCAGCATTTCAAGAGTAAAACCATACACTCTTGACATATATACAAAACTGTTATGGATAGAATAACCATATAACAGATAAGTAATTAAATAGGTAACAGCACAAAACAATCCGCCTGCAAGAAAAGAATAGAAAAGTTTTATCCATTTATCAGGTTTTCTTATACCAATCGCTTTCCGTCCCTCGGATGTTAAGAAAATAATCGGAACAAACCACATGGAAAGAAACAGTAAAAATATAGCACTACTTCCTCCATACCTGGCATTATTCAAGGCAATTATAAATCGTAAAACAACAAATATGCAGATCAGCAAAAGCCCCAGTTTCCAATCGAAGTTAAAGTACCTTGCCCAGAATCTTCGAAGAATTAACTTTTTCATAATAGAGTAAATCAGTTTAATGTATATAATTCGAATAACCTTTCCCAGGAAAACAGAAATTCTTCTATCTCTTCGCCTGTATTTTGTTCAGGAAATAAAGAGACTGCCTGCTTCCTGTTTTTTCAGCTATAAATGATTCTGAATGATAGAAAAGAATTCGTTCCTTTTATAATTTCTTACACGTATGCGGGAACAAAGTTCCAAAAAAAACCGAAGCTTTCCACTACCCGAAAAGGTAGATAATGTCTACACCAATAAATCTATTCCTATTAACAGAAATAAAATAAGGAAAATAAACTACCGGATAATTATCTCTTACATTTAAAATAGTAATTACAGAGCTATTTCCGGTAAACATAATAAATTCCCTCTAACAATTATTAGTGATTGATTTGCATTTTTCTGATAATTACGGAAAATATGTAAATAATTGTAAATTCTTATATTACTTCTTTACATATAGAGCCTTTTTTACTATCGAATAATGGCTTTTCTATAGGGCATAATAGGATTCTTTTATCCACCAAATCAGCAATAAAAACATAATTAACAACACATTAGATAAAATCTATCCGTTCTATCTTTCTTCCTCTTTTGTTTATCCATCAAAAATAATACTTCATCCTTATCATATCCATTCTCCTTATTATAAAAGCATATATCTACATCCAACGAAAATCATCACATCTGGTGATTGCCTGTTGACCCACTTTGAAGGAATTTTGCAGTTCTAAACAACGATACATCCATGATTATTTTTAGCATAAGAAAAATATCTCTTTCATCCCGGTTTTATATCCATTTCCTGACTGTTCTTTTTTTGTTTTTTTCTTTTACGACTTCCTTTGCACGAGGCGGACGTCAATCCGTCCTGAAAGGGGATGTAAAAGGATCCACCGGCGAGAAACTGGAATATGTCTCTGTCTATTTAAAAAATACAAGCCTGGGTAGCTTTTCCGACGAAAACGGAAATTACTCTTTCCGGATCACTCCGGGAAAACATATCCTATGTACCCAACTTTTAGGATATCTCCCATTTGAACAGGAAATTGAAATTGAGCCGGGAGAAATAAAATATGTAACGATTGTCCTGGAAGAAGACAATCAGACATTAAACGAAGTGGAAGTAGTGGGACAATCAGTTGTGCAGCAAATAAATCAATCGGCTTACAATGTAGTAGCGATAGATACGAAAGCTCTACACAACACGACACTGGACCTGGCACATGTGTTGGACCGCATATCCGGGATTAAAATCAAAGAAACAGGAGGCGTCGGTTCCGATATGCAACTGATGATGGACGGTTTTAGTGGGAAACACATTAAAATATTTGTGGATGGTATTCCTCAGGAAGGAGTCGGAAGCTCTTTCGGGTTAAATAACATACCGGTTAATTATGCGGAACGGATTGAAGTATATAAAGGTGTAGTACCTGTCGGTTTCGGAACCGATGCCATCGGTGGGGTAGTAAATATCATTACCAAAAAGAACCTGGACAGATGGTTCCTGGATGCATCGTATTCCTATGGTTCCTTCAATACCCACAAATCATACATTAATTTCGGACAAACACTTAAAAACGGCTTTAACTACGAAATCAATGCCTTCCAGAATTATTCGGATAATAATTACTATGTAGATACTCCGGTAAAAGATTTTGAAACAGGAGCCATCAATAAAAAACAGATAGAACATGTAAAACGTTTCCATGATACTTATCACAATGAAGCCGTGATCGGTAAAGTAGGGGTAGTAAACAAAAAATGGGCAGACCGCCTGATGGTCGGATTTACTTATTCGAATATGCATAAAGATATCCAGACCGGTGTCCGCCAGGAAGTAGTGTATGGCGAGAAATACCGGAAAAGTCACTCCTTTATGCCCTCTCTGGAATACCGGAAACGAGACTTGTTTACAAAAGGACTGGATGTAACCCTGACAGCTAATTATAATAAAGACATCACGGAAAATGTCGATACAGCTACTTATGAATATAACTGGAGAGGAGAAAAACAACCTCTCAGGATGCCCGGTGAACAATCCTACCAGCATACCCGCTCGGATAATAAAAACTGGAACGGAACCTTTACCGCAAATTACTACCTGGGAGAAGCGCACACGTTTACTTTTAATCATGTGCTTAACAATTTTGAACGATCCAACAGGTCTATATTAAATAATTCTACCGGAGATGCCATCCCTAAGGAAACACGCAAAAATATTTCCGGGCTTTCTTACCGGTTAATGCTTTCGGACCGCTGGAACTTTTCGGCATTCGGGAAATATTATGACCAGTTTATCGCCGGTCCCATTGCTACAAACACCACACAGGATGAATTTACCCGCACGACCAATTCCATCAGTGCAACAGGATACGGCGCAGCAGGAACCTACTTTCTCCTGAATAGTACACAGGTAAAACTTTCTTATGAAAAAGCCTATCGTTTACCGACAAATGAAGAAATGTTCGGTGATGAAGACCTTGAAACCGGAGATTTATCCATCAAACCGGAAAATAGCAACAATTTGAATTTCAATGTAAGCTATAATGAAATATTCGGAAAACACTCCGTGTATGTAGAAGGCGGACTGGTGTACCGCAATACAAAAGATTACATCCAGCGTACGCTGGTAGATCTGAGTGGAGGAAAATCCGGAGCTACCTATGAGAACCACGGCCGTGTACTTACAAAAGGATATAACATTTCTTTCCGCTATGGATTTGCCAATTGGATAAGTGCCGGTGGGACCTTTACCCAAATGAATGTACGCGACAATGTAAAAACCATTGGTAGTGACACCAATCAGCAAAGCCTCACCTACGGAGCACGGATGCCCAATATACCCTACCAGTTTGCAAATGGTGACATTACTTTCTACTGGCGTAATCTGGGTACGAAAGGAAATATATTAACCTGCACATATAACAATTTTTATATGCATAGCTTCCCCCGATTTTCGGAAGCACTCGGAAGTGAATCGGAGTTTATTGTTCCCACACAGTTTTCACACGACCTGACTTTTACGTATAGCATCCGGAACGGACGATATAATCTCTCTTTCGAATGCCGGAACTTTACCAATGAAAAGTTGTACGACAATTTTAGCTTGCAGAAAGCAGGAAGGGCATTTTATGGAAAAGTACGTGTATATCTTGGCAATTAATACTAAAAAACGATTATTTCTCTCAAATAATATCATAACTAAATAATTAAATAAAATGAAAAAGTTTTTATTAAAAGGTATTGTAGCCGGTTTGCTGGCAGGATTTTTATTTACCTCATGCAGTGATGATGATGATGACGGCGTAAATCCTCCGGGTGGCGGTAACGGATCATCCCTGGAAGCATTTGTTATTGCTGCCGCCGGATCTGCGGTAGGGTCCGGAAGCACACCGAATTATCTGTTAACAGCAGAAACACTGGACGACGGAAGCATAACAATCAGCAACAACGGACTTACGGTAGAAAGTGGTACCCAGTGGATTTATTATCAAAATAAATACCTGTACCGCCTGGTATACAATCAGGGAAACGGCGGTCTGACATCCTCCTATATCCTTAACAGCCAGGGAAAAGTAGAAGAACGGGATTATACGTACGAAATCCAGCGTTTTACAACAACAGGAACTTATAAAGATTATATTATCACTGCTTCTACAGGAAACACCGGTACGAAATATGCCGATGAAAACGGTTATTTGCCCAAAGGTTTCCTGTTTTCTTATCTGGACGTAGAAAAAGAAACCTATACTAAAAATACAGATGTAATTTTCTCTGAAAACTACCTGGGTAACGGAGAATATGTGACTTTGGCTGGCTTCCTGGAAAGAGACAATAAAATTTTCTCTGCCCCTATTCCAATGGGATTAAGTCAATATGGAGTAAAATTTGAAGGTGGAAGATTTGTAAAATACCCGGAATTAGTAAAAAAAGAATCCGGTGGAAGCAACAGCAGTGCTTATCTGAAAGATGAACTGCAATGGACACAATATCCGGATGAAGCATGGATTGCTATTTATAACGATCAGACCTTTGAAAACCCGAAACTCATCAAAACAGACAAAATCAGCTATGCATGTGGTCGCAGGCAGTCACAGTATTACCAGACCATCTGGGCAGCAGACAATGGCGATATCTATGTATTCTCCCCCAGCTATGCCAAAGCTCAGACTGAAACGGTACAGCAAACCACATTAAATGCAGGTGTCGTACGGATTCCCGCCGGAGCAGAAGATTTCGATAACTATTACTTTGATATTGAAACGGCTGCACAAGGCAGGTCCTTTTTACGCTGCTGGCATGTTACAGGAGATTATTTCATGTTGTTAATGTATAATGAGCCCCTGACACCGACATCAGATAAAACAGCTTCTCAATTAGCGATCTTTAAAGCAGGAAACCAAACTCTTACGTATGTCACAGGAATGCCCGGAACAGATGTTCTTTCCGGATTCGGAAATGCTCCTTACTGTGAAGACGGAATCGCTTACATGGCTGTAACCACTACCGACGGAAACCAGCCGACCATATATAGAATAGATCCGGCAACAGCAACAGCAACTCCCGGCCTTATCGTAAGCAGTACGCAGATCAATGCCATTGGTAAATTAACTTATAACGAATAAGTACCCATATCAAAATACGTTCTGCAAACAGAAAGATGACAAAACCGAATATCTTTTTATTATTCCTCCTGCTTCCGCTAACCATGCGGGGCCAGGAGGATATCTCTATAGGTAAAAAGGAGTACCTGTACTCAACCGTCCTGCAGGAGCAAAGAAACTACTGGGTACATGCCCCTGAGAATTATCAACAGGATACCATGCAAACCTATCCGGTCATTTATTTACTGGATGGAGAGAACTATTTTCACGCATTGGTAGGAATAAATAAAACGCTGAGGTCCGGCAGAGAAAAAAGAATATCTTCCTGCATCATTGTCGGAATAGTGAACACAGACCGCACACGGGATCTGACCCCAACAGCTTCGGCAGCCGGAAGAGACGGAAAAATTCCTCCCGGCGCAACGATTCAGGGGGGAGGAGCTGAAACATTCCATCTATTTCTGACGCAGGAACTGCGTAATACCATAAACAGCAACTACAGGACAAACGGACAACACATATTGGTCGGACATTCCTATGGAGGTCTTTTCACATTACATACATTCCTGAAACACACAGATTCGTTCGACATGTATCTGGCACTTGATCCCAGCCTGTGGTGGGACCAGGGAAGATTATCACAAGAAGCCGAAGAGGTAATCAAAGGAAAGGACTTTACAGGAAAAAGCCTTTATGTCGGGGTTGCAACTCAAAAACGTTCAGACAGGACAGATATCCACCATGCTACGGTGAATTATTTGTTGGACGCCATATTACCACAAGCTGAAAATTTACACTATTTTACGAAAGCATTCCCGGAAGAAAATCACGGAACGGTAGTCATTCCGGGAATGTACGACGGAATTAAACAACTATTCGGAAAATGAAAAAAATATTAGCCAAAATCCATCTCTGGCTTTCTATTCCTTTTGGAATTATTATTTCTCTTTTATGTCTCTCCGGAGCCATCCTGGTATTTGAAAGCGAACTGCTGGAGCTTTTCCGGCACGATACCTATTATGTACAGGAAGTAAAAGAAACACCCCTGCCTATGGAGATTCTTATTCCTGCTGTTCAGAAACAATTACCGGATTCGGTAAAAATATCCGGAGTAACTATCCCTTCCGACAGAAGGAAAAATTACCGGATGAGTCCGGAAGGACAAGGACGTACCAGTTTTCTGGTTGACCCGTATTCCGGTGAAATAAGAGGAAAAGTAGCTCCTTATGCCAAAGGAGAATTCTTTACCACTGTCCGGCAACTACACCGCTGGTTCCTCTTTCCTTACAAACGGGGTGAATTCTCATGGGGAAAAACCATCACCGGTGTTTCTACGCTGGTCTTCCTGTTTATCCTGATTACCGGCCTCATCATCTGGATACCAAAGACCATGAAAATGTTTAAAAGGAAAGCCTCTGTAAAGTGGAACAAAGGCACTTTCCGCCGCTGGTATGACGTTCATCTGGCCGGTGGTTTTTATACAGGACTCTTTTTGCTGCTTTTCTGCATCACCGGTTTAACCTGGTCTTTCGATTGGTACCGGAATGGTTTTTATAAGCTGTTCGGAGCGGAAATAACACAGAACAGACAACAAAACCAGTCTCCCGCAGATACCTCTTCAACAGACACACCGGAAAAAAGAAACAGCCAGTCAGAAGACAGGCCGGCTGAAAAAGAAGAAAAAACAGAAAATACCGGAAGGGAGGCAAATAACCCGGAAAACCATACCGAAAGAGAAGAAAAAAGAGAAAGAAGAGGGAACCGGGAAAACCGGGGTGGAAAAGGAGAAGGCGAACAGCGAAGAAACCGGGGAAACAGAGATTCCGGCAATGAGAACCAGGAAAGCGGAAGAAGAAAAAGATCCGGAAGAAACCCGAACAGCGAAAGAAACAGCGAAACGTATACCAACTACGCCATCTGGGAAAAAGTGGCCCGTCAGCTAAAAAAAGAAAATCCGAACAGCAGGAGTATTTCCATCCAACAGGGAACAGCTACCGTAGCCATAAACAACTATGGCAACATGCGGGCTTCCGATAAATACTCCTTTCATCCCCGTACAGGAGAAATTACTGACTCACAACTTTACAAAGATGCAGAACAGGCAACTAAAATAAGAGGCTGGATTTATTCCCTGCATGTCGGATCCTGGGGAGGGATAACAACCCGTATCCTGTCTTTTATCGCCTGCCTGATCGGAACAGCTCTTCCTATTACAGGATACTATATCTTCTATAAAAAAAGGAAGAAGAAAAAATAAGAAAAGGAGAAAGCCGTGTGCTGAGGCTGCAACCCAATATGAGACAATGTGCCAATGTGAGAATGAAATAATGAAATGATGTGTGAATATACGAAGCTGGATATGCCTATCGCACCAACAAGCCACGGAGTGGCGTCATATAATTAGCCGTGAGGCCTCAGCACACGGCCGCTGATGGCAGGAGATTGCTTTATACATACGGCTCACCCCAATATGGGTCAATAGGATAATGTGAGAATTTGCCAATGTGCCAATGAGAGAATGAAATAATGTGAAATATACGAAGCTGGATATGCCTATCGCACCAACAAGCCACGGAGTGGCGTCATA
>JAJQEC010000148.1:0-38913 GCA_021201815.1 Candidatus Azobacteroides sp. | reverse complement strand
TAATTAGCCGTGAGGCCTCAGCACACGGCACTCTTATTGGTGCATTCTCACATTCCTTTTCCGGTAATCCGCAGGAGACATCCCGGCATTCCTTTTAAAGAACTTCCCGAAAGCAGACTGGTCGGAGAAGTGCAGCCTTCCGGCGATCTCCTGAACGGATAACTCCGAATGAGTCAATAACGTCAATGCTTCGCTGTATAACATATCAAAAATAAAATCGCACACACTTTGTCCGGTAATGCGTTTCACGATCCGGGTCAGGTAATGCGGGGAAAGGTTCAGCGCCGAAGCATAAAACCCTACCGAATGTTCCTCCCGGTAATGGGTAGCCAGCAACTCAATAAAAGAATGAATAATTCCTTCGTACCGATTCACATTCCCCTTCTCCGAAGACAATCCTTTTCGCTCGATTATATCACTCAGATCCAGATAAAAAGCAAACAACCTGTTTAATACCATCTCCTTATAATAAAAATGCCCCTCCTTATCCAGCGATTGGTCTACCGTGTAAATCCGCTCCGATAATAAAACTGCATCTTCCTTATCCAAAGAAAGAACCGGCATATTATACATTCTTACCCCATATTTAATCCGTTGACAAATCATATCCGTAGAATCCATTTCTTCCATAAACTCTTTACTTACCAGCAGACAACGGCAACGAAAGTCCGTACTGCAGGAATTAAAATAAAACAAATGAGAAGAAGACAGGATAAACAAAGAATCGGCAGACACACAATAAGACTTATAATTTACACAAACATCCCCTGTGCCGGATAAAACCAATCCGATAAGCAAGGCATCCAGATAAACAGGAGAAGAAAAATAAGAGCTGATTTCTTCATGTCCGATAATAACACAGGTAACTTTCTTCCTGATATCCGTTGTTTGACTACTAACCAGGGGCAACTCCAGTATGTTTTTAATCCGAAACTTATCTTTCATCTTAGGTATTCTAACAATGCTGCAAAGTTAAAAAAATAAGCCTCAAGTCCAAATGAAACCAATTTTGTGTCTTTTCGGATTTTCAACGGCGAACTTTTTCCACGACATTTGCACCAGTTTTTCACCTCCACTAAAGCGTTGGAAATAATAACACATATGAGAGAAATAACCCTTACAATCCTTTTAATTCTATTCTTACCAGACGGTTCTTATTTATTCAGTCAGCAATCTCAGAAGATGAGTATTGAAGACATGTTTAATTTGGCTGATACAAAAAGCCGGAGCATCCGCACATACGATATTGCCACACAGGAAGCTGCCCAGGCCGTACAGGTTGCCAAAAATGCACAACTGCCCTCGATCGATGTTTCCATTTCTGCCAGTTATCTGGGAAATGCCCGGATATCGGACAGGAACTTCTCCCATGGACAAAATGCTCCCATGCCGCACTTCGGGAATAACTTTGCTATCGAAGCTTCTCAGGTAATATATGCCGGAGGAGCCATATCTGCGGGAATAGCTCTTGCAAAGCTACAACATCAATTGACACAGTTGGATAAAGAAAAAAACAAACAGGATATCCGGTTTCTCCTGGCCGGCAATTACCTCGAAATGTACAAACTGGAAAACCAGACTAAAGTATATGAAAAAAATATAGAACAAACCCGGAAGCTTCTGGAAGAAATACGGGCAAGACAGGAAGAAGGAATTGCCCTTAAAAATGACATCACCCGATACGAATTACAGCTAAAATCGCTGGAACTATCCCTCACTCAGGTTCGGAACAGCATACGGATTATAAACAATCAGCTAACTACCGTGCTCGGTCTCCCGGAAGAAACAACTATACAAGTAGACACCTGTTTACTTCAACGCCTTCCGTTCCTGTCCGACGAAGCACAATGGCAACAGACAGCCGCTACCGTTTCCCCGGTCTTACAGCAGGCGGAACTACATATCGAACAATCCCGCTACGGAGAAAAAATTGCCAGAGCCGGCAGGTTGCCATCCGTAGCCATCATTGCCGGAGATTTTCTGGACGGCCCTATCACCATTGAAGTACCTCCTATCGACAAAAACCTGAACTATTGGTATGTAGGGATTGGTCTTACATTCGATATCGCATCCACATTTAAAGCCGGGAAAGAAATAAAACGTGCGAAACTATCTACACAAAAAGCAGTAGAATACGATCTGTTAGTAAAAGAAAATGTCCGCACAGAAGTAAAAGATGCCTTTATCCGTTTTCAGGAAGCCTTTATTATTTATGATACCCAATTGAAAAGCCTGGAACTGGCACATCAGAACTATGAAGTCATCAATAACCGGTACCTGAATGAACTGGCGCTGTTGACAGACATGCTGGACGCAAGCAATTCAAAACTCACTGCCGAATTACAAGTCGTCAATGCACAGATCAATATCTTATTCCATTATTACAAACTGAAGAAAGCTTCAGGAAACTTGTAACTAACCAAAAACGACATAAACAGGATGAAACGAAAAACGAAGAAGCTGGCTTACAATACAGTAGTCGGAGTGTTAATCATATGTGGCCTTGCATGGATATGTTCCCGGTTTGTTTTTCTCGGCAATGTGGAACATACGAACAATGCACAGGTAAAACAACTGATTATCCCGGTTAATTCCCGTGTGCAGGGATTTATCAAAGAAGTATATTTCGATGAATACCAGGAAGTCAAAAAAGGAGATACCCTTGTCCTGATTGAAGATGCGGAGTTCCGTTTCAGGCTGGCACAGGCAGAAGCGGATTACCAGAATGCCTTATCCGGAAAAACGGTCGTTACCTCTACCATTCATACTACACAAAACAATATTTCCGTATCGGATGCAGGTGTACAGGAAGCAAAAATCCTATTGGAGAATGCTGAATCCGAATATAGGCGTTATAAAAACCTATTGGAGCAGGATGCCGTTACAAAACAGCAGTATGATGCGGTAAAAACAAATTACGAAGCTGCCAAAGCAAGATACGAATTACTGCAGCGCCAGAAACAGTCTACGGCACTGGTAAAACAGGAACACAACCAGCGGCTCCAACAAATGGATGCGGGAATTAAACTGGCAGAAGCAGCTCTCGACCTTGCACGGTTAAACCTTTCCTATACGGTTATTACCGCTCCATGTGACGGAACAACCGGGAGAAAAGAAATTCAGGCCGGACAACTTGTCCAACCCGGTCAAACGCTCGTGGATATGGTAGACAACCAGCATAAGTGGGTGGTAGCGAACTACAAAGAAACCCAGACCTATCATATTCAACAGGGGCAACCGGTAAAGATTGAGGTAGATGCCGTACCGGGAATTATATACAAAGGAAAAGTGAAAGCCATTTCAAGGGCTACCGGAGCCAGCTTTTCCCTTTTCCCTCAGGATAACTCCTCCGGGAATTTCGTAAAAGTAACCCAACGTATTCCTATCCATATTGAATTCTCCGAAGAAAATTCTCCTGAAGACATGCATCGTCTCCGCGCCGGGATGAATGTTGAATGTATCATTACTTATTAATATATGCACCACGAAACCGGACCATTTACTATTCCTGCCATGCGGGATTTTATTCCACAGAAAATAAGACCATGGATTATAGTGGCCTTTGTGATTATCTTCCAGTTATCCGGAGGAATTTACCTGGCAGCCGTAAGTGAAATGGTAGGTTCCCTGGCCTTGCTGCAGGAAGATATTATGATGGCTGGCTATTCTTCTATGGTAGGCATGGGACTGACATTTACCATTATGTTCCGGTTGAAATTCCGGTTTGCCTCAAAGAATGCTTTGCTCACCTGCAGCATCGGCCTTATTCTGTGCAATCTCATCTGCATGCATACCGGAAGCGTACCGATTCTGGTCGTCACCTGTTTTATTGCCGGAGTTTTCCGGATGTGGGCAACCTTCGAATGTAATTCCACTATTCAACTATGGATAACGCCGAAAAGAGATCTTTCTGTTTTCTTTTGTTATGTATATTTACTGGTACAAACCTGCATCCAGTTATCCGGATTACTAACTGTTTATACAGCCTTTCTGACAAAATGGGAATATGTGCACCTCGTAATAACAAGTCTGCTCGGAATAGTCATGCTGGTTACTGTCATCGGATTCCGGAGTTACCGTTCCATGCGGAAACTTCCGCTGTTGGGAATAGACTGGCTGGGAGCTGCCATGTGGGCACTCACCCTGTTAGGAATTATTTATATCTGTGTATATGGAGAATATTACGATTGGTTTGATTCCGTCAACATGCGGGCAGCCTTAATAGCAACAGCCATTATCCTGTTGCTTAACCTCTGGCGTGCATCCTTCATCCGGCATCCTTTTATTGCCCTGAAAACATGGACCTTTAAAGCCGTATACAGTACCTTTTTAATATATATGGTGATTGATCTGCTGCTTGCCCCCTCCCATTTACTGGAACATATTTATATGGAAGCCATCCTGGGATACGATGAACTGAATGCCATTTCCCTCAACTGGGTAGTACTGGCTGGTATCCTTACCGGAAGTGCCTTTACATATGATGCATTTGCCCGTCGCAAATGGAAATACAAAACCATGGCTGTGATCGGCTTTTCCGCAATTACAGGGTATCTGATGTGTCTTTATTTTACCATCGATTATAACCTGCCAAAGGAAGCACTTATCTTACCCTTATTTCTAAGAAGTTTCGGATACGTAGTGATTGCCATTACCTTCCTCACCTATTTATCTTTTGTTCCCTTCCAGTATTTCCCCCAGGCCATTACCATACAGTCATTTGTAAGCGCCGGCTTCGGGGGTGCAATGGGAACAGCCGTACTAGGACGTGCCCTGAACATTACCATGGCTAAGAACAGCATGTTGCTCGGCAGCACACTGGACCGGGTAAACCCCCATAGCCAACGTATTCCCTTGAATGAGCTTTACGGATCATTACAACAGCAGGCGCTTATGGTTTCCATGAAAGAACTTTATGGATGGCTGGTCCTTATCAGCCTGTTCTGCCTGCTGGCTTTTATGGTAAAAGAAAGCAACCTCCGGCCGAAATACGTACCTCACCCCAAGTTCCGCTCCATAAGACGATTTATCAAACACGAATTACGAATGCGGAAAAAAGAGGCATATAATCCGTAACTTTTTTTCAAAAAGCCGTGTGCTAAGGCAGCACGGCTAGTTATATATCGCCACTCCGTGGCTTTAAAGCGCTGATGACAGGATATTGCTTCCTACATGGGCCGCAACACAATATGTGATAATATGCCAATATGATAATATAATAATGTGATAATGTGTGAATATACGAATCTGTATATCTCTATCTCACTCACAAGCCACGGAGTGGCGACATATCATTAGCCGTGCTGCCTCAGCACACGGTCCCCAAATTGACAACATGTGCCAATGTGATAATAAGATAATAGGGGAATATCCTACTATGCCTATATCTATGCCCCCACGAGCCACGGAGTGGCAACACATCCCTAGCCGTGCTGCCTCAGCACACGGAAATTGAACAACGGTAATTAAATAATAGCATTAAACACGGCAATTGAGCATGCTAACCTTCCTCTCTGTTTTCTTCCCCGGAAAACCTCTAACAATTCCCTACACTCCTACATAGGCTTATATGCGAAACAACCAATCATAATTGACAGCATCCCATGGACTTCCCCTTTTTTTCTTTCCGGAAAAACAATATCCCCTTCAAAAATAACGACGATACAAACAAAAGATCTTTACCCATTCAAAATCAAATCATTACCTTGATTTTTCACTCTATCAACCTTTATTTTGTTACCTAACTCCGCAGCTCCCATAAAAAGGGCAATATTAAAAAAAAAGTGTCAAGAATGTACACTTTTTTTGCAAACCGGTATCCCCCTCCTCTATCTTTGTAAAAGTTTCGATGAAGGAATAACAACTAATTTTTAAAGAAAAAACGATGGGTTGGTTTGTTTGTTACATTATTTTTCTGTTAAGTACACCGATCGGGGACAGGACTCTTTTCGTGAAAGAAACCTGTCTGTACGCGCTGGCCGAAGCAGTTTATCCATGTACGGAAAGGATGTACACCTTTTCGCTCACGGAAGACGCAGGCCGGATAACAAGAGAAAAAAACGCATGCAACGGCAACAAACAAGGCAGCCCGTCATTCCTTTCTGCAAAAACAAGCCGTTATCTGACAGCGACAGAACTGGTTCTGCGACGACCGGCATCAGCCGGAGAGGGAGTTATTAATCATAAAAATTTTAATCCGATGGCAGTAACATACGTTGTTGTAGAACGCCGCAACCCTCTCAAAGAAGAGGAACCGGCAAGGTTTTATGCCCAGGCCAAAAGCAGGGAAGAACTCACCTTTAAAGAGTTGGGAACAGAAATTTCCGAAATTTCCAGTACAGTCAGTGACACCGATGCGGTAGCCGTATTGAATGACCTGATAAAAATCCTGATACGCCACCTGGCAAAAGGCCATATTGTGCGGCTGGGTGATTTCGGTTCCCTCCGCATGACATTGAGTTCGCAGGGAGCAATATCGGAAAAAACATTTACATCCGATTTTATCCGTTCTGCAAAAGTCTCTTTCAACCCGGGCAAAGACCTGAAAAAAATGATCCGGAACCTGGAATACAAAAAGACCGAATAAAAAAGCTTGTATTCCCATTATGCAGAAAGTCCGCAATCTCTTTCAAAAAGAGTTGCGGACTTTCATGTTAAAATCCCCTTTTTTTAAATAAATAACACCTAAAAACACTTCAAAACGGGGCGCCCCTCTTGCACAAACGGGGCGCCCCGTTTTATAAAAAGGACCGCCCCTTTTACTCAAGAGGGGCGGTCCTTTTTTTACCGGAAAAAGAAGGTCAAAAAACCTTATTTTGATAGATTTCTTCCTTTTATTCCAAGAAAAGATTCATCCGGAATGACTATTTAATTATAAAAATATTAAAAATGCTTAAATAATTATCATCAAAAATATCAAAAATGATACTTTTTAAGGATAATTTAGAAATTAAAAATCGGCTATTTTTCCCTCCATACTGAATTAAAGAATCGATATTTTCAGAAACACACACCGGTTTCCGGAAAATAAAAGCGGAGTGAGTAAGTTTCTATCCGCTCTTAAAAAGCCCTCAGAAAAATCCCGGCAGAGATTAATATGCATAACTCCCGGTGAAGCACAGCGACCGGGAGCAGCAAAGCCTCAGAGGCCCCCGAAGCGGGTCGAATGTGAGAAAACGCGTATTACCTCCTTCTGTCAGATCGTTTTCCGCGACTGATTCTTTTCTGACTGCAAGGCAGTCACAGCTTAGTAGCCCCGGGTGTGAACCAGTCATGTTCGGAAGATTTGAAATATGATATGCACAACTGATTATTCATCTGGCGAAACACCGGATAAATAGACGTTCAAATGAGGAAAGGCTTTTTATTGTTCAACCCGCTCCGGGGTTGCGGCAGGGTAAGGACTTGCCGATCTCCCGGTCGCTATGCTTCACCGGGAGTTATGAATATTCAACCCTGCGGGTTTACGGGGGATACTTTCCTGATAGAATCTCTCCTATTACCCGGTAGAAATCCTTCTTTTTTTCCCTTCTATCCGGTTTTTCAAATCTTCCGAACATGACTGGGTGTGAACCCGGGGTCTTAGGAATCCTCCCCTCTCCAGCACTCTGTGGGAGTGACGGAGGTAATTCCGGGATTTTCCACCTGCCCCCATGAATGCTTTACAGCCACGGAGTGGCGACATATTATTAGCCGTGCTGCCTCAGCACACAGTATTTAAAGCAGTTACGCTGAACGGTGTTTGACGGCATTGGGTGAAAACCGTGGTAACAGAAAACTGCCCTTTCCCGAACCCGGATGGGTTTCAACCCTATCAGGGTTATGTGCAGTCAGGCATTTTCCCGGCCACGGGTTTCACCCGCGGTTATCTACATTCAAGTCCTACGGACTTGTGGGTTTAAAATTGACATTTTCTCTTCAGAAAAGGAATAGCGTTAGCAATTCTTAAAACTTATAACCACCCGTGTATGTTCATATAAGAAAATTCTTTTTCTATGAAAACCGAAAACCTGAAACCTATCTTTATTTTTATTCTTTTTTTATTTTTTTCTTATTCCTGTAGTGACAATGAGGAAAAAGTTATTCTCCCAGAACCTTCCTGGAAAGGAAAACATATCCTTTGGTTAGGGACTTCTATTCCTGCGGGAGGAAAAGAGGAAGGAAAATGTTATCCTTCTTACACAGCAAAAAGGCTGGATGCGATTATCCATAATGAAGCAATCGGGAGTTCTATGGTGAGAAAAGGAAATTACAAAGGAGAATGGGCAGGCATGCACTGGAATCCTTTATCTTTATCTTTGTCTCAGACAATAGAAGAAAAACTCCTTTTAATTAAGTATTTTGAATCCGGTCTGGATAAGGAAGGAAATATATGTGAAGCAGGAGAATACGGATGGAAACATATATGCTTATCTGCTCCGGAGACCTTAACGGAGCATCAGAAAAAACAAATACTTGCCAGCAGCTATGAAACATTATTAGTTGCCAGATACCTGGACCGGAACCATCCGGAATTTATTGTCAAGCCGGATCTTATTGTTTTTGACCATGGATATAACGACCTGGTTCAAAGCATGTATGATAAAGATGAGGAAGATGCGATTCGTGTCCCCGACCCAAAGACTGACAGGAATTATTTTATTGGCGCTATGAATTATCTTATTGAAGTCATCCGGGAATATGACCCGGACCAGAAAATTGTTTTTATCGGACATTACGAATCGGCCAGGAAAGAAAGGGTATATCGGGGACAAATAAGTTTATTCCATCACCGGAACTTCCCCTTCTTAAAATTGTGGGAAAAACTTAACTGGACACAGGATATAGACCCGGAAACAGGAAAAACAATCACCCGGTTGAATATGGAAGATGACCTCCATCCGCATACGGATACCAGAATTGATCCGGAAACAGGATTTAAAGTGGCAATAAAAACCATAGGGGAGCAGTGTTATGAATTTATCAAAGAGATAAAATAACCGGAGTTAGTCCGTATCAACCTACTGATTCTTAGCATATATAAAAAGAGGAGATTCTATCATCATCTCCTCTTTTATTTTCAAATCTGTAATGACTTTAGAAAAGATATACCTTCTGTTAAAGATATTTTTTTTGTTCTTCAAACCATTCAGTCAGTGCCGTTCTCGCATCTGCCAGTTTATCTTCCCAGGCTTCCACGGAATTTTGTCCTATTATATCAGTGACATATTTGACAGACAGAAAAGGAATACCGAACTCTTTACATACCAGTGCCTGTGCGTATGCTTCCATATCTACCACATCTTCTGTTAAAGATCCGGTTTCTGTGATGAATGTATCGCCGGTACTGCAAACGGCGGTTTTATGGTAATTAGCCAGCAGCTGCCGAAGGAAATCTGCTTTTTCTGCCAGACCCGTTCCTTCTATTTCATAGGTAAGTCCCGGCAGTTTTGTTGCCTGGTAATCCCGGTCTATAAATTTCGTGCAAATAAAGATCTCCCCGACTGCATGTTTGATGGTTCCTGCCGTACCTATATTCAATACCAGATCCGGTTTACCTGATAAAATCGCACGGGTCACATGCATGGCAGATAAAGCTTTTCCGACACTTGTCCGGATATAAGAGCTATTCCACCCGTCTATTTGCAGGGGAATATATTCTTCCCTCACGGCATACGTTACTAAAATATTTTTCATCGGTTCCTTATATTTTTTATGGATAATTCTTTTTTTCCGGACAGATATAACCCACCCAGGATCAAAGCTGCCCCCAGCAGAATAATGGAATTGACAGTTTCATGGATAACAATCACAGCAGTGGCCATGGTTATTAAAGGAATAAAATAAATGTAATTGGAAGTTCTCACGGTACCCAACTGCTTCAACGCCCAACTCCACAGAATATAACATATCATGGAAGCAACAAAACCGAGATAAAGCAGGTTGCCCCAGATGACAGGTTCGTTCAGAAGAGAAAGCCGGACCGGGAAAGAACGAAAAATAAAAACAGGAAGCAGGGATATCAGGCCATAGAAAAAGACCTTCCGGTTAATAAACAGGATCGGATACCTGCCGGAAAGGTTCTTTAATATCAGGGAATACACGGACCATGAAATAGCTGCAACCAATGCCAACATATCTCCCAACGGAGAAATATTAAATACAAAATGACCGTTTAATACCACTACTACCATTCCTGCAAAGGCAATGACAGAACCTGTTATCTGATATGCTTTCATCCGGTCACTTTTATAGAAAAGAGTGATGATAAGCAATGTAATCAGAGGATTGGCACATACAATCAAAGATACATTTGATGCCGTGGAATACAGCAACGCAATATTTTCGGATAAATAATATACAGAACCACCGGCAAGTCCGCCGGCAAATAAAAGAAGCTCATCCTTAATATTTCCCGACCACAGCTTTTTCAGTGCAATAAACCAGATGGCTATATAAGCGAGCAAAAAACGATACATATAAATTTCAAAAGCCGTAAGCCCGTTATAAAGCAATACTTTGGTCGAAACAAACGTAGTGCCCCATATCGTTACAATCAATATAGCCAACAGGTGCGGAAGAAATCCTTCTGTTTTTTTATTCATATTTTCTGCTGTTTACCATTAAAAGGAAATTCCTGTTCTCCGTCTTCTTTTTCGGGATAGGAGGCTTTCTGTTTTATATGGATAATCAACTGCAAATTTCCATTATTAAAAGTTAATATGCAACGGAAACAGGAAATTTCTTCCACATACGATAGAAGGATATTGGAGGCAGAAGAAACCGGGATTATTTCAAAGAGTGTTAAAATATAATTTTCCCTGATCCGTCTACCTATATAGAAAAACAAACCAAAAACAATAAAATGATGGGACTAAGTTTAAAAGACCGGATGAAAAGAAAGATAAAAAGGAAAGAAGTTCCTGCTCCGGGAGAAATACGAATAAACATCAACGCCTGTGATGGTTGTGGGCGTTGTGTGATGATTTGTCCGGAAGATGTATTTTCCCTACGGGAAATAAGTGAGCAAGAAATTGAAGAGATGCCTTTCCTGGGACGGATGAAAGTAAAAATAAAAAGAAAGAACAAATCTTTTACAGCGCAACCGGAAAAATGCACCCGATGTTCCCTGTGTGAAAACAAGTGCCATGAACAGGCCATCCGGATAGGATATAACTGAGAAAAGAAAGGTTTTCCTGTTTATTTTGAGGGATAAAACCCAATGCCGTCCATTTAAGTACCGTGTGCTGAGGCAGCACGGCTAATAATATGTCGCCACTCCGTGGCTGGAAAGTATTGATGGGGATAAGTGGAAAATCCCAGAATTCCCTCCGTCACTCCTACTTGCGTGTTAAGCGGGGATTCCGGCTACCTCGGGTTTTGCACCCAATGCCGTCAACTAAAGGCTGCTCTTCTTCTGTCAGATCGTTTTCCGTAACGGATGTCTTTACGACTGCAGCGCAGTCTCGGCTTCGTAGCCATGGGTGTGAATCCATGGTCCGGAGATAATATCACCCACCCATGCACTGCAGGGCAGTGCCGGGTCATACATGTACGGCAACCCGGAAAAGCCAAGGGTTGTCTGCGGCACTCCTACAGAGTGCTGCCCTGATGGGACACTTCTATCACCCCGAGTTTCACCCAGTCATGTTCGGAAGATTTGAAATATGACATACAAAACTGATTATTCATCCGGTGAGACATCGGCCGGATAGGCGTTCCAATAATGAAAGGCTTTTTATCGTTCAACCCGCTCCGGGGTTGCAGCAGGATAAGGACCTGCCCCTCTCCCGGTCGCTACGCTTCACCGGGAGTTATGAATATTCAACCCTGCGGGTTTACGGGGGATGTTTTCCTGATAGAATCCCTCCTATTACCCGATAGAAATCCTTCTTTTTTCCCCGTCTATCCGGTTTCTCAACTCTTCCGAACATGACTGGATTACACCCGGGGTTATCGAGCTGTAACCACTACGTGGTCTGATGGGTGGACTATTTCTTACACATAGGGTCTCATTAACAGGGATTTTCCCTTAAGTTGATGGCATTGGGATAAAACGGATGAAGAAAAGGATTCAAAAGAAATAAAAGTAACAAATAAATAGATTTTTATTTTAAGCTCAAAGGAAATAGCAGTTGGTCAAAGTAAATAAAGAAAAAGAAATAGCTTATATAATTTCTTTCCTTTTGGGTTAAAAAAGCATACAAAAAAGAGCTATTAAGTGGAAAACAAGAAATAACAATTAAAACATATTCATCATGAAAAAACAAATTCTTTTCTCTCCCGGGATAAAGCAAAAACCAACTTATGTTACTTCTTTTGTGCGTTTCCCTGAAAAGGACTTCTTTCAGGAAAAATTATCCGTTAAGGATTTCCTGTATATTGCCTTTCCTTTTGTCTTTTCATTCTATAAGTCGACCATTCCTTTCCTGACCGGAAGCCGGAAGAAATTAAAAAAGCCTCTTATCTCACGATAAGAGGCTCGGCTTCAATCTTTCCACTCTTTTCAACCTCGCATTATTCTATTGTTGCTATTTTTTCTTCACCGGCTTCCCATATCCTGTATTTTACTTCGTATCCTTCGGGCGTATAGATGACGATAGGAAGGCGGCTGTTGTATCTTACCAGAAGTGTTTCTCCGGAAACAAATTTATCTTCATTAGGCTGTACACATGCCATCATGGTAGAGCAGGCATTGCCGTCAGTAATAAATTCATAATAGGTATAGCCCCATCCCTGGAGATTTTTTTCTTCCATTTTCCCTATAAGAAAATGATGGTTGCAATCGACACTCATTACTTTTCCCGGAATAATTTCTACCTTAAAAAGATCCTCGTTAGCTTTTTCCTCCATGCTGATCACGTGCCTTACCATTCCTTCCTCTGCTTCCGGAAAAGGCTTCAAAGATGCCTGATCTTTGATAATTTCAACACGGGGCTGCGCAGTTAATGCCAACGAAAACGATAACAAAGCGGTAGCAAGACATGCCATTTTAAATACGTTCTTCATTCTTTTATCTTTTTAAATTCATACACTACGAACAGCCATTTTCCCTGTTCCCATATTTTCTGAAAAGCAGGGCCCGGATTTTATCTCATCCGGTTCTTTATATAAATGCAACAATATACAAAATGCTGCATCAGGCCATTCATCATATAAGATGTTTTTTATTCCCGATTTCCATAATTCTTTCCTGTTTTTTATAGATAAAAGTCAATTATTTTCCAAAAACAATTGACTTTCAACGTTCAAAAAGTTATGTTTATCCTATGATATATTTACTTTTCGGTAGATAAGAAAGAATACGAATAATAAAATAAGAAACGACAAAGGTACAAACAGAAAGTACCGACAATAGCAGCCAGATTTCTTCAATCCGGCCATTAAATACCCAATAAAAAAAGTTTAATACCATAATGTGTACCAAATACATTCCATAACTCATATTGGAAATACTGGTGATACTTTTGCTTATCCATGAATTCCCGGCAGACATATCTTTCAGTAAAAAGAATAATCCGATTGCCATAAAAGCGACATTGAGCGTTTCATATCCCCAGGATAACTCCAGATCCCAGACGTATTCCTGCGTGGAAATACGATGATAAAACACCCCTGCTGTTACGACCCAGCCGGAAAGAAGCAGAAGGATTCCCCATAAGCGGCAGGATGTTTTAGGCTGTGTACAGAACTTCTTTATATAAAAACCAAGGACGGCATATCCCAATAGTCCACTGAAATAATATAACAAAGGAGTCTGATTCCAGAAACATTCTCCTAATACTTCGGGAAAAACCTGATGGATATAGGGTAATAACAAGGTACCTCCCCAGATAAGAAGATAAGACGTAAGCACTTTACAGGAAACGATTTGTAACCAGGGAGAAATCACGGGGAAGACAAGATATAAACCAATCAGCATATATACATACCATAAATGGCCCACTTCCGTTCCGTAATTCACAGGAATTTTTAAGATATTCAGTCCGGTTTCCCCTACTGTAGCTTCTCCTTTTACCAACCCATACAGCGCGTACAGGATACACCATACAACAAATGGAACAGCAACCCGAGTGAAACGCTTTTTGAAAAATACCGACAGAGAATCCCTGACAGGCAAGACAAAATATCCGGTAATCATAATAAAAAGTGGAATGGCAGCCCTTCCCAGCGAATTAAAAAGAGCAATCCAATAAGGTCCGCATCCGGGAAGCACATTCCCCTCCTCTCCGATATAATAAAATTCTCCGGCATGTACTTGTATCACTAAATAACATGCAACCACTCTTAATCGATCAGGACCAAATAATCTGTGTTTTATTTCCATGGTTTCAGATAGGTTATTTTTCTTATTACATACAATTGAAATCTGTCTCTATTCTTTGAATATGGGATACATGGGCACAAATATAACCAAATGATTTTTTCCCGTTTAAAAAAAGTTCTTCTTTACTTTCTATTATAAGACACATTTATATCAAACGAAGTATTGTTCCAAAAAAACTACATTTATTATAAATACTTTAATTTTATCGCTCACAGGAAACTACGGGAAGCTCACAAAACGGACAAACCCTTCAAATCAGAACCGGACCGAAACAGAAGATTTGGTTTTATAAAATATTTACTTAAATTTGCAGCATCTTTTTAATTAATACAATTAACAATTTCATTACATCCCTAAAAACAGGTAAGACTTAATGGATTTTTCTCTTGAAAATATGTTTTATTCTACCACTTTTTCTTCTGATAATTTGGAAGTTAACCAAATTCTATTAGAGAGAGAGAGCATCACTCACTAAGTAATTCATTAACCTGTGCGCGTAATACTAATTCTTCTTTAATTACGCAATATCTTCCTTCTTATTTTTTTATTCCGGTCTTTATTTCTCTGATGTTATTCCGCATAGGAATATATCTGTTCAGCAAATTATTCCTGAAAGGACCTGATATAACATCCCCTATTCATTCTTTCAATGATCAGGTAAGCCAGCTTAACCGGCACATTGTCACATTGTCACATTATCAAATTAATATATACCTTACCTTGGTGGAGGCACGATGGGATATTGTCCCTTCATTTATTTTGTCCTGGGGAAAAGCAGGGAGCTTTTCTTCCGGGGTTTTCATGTATAAACCGGACCGACATGTTTCCCATGCCGTCCGGTTTTCATTTATCCTGCTTCCCGTAAACTTTAAAAATCAGCTAAATAAAATAAATAATAACGATGAGAAGAAACTACTTTTATCTTATCAGCCCGCTTCCGGCAAAAAGAAGCATCGGCTGTCTGGTGATTTTTTTCTTTCTGGCAGTGACTGTGCGGGCACAACTATTCCAGCCGCATGTGGATAATGTATTTGTGGAACCCGCTGGAAGTGCCCGCTGGAATGTGCTCTCCAATGATGAACTGGGAACCTGCCACTGGTCGGAAGTAACGGTAGCCATTACCGTCAATCCGCAGCATGCCAAGCCGGGAACGGTCTCTGTAGAAGGTATGATGAACCTGGTCCATTACACGCCGCAGGATGGTTTTTGGGGACGTGATTCCCTGCAATACTCCGTCTATGCCCCCAAACTCGGGGAAACCAAAACCGCCTGGGTATATATCAACGTAAGCAGCCAGCCGGATAATTTGTATACAGATGTATGTACAGCAACACCTCCTACGCAGGTATGGGGAATAAAAGACACCCGGACAAATGAGATTAATTTGTCTCCATATCAGAACGCAATTTGCGGGGACATTGACGGAGACAGTATTCCTGAAATACTTGTATGCATGAATCCGGTAGATGGAACAATGGATGGAGTATACCGTCATTCTCCACAGATTGCGATTTATAAGGGGGATGACCTGTCTGCTCCGCCCCGGATAATCAATACGGTAAAAAGATATAGCTGGAATTTTTATACTAAATACGGAATTGTTAAAACCCGGATCAATGAAAAGGATTCGACCTTGATTGTGGTAGCGGAAGGGGATTTATATCTCCGGGCCTATAATTACAACGGGGACCTGATATGGACCAGTAGTGATACTTATCATTCCGTAAGCAATTCCCAAGAGTATGGCTCCCCGGTTTTTTCCGATTTAAACCATGATGGAATTCCGGAAGTTCTTTGCTGTGGAAAAGTGTTTGACTCGGTAACCGGGCAACTGCTTTGTGCCGCGCCTGTTGAACTTGCTACGGGATATAATCTCAGCATACCGGTTGTGGCAGACCTTTACGGCACCGGAAATATGAATATAATTAACGGGAATTACATTTATTCAATCAGTTCGGATTTGAGTACGATGACCCTTGTCCGTAAGATTATACCGGCAGTGGAACCCACTGACCCGGATGCGCCCGCCACTTTACCAACACTTGTTGACGGAGGGTCAATGTCTGCCGTAGACATGGATAATGACGGAAAACCGGATCTGATAGGCAAACTTAACTTCGCATCTGCGGAATACACTTTTCTTTATATTGCTGATCCGGAAACAGGGGTGATAAAAGCCTCCAAATATATTCCGGACGCAGGGGAAAGCAGTTATCCTTTCGTCGGTGACATCGACGGGGATGGCTTTCCGGAAATTGTTATCATTAAAAATAAGGACACCTCTACGACTCCGGCTGGTATCAGGCTGATACTGGCTTACAAATACGTGCCGGGCAATCCTGTCCTGCAAGAATTCTGGCGGCTGGACCATACGGATAATTCCGGAAATACCGGCATTACCCTATTTGACTTTAACCAGGATGGGATTTCGGAACTGGTGTACAGAGATGAGAGACATCTCCGAATTATTAACGGAAGTTTAAAAAGCCACATTACAGGCCAGGATACTATTGTATATAACCTTGCCCAGTTTAATTGTATATCGGGAACCAGAACAGAATATCCTGTAATCGCTGATGTGGACGGAGACGGACAGGCGGAAATAATGATCGTCGGAGCACATGGTGACATTGCTGGCACCAACGGACATCGCGGATGTTTATGGGTTTTTAAGTCCGAATTCCCTGATGAGAGCCCCTGGGCTCCTGCCCGGAAGGTATGGAACCAGTATGCCTTCAACCCGGTCCATATCAATGAAGACCTTACTGTTCCCCGCTACCCGCTAAGCCCGGTAACCGAGTTTGTAACCAAAACAGGGAAACGACACCGACCATATAATAACTTCCTGCAGCAGGCAACCGAACTCAATAACGAAGGAGAGCCCTTACACCTGGCGCCCGATATTTCTTTTGTGTTCGGATATCCGGCAAGTACGATTTATAAACCTGCAGAAGGGAAAGTAGAGGTAACGGTTTTTACCGTGAATGAAGGCAATGCCCCTACTACTTCCCCGTTATATATCTCTGTTTATGCAGTAAAAGACGATGACAGTTATGTATATTTGTATACGCAGGAAACAGATACGGTAATAGCCCCTAACCGGCAACTGGAAATAACGTTTTCCTTTCCCTATACCCCACAAAATGATTACAAGGGTTTTGAAATCAGGCTCAACGAAAAGGAAGGGGTGTTCTTCTTTGATGAATGCCTGACGGCAAATAACTACACACGGGGAAAAATGTTTTCCCCGGATGAACGCATTATGTGCAAAGGAAGTACCGAACTCATCCAGCTATATCCGCAGGGGATTTACACCTACCTCTGGTTTACTTATGATGAAGGTACCGGAAGCTATGATGGACCCCTGAACGAAAATTCCTGGATTTCTTCCGCCGATGGAGGGGAGTACCGGATAGGGACTGGCGGGGAAACTTTGGAAATTACCAAAAACGGGGAGGTTGTGGAAAAATTCTACCTATTGCTCTTAGACCAGAACGGTGACCCGCTGAGTTCGGACCTGGATTCGGTTTGCGTGTACCTGACTCCCGATACCCTGATCTGGACAGGGGCGCAAAGTGCCGACTGGCATAACCACGGAAACTGGCTGGACCCGACTGAAACGGATCCTTATGACCCGGTATATCCTTCTTCGAAGATACCGCGCAAATGTACCAACGTACTGATACCGGATGGATTGATGGTCTATCCTGACCTTTCCCCATCTTCCACTACCTATTATGAATATGTAAAATCACAGTGTGCCAATATTACTTTTGAACACGGAGGGGAAGTAATCCGTACCGACAGCCTGGATTATGACCGCGCTTATGTCAGCCAGGAACTGATGAGCAACCGGTGGTATATGCTTGCCGCCCCACTCGGGGATTTCTATCCGGGGGATTATTATGTGCACAATCCCAATCCGCACCTGGATGATGTGTATATTTACACCGCATTCTTCGGTCGGAGCAACCCACAGAGCAACAATTATGTCGAAGGGCAATGGACTGGGACTTTCAATACCCCGGGCATAAAGTTTAATGCAGGAATGGGATTTGCCGTATGGGTGGACGACAAGCAACCGGACTTAAGCATCCACACCCCCACCCTGTTTTCTTTCCCGAAGTATGATACGGGGTACCTGATTTACAGCTGGGAGGGAAATGTACTCCACACACATCCCTCCACAAGGGATATCCATCACCGCTTTATCTATGAAGAGGAAGGCGTGTGGAACAAGGCAACCGGGGAGATTACCCTGCCGGTGGCCGTGTCGGCTGCCAATACAAAAGTGATTGTGGGGAACCCCTTTATGGCACACTGGGATTTTGCATCCTTCCAGGCTGCCAACCCTATAAAGAATTACTACCAGGTACTGGATGGCACAGGACAAAACTTCAGCACCTATTTCCAGTACGGCACAGGGGCTACCAATGATCCTTCCATTACCATTACCACTGCCAACCCGCCCCTGGATGAATACATCGCCCCGATGCAGAGTGTCCTGATAGAAAGTACCGCTGCTTTCAATTCACTCTCCACCCATGTCTCCCATGTGGCCTCCGGTGCCGGAGTAAAACTACGGGCTGCTGCCGGGCCAGGCATACAACCCCTTTATATAGATGTGGCCATAAACGGGCATACCAACCGTACCGTCCTGCTCCTTGACCCCGGAAACACACTCAACGGGGAAGGGAACGTGTTAAAGGTATTGCTTAAAGAAAACCTTTCTTTCCAGGTGGACAAGCAGGGAAACATTATAACGGATTATCCCTACCCGGTCAGTATTTACACTCTCTCCGGGGATGGATCCCTGCTGGATGTGCAAAGCATACCGCAGGAAGGGATCAGCATTCCGATCGGTATAAGTACCCTGCAAAAAGGGACGGTGCGCCTGTCCTTTGAGGGGATGGAGGATATATCGGCCCGCTATGACCTGTACCTGGTGGACAAAGAAGGGGGCTTTTTCACAGAAAACATAAAGTTGTCAGAGCAGCCCTGGTACGAGTTTGAAAAACAACACCAGGAGGCGTTCTTAAACGACCGGTTCTATCTCACCATCCTGCGTAAGGGCACTTCAATGGATCCGGTTATAAACAATGAAAGCAATATTTGTCTTCACCGGCAGGGGAACACATTGTATTTGAAAAGTATGGCCGGGGAAAACATAGAAGAAATAGTGGTAACGGACCTGCATGGCCGGATTCTCTTCAAAAGTACTACCAGTGGCAATTCCGAAGTATCCATCCAACCTTCGGCTACGGCAGAAGGATTTTACCTGGTACGGGCTAATACCCGGAGCTGCAGCCGCGTATTTAAAGTATATTATTAAGGAAAAAAGAGATGCCCGGCAAACATAAATAAATGTATAACAAACAAACTAAAAACAATATTCAAATGAGAAGGAAAAGTAACACGTTCATTGCAATCTGTATGGTCATCGCCTGTATCACAGCAACAGTAAATGCTTATGCTACTACCCAGGAAGTGGAGATAGACCTGACGGATATAAGCGGGATTACCGCTTCTGGTTTCCACCTCTCCTATAACGATGGGCTTATTACGGCTTTTGACTTATCCGGGGGAGCTATCACAACGGTCTATCAGCAGTTTAGCTGGACGCACAACGGGTGCGGGTTAAGCATGCCTAATTCCGGAAGTTTCCCGGTGTGGAAGATGGAAGGGATTTTTAATGGAATGACAGGATATGAGGATGGTTCCACCTGGATTGACATCACCGTGACAGGGGATGCCAGGCTGCAAGCCGTAGAACTGACAGGCACAGGTACAACCAGCAGCGGCAATGTGTTTACAGCCGGATTCAGCACCGAAACAGACGGGACCGGGTATCAGGATGGGGAGATGGCCACTTTCCTTTCAGGAAGATGCACCGGTTACAGCCTGGTGTCCCCTGCCGGTAAAGAAATCAAAAGCATCCGCCTGGTAAGCAGCAATAATTTTGCAGGACTGCAATACAACGGGGCTTCGGGAGGGGTAACCATTAAAGAGCTGAAAGTGATTATGAGTTATATTTCAACCGCTATGGAAGGGGTCAAAGCCACCTCCCTGGAATTGTCGGCTTCCGAAGACGTCATTACTGCCAGCACAGCCTGTAGAATCAGGTTGTATTCCCTTTCCGGTATATTGGTAAAGGAAGGGAAGGACACAAAACAACTTTCTATTTCAGAGCTTGCGCCGGGGATATATATTGTCCACGGGGAAACAGCAGATGGGAAGAAAGAAGTAATGAGATTTATCAAATAAAGAAAGCATGTTCTTTCATTCATTAAAGATAAAACAATTTTTATGAGAGGTAAAATAATCGTATGTGTATTTCTTCTGCTATCTCCGTTTTATGGTATGTACGGATACACAGCAGAAGGAAAATCCATCGGGAGGGTCCGTTCTTCCGGAGATATATGGGCAGGTGGGAGGCCGGATGTGAAAGAAGAGCAAGAGGGGAAAGGAAACCGATTGTTTTCTTCTGTTAAACAGGAGGGCAGCTTGTTATTCAATGACGAGGAAGACCCTTCCCTTTCCGCTCCTCCTCCGGGCGTTACTGACCCACCGCAGAAAGTTCCCCTGGGAAGACAGGAAATGATGGTCTACGTTATGTTGTGTTTAGGGACTTTTACGGTATATACATTGAAAGGTAAAAGGTAAAAAGTAGAAGGTAAAAAGCAGGAGAGTTTGTTTTTTCCCGGATTCTTTGCGGATGGATAACCAATGGATTGAATGAGAGAACCGTGTGCTGATGCAGCACGGCTAGGGATATGTCGCCGCTGAGCGGCTTTGAGGGTAAGGTCGTTAATGTAAGGCTACCTTCCTTTTCTCCAATCTGTTTTCCACAATTGTTTTCCTGCCGACTGCAGAGCTGTGCCGTAAAATATATAATGTGGCACTGTGCTGCAGTGCATTAGTGCGTGATATTACCCTTCGACCATGGATTGAGCCCCATGGCTACGCAGCTGCTACTGCTTTCCAGTAGGGAGTCCCTCCCTACTGGAAAGGGATTTTATAAAAGGAGATTTTTGTTACGATTCTAAGAAATGACGGAGTCAGACAGCCTTTGGGATAACCAATATGCCAATGAAATAATAAGATAAGGTGGGAATATATTAATCTGTGTATGGCTTCTCATCCACAAGCCACGGAGTGGCGCCATATCACTAGCCGTGAGGCCTCAGCACACGGCGCTTAAATTAATAACATTGGAAAGCTATCGGCAGGAATCCCGGGAAATTACATATAAAATAGATAAGTACTTCGGTTTCTTTTTCTCCTGTTCAGATAAATATCATTTCCTTTCTTATTTTATCAGGAAGTTTTTCTTTGCATTCCAGATACTAGTCATAAATAAAAGAAATGACAGGTTTTATAAAAAAACATTCCGTTAGAAATTTCCGGCTTGTTTTTATAAAATATTTACTTAAATTTACAGCATCTTTTTAATTAATACAATTAACAATTTCATTACATCTCCTAAAAACAGGTAAGACTTGATGGATTTCTCTCTTGAAAATATGTTTTATTTTACCACTTTTTCTTCTGATAATTTGGAAGTTAACCGAATTCTATTAGAGAGAGAGAGACTACCACTCATTAAGTAATTTATTAACCTGTGCGCGTAATACGAAATCTTCTTTAATTACGCAAGCATTCTTCCTTTTTTTTTCCGTTATTTTCTTTTTACCCTGTTTTTTCTTTCCCCTGATAAAGAAAGAAAAAGGGAAAGCTGCCTGTTTTTCTTTTATCCTTTTTAACTCATACACTGCTTTTTCATCTGCCATCACCCTATTATCATGTTGGCAAATTGGCAAATTGGCAAATTATCAAATTAATATATACCTTACCTTAATGGAGGCACGATGGAAGATTGTCCCTTCATTTATTTTGTCCCGGCAGAAATCTTCCATGACTTCTTCCGGCTTTTTCATGTACAAACCGGGCGGATATATTTTTTGTATCCCCCGGTTTTTATATTCTATCCTCTTTTCCCGACTTACCTGCTTGCGTTGGCACACCGGTACATTATCAAATTGGCGCATTATCAAAACAGCATATTTTTTCATAATAAACAAAAATAAGATGAGAAGAAAAGGATTTTATCTTTCAAGAGATCTCCGGGTAAGGCGGAGCACATTTTACCTGATATTACTTTTCCTTACGATAACCGGGCTGAAAGCGCAGACATTCCAGCCTAATCCGGATAATGTATTTGTCAATCCCGGAGGAAGTGCACGATGGAATGTGCTTTCCAATGATGAGTTAGGGTTATACCACTGGTCTGAGGTAATAGTAACCATTGAAACCACTCCCCATTATGCAGAAGCAGGGTCAGTAAGCGTAGAGCCACCTATGAACCTGATCCGGTATACTCCGGAAGACGGATTCCGGGGACGGGATTCCCTGAGATATTCGGTATATATCCCAGCCACCGGTGAAACGAAAATGGCATGGGTATATATCAATGTAGCCAACCAACCGGACAACCTCTATACGGATATGTGTACGACCACTCCTCTTCCTCAGGAATGGGGAATTGTCAGTACCAGAACGAATGAAATCAATCTTTCTCCTTATCAGATCCCCATTGTCGGAGACATTGACGGAGACGGTATAGTAGAAATACTGGTTTCCGCAAATCCCGGAAGTAATCCGGTCAACGGTATTGTACGCCCTTCATCGCAAATTGCAATTTATAAAGGAAATGATATTCAACAACCTCCCCAAATAATAAATACTGTTTCTCCATACAGTTGGACCGGATTTACGCTCTATGCCATTGCAAAAACTACGTTAGCGGAAAAAGATTCTACCCTGATTGTTGTTGCAGAAGGAGACTTTTATGTAAGAGCTTATAACCACAATGGCAATTTAATCTGGACAAGTAATGAAAAATATCATCCCACCAATTACCAGGAAATCTCATTAATCATAGCAGACCTTAATCAGGATGGGATTCCGGAAATTATAATTTGCGGAAGTATTTTTGATTCTACCACCGGGAAACGATTGTGTGAGGCACCTGTCAATCATGATAATAATATAAGTAGCCTTAACACACCGACCCCTCTTGTTGCTGATGTTTTTAATGATGGAAATGCTTATTTCATAACAGGCAATTATATATATAAGCCGGACGAAAATCTAAGTACATTGACTCTTATCCGGAAAATCACACCGGCTATTCATGCTTCGGATCCTAATAAACCTGCAGGAAATATTTCGTTACCTGACGGAGGCTGGTGTTCCCTGGTAGATATAGACAATGATGGTAAACTGGATTTGCTGGTAACCATATGTGATATACCTTCCAGGTATACCTTTTTATACGTTGCAGATCCGGAAACCGGAGAGATCAAAGCTTCCAAATATATTCCTAATGCAGCCACCAGAAGTTATCCTTTCGTCGGAGATATTGACGGCGACGGACACCCCGAAATAGTGTTAATTAAAAATACGACAAATGGAGCCATTGCCCCATCAGCGGAGGCGGTTGTTCTGGCCTACAAATATGAAAAAGGAAATCCTGTTTTCAAACAATTCTGGAGTTTTACTCACTCCGACCGGTCGGGTTGTACCGGTATCACGTTATTTGATTTTAACCAGGATGGAATTTCCGAGTTAGTATACCGGGATGAAACCGACCTGCGTATTATCAATGGAAGTGGAATCCACCACCAGACCGGTCTTCCTACCCAACCTTATAACTTAGCTTCTTTTTCCAATATCTCCGGTACCGGATATGAATATCCCGTAATCGCTGATATAGACGGCGACGGACAGGCGGAAATACTAATTGTAGGCGCACATAGCAGTATTAGTGGGACAAGTGCATCCATAGGACCACTATGGGTCTTTAAATCGGAATATCCTGATACCAGCCCATGGGCCCCTGCACGGAGAGTATGGAATCAGCATGCATTCAACCCTGTGAACATCAATGAAGACCTCACGGTACCTCCTTACCCATTAAGTCCGGCTACCGAATTTATTACCAAAACCGGGAAACGCCATCAGCCCTATAATAATTTCTTCCAACAGGCTACCATGCTGAATGACGAAGGAGAGCCGTTGAACCTTGCTGCCGATGTAACCTTTGTCTTCGGTTATCCGGCATACACCATCTACAGGCAGGCCGACGGTGAAATAGAAGTAGACATATTTGTAGGGAATGAAGGAAACGCACCTACTACCGAGCCTTTATATTTGTCTGTCTACGCTGAAAAAAAAGACGGAACATATACCTGGTTACATACCCAGCAAGTGAACATATCCCTACAACCCAACGAACAAAAGGAAATATCATTTACATTCCCTTTTATCCTTAATCCTTCGGATGAATACTCAGATTTTGAACTGAGACTGAATGAAAAAGAAGGAGTATTCTTTTTTGATGAATGCCTGACAGCAAACAACTACACAAAAGGGAAAATGTTTTCTCCCGATGAACGGATTATATGTGAAGGAGATACAGAAACTATTGAGCTTTATCCGCGAGGAGTATATAAATACTTCTGGTTCTTATACGATGAAGTTTCGGAGATGTATAATCCCCTTACGGAAGGAACATGGTTGCCAACCTCCAACGGAGGAGAATGCCGAATCGGTATAAACGGAGAAACAATGGAAATTAAAAAAAATCCGGACCCAGTAGAGAAATTCTACCTGATGTTGTGTGACCTTGATGGAAACCCGGTCAGCATGGTCCTGGATTCGGTTTGTGTATACCTGACTCCGGATACGCTTATCTGGACCGGATATGAAAGCGCCGACTGGCATAACTATGGTAACTGGCTGGACCCTAAGGAAGCGGACCCGGCCCATCCCGTCAACCCGACTTCCAAAGTCCCAAGAAAATGTACCAACGTGCTGATACCGGACGGATTGGTCCATTACCCGGATCTTTCCTCCTCTTCTACGACTTATTACTATTATCCTACATCAGAATGTGCAAATATCACGTTTGAACACGGAGGGGAAGTAATCCGTACTGACAGCCTGGATTATGACAGAGTGTATATCCATCAGCAATTACTCGGAAACCGCTGGTATATGTTATCCGCTCCGTTAGGAGATTTTTATCCGGGAGATTATTATGTGCATAACCCGAATCCGCATCTGGATGATGTATATATCTATACGGGATTCTTCGGACAGAGTAATCCCCAGAATGGTACCTATATAGAAGGAGAATGGACCGGAACATTTAATACGCCGGGTATTAAATTTACTCCCGGAATGGGATTTGCCGTATGGGTGGATGATAAATTACCGGATTATTCCGTGCATACTCCTTTTGATTTCCATTTTCCGAAATACGATACCGGATATATGCTCTATTCCTGGGAAGGAAACTACCTGCACACCCATACGGCAAGCAGGGAAAAACATCACCGGTTTATTTATGAGAATGATGGGGTATGGGATCCGGGAACAGGTAATATCACGTTACCGATAACCGCTTCGGCACCTGACACAAAGGTAATTGTAGGAAATCCGTTTATGGCCCACTGGAATTTTGCATCCTTTCAGGCAGCGAATCCGATAAAGAATCATTACCAGGTACTGGATGGGACAGGACAAAATTTCAGCACCTATTTCCAGTACGGGACAGGAGGCATTAATGATCCTTCTATTACTATTACCACTGCCAATCCGCCACTGGATGAATATATTCCTCCCATGCAGAGTATTATTGTGGAAAGCACATCTGCCTTCTCTTCTTTGTCCACGCATGTTACGCATGTAGAGCAAAACCCCGGCAGCAAGCTCCGGGCAGCAACAAAAGTTCCGGATATCAGGCCATTGTATATAGATGCTGCCATCAACGGCCACACGAATCGTACGGTTCTGTTAATGGATGAAGATGACAGTTTCGGAAAAGAAGGAAATGCATTGAAAGTATTACTGAAAGAGAATCTTTCCTATCAAACCGATAACGAAGGGAATATTATTTATGATTATCCCTATCCGGTTAGTATTTACACTCTCTCGGGGCAAGGAACAATGCTGGATATACAAACGGTAAACCCTCAAGAAGATATAGTAATACCTATCGGAATAAGCACATTGCAGAAAGGTACTGTCAGGTTATCTTTTGAAGGCGTGCAGCGCTTTTCTTCCTTCTCTTCCCTTTACCTGATAGATAATAAAGGAGGGATATTTACCGAATGTGTTAACTTGTCGACACAGCCCTGGTATGAGTTTGAAAAAGAAGAAGAGGATGTGTTTATCAATGACAGGTTATACCTCCGGTTGACCAGTTCGCCTATGTCATTGGAACAGCTGCCGGAAAAAGAAAATGACATCCGGTTTTACCGTGAGGGGAATAGTCTTCGTCTGGTAAGTTCCACAGGAGAAAATATAGAAGAAGTCATCGTCTCTGACCTGCAGGGCTATGTGCTTTTCCGGAAAACAGACTGCAACAACCCGGAAGTAATCCTGCAACCGGCCATGCCTGCAACCGGCTTTTATCTGGTACGCTGCAATACCCGGACAACGAATAAAGTATTTAAAATCTATTATTAAACAACCTTTCCTACCGGAAAAAGGAATTGTTCCTTTTTCCGGGAAAGAGTTGCTCTTTCTGGAAAATATGATACAATTATAAAACTAAAACAAAAGAACAATGAGAAGAAAAAAACACATTTTCAATGCATTATTTACCGTACTGGCAGCTTTTCTGATATCCTTTCATGCCATAGGAAATACGTATGAGTTTGAAATAGACCTCTCCGAACCGGCAAACCTTTCTAATGAAGGATTTTCCATATCTTATAATGAAGGGCTAGCCACGGCTTTTAGTATTTCAGGAGCTTCTGTTACAACCATAACACAGCAGTTTAGCTGGACACACAGCGGATGCGGGTTAAGCATGCCCAATTCCCGAAGTTTCCCGGTATGGAAAATGGAAGGAGTATTCAATGGTATCACCGGATACGAAGATGGTTCTACCTGGATTGATATCACCGTTACAGGAGATGCCGAATTAAAGGCTATAGAATTAACCGGTACCGGAGTGAGTAGCGGAGGGAATGTATGTACCGCAGGATTTAGTACTACAACAGACGGAACAGGCTACGAAGATGGGTATCTGGCGGGTTTTTATTCGGGTGCCTGCACAGGTCATAGTATATCTGCCCCTTCCGGGAAGGAAATAAAAAGCATCCGGCTGGTAAGCAGCAACAACTTCGCAGGGATACAGTATAATGGGGCTTCGGGAGGAGTAACTATGAAGGATCTGAAGGTAAGAATAAGTTATGTAACAACCGGCATAGAAAATACCATCCCCAACTCCCTGAAGTTGAATATTAGCTCGCAGGGGATCAAAAGCAGTACTCCTTGCCGGATCCGAATTTATACGCCGTCCGGAATATTAATAAAAGAAGAAGACAGAACTGAATATTCTTCCACCGCAGATCTTCCTACGGGTGCTTATCTGGTATATGGAGAAACACCTGATGGTCAGAAAAGAGTTATCAGATTCATTAAATAAAAGACAAAGGAAGTGTACCGGTTTTAATAAAAAGAAACAGGTATTCACTCCCTTAATTAAAAATAGAAACAACTTTCTATAAAACTATTTGTATGAGAGATAAAATTGTATTATTCGCAATACTCCTGTTTTCTGCGACATGTTTTACATATGGATATGAGGCAGAACAGAAATCAGACAAAGAAACATTTTCTCCGGGAGAAATATGGATAAAAGGCATACCGGTAGTCACAGAAAACAAAAAATTAAAAGAAAATGTATTCTTTACATCCCACCAGTATGAAAATAATTTATCCTTGGGCAAAGACGACGATATTTCTCTATCAGCACCTCCTCCCGGAGTGTCCGATCCACCACAGAAAGTATCGGTAGGGAAATTGGAAATCCTGATATACTTTCTCCTGTTTTTATTTACCTCTGCGATGTATAAATTAAAGAACCAGGTTCATAAAAAGAAGAACCTATCCTATCATGGAAGCAAATGTCTGAATTAAATCTCTTATTTTTATCGGAAACCAGTAATTATACCTCTTATTAAGATCAGCGAAAAAGCCCCGGCAATTAGTTTTGATTGCCGGGGCTTTTTGAATAAACCATCCTTTTACTATTCAATAAAAAGAATATTAATTGTTTAATAAATGAAATATGCTGATTTGTGAAAAAATTTACAGGAAGACTTTTAAAGAATGTATTTACTCACAACTATCTGGATAATTCCTAGTCCCCAGTATAGAGGGAAACGCAACAGGGTATATAATAATGTAAAGCTATCCATACAATTTCCCTCTTTACAAACGATATCTATTTCTACAGTAATAGATAAAAAAGGTAAAACAAGCAGATAAAAAAGAAAAATAACTATTTGTCCCAGACAACCACACCATGCTTCCAGATATTCAGGTTTATATTTCCGGTATAAAATATTTAAAAGAATGATGATAACAATAATTATCAAATCAAAATAACCGATATAAGGGTTGTATAAAGTCATTTTTCGTATTAATTCGGATGATACTTATTTTTAGCGAAAGTAGGAATTATGTATTATTATATTAAAATAATAAGTCTGGCAAATATACTTTATAAATATATTTTCGGTATTATTTCATAGGAAATTCATCTTACTGAAATGAAATAAATAAATTATTAAAAGAGAAAAAGTATAAATAATAACTTATTTTTTTATTTTCTTCAGAAATACAAATTATGTATACTATTAATTTATAAGGTTCTATTATTATTAACATAAAATTATATTAATAATAAATAATAAACAAGAAGTTAAAAATATAAATACACATATTAAAGACCTATCTCTATTAATATATTTGCCTTCATTAATAAACAATTAATTTTTAATCCTCACATAAAAAAACAGAAACCTTTTTTCTCTTATAAGGAATAATCTCATTTTATATTGTGAAAATATAGTATAGGAATGATATAAAAAATTTATCTATAAGCAATTACAACTTGTTTAAAAGGCCTTAATTGTTCTATCAATATATATTTACAGGAGATTGTTTATTGGAAAAACTTTACATACGCTAATAGAATATGAAAAATCTCTCAGACAATTTCTGCTCATTCTTCTTTTTCCAATCCGATTTTACCATTAAGAAATAAATAAATTTACATTTAACAATACCTAATAATAAATCATCAAACACTAATTAAATTATTATGAAAACAATTTACTTAACAGCCGTTTTAGGGCTTTTTTCTTTTAGTCTCTATTCACAATACCCAACATTAAGTGGAAATAACACTTTTACCGGAGTGCAAACCTTTAATGAAAACACATATATTGCTACTCATAAATCAATATATATGGGGGATAAAAATGATTCAGGCAAAAGAGTAAGATTTGCTCATTCAGGAGGTGATTCTTATATTGATTATGGAGGCAGATTATATTTCAGGCCTTCCGGCAACACCAGTACTTCAATACATATGGATCAATATGGAAATTTAAGTCTTGGGATGAGTAGTTTTTCCCAGAATAAGTTAAGACTAACTGTTAATGGTAAAATTGTTACTAATGAAATCGAAGTAAAAACAAATGTTTGGGCAGACTTTGTTTTTGATCCTGCTTATGAATTACCGTCATTAAAAGATGTAAAGATGCATATCGAAGAAAACAGGCACTTACCAGGTATTCCCTCCGAAAGCGAAGTTTTGCAAAACGGAATCAATTTGTCGGAAATGACAGCAAAACTGCTTCAGAAAGTGGAGGAACTTACTTTATATGTTATTGACCAACATGAAAATGCCGAAAAACAGCAAAGTCTTATTGACCACCTGAATAAAAGAATAAATGAGTTAGAAAGTAAATAATAAGTAATATCCATTATTAATCACCAATTTTCAACCTTATGAAAAAAACAATTTTCTCTTTAATGATTTTCGTAGCTTCTTTGTCAGGTAGCCATGCGCAGCAAATAGGAACAGGTAGCACTACCTCTATCACAAACTTCAACACAGTTATTCCTACTGGCATGTATCATACTGATAAAGCCCAGGTAAATTATCCGAATGAAGTTACTGCATGGCCCCTTAAGCACCTCATTAATTTGAGAAATGCCTCTAACCTGTTTCAGATCTCATCAGCCTACACACATGATGACAGGTTATTTTTCCGAAAAGTTGTAGTAAATTCTACAAACCCCAATGGAAATAATGAATGGTTTGAATTAGCAACAAGAAAAACAAACTTTTTCAAAGAAAACCAACACATAGCGGCAAACAAATCCTTGTATTTAGGACATGAGGGAGAGGCTGCCAGAAGGATAAAAATATCTTTCGTTAGCGGAACCACCAATGGAGACTCCTATATTGACTATGGGGGGAAATTATATTTCAGGCCTGCCGGAAAAACGGAATCTCTTATTGCTTTTGATGCCGGAGGAAACGTATCTATAGGTTTTAGCAGTTCTCCTGATAATAAAAGGAAGTTAACTGTCAATGGTACTATTACAGCCAATGAGATTCAGGTAAAAACAAATGTTTGGGCAGATTTTGTATTTGATCCCTCTTATAAATTACCTCCTTTGAAAGACGTAAAATTACACATTGGAGAAAACAGGCACTTACCGGGCATCCCTACCGAAAGCGAAGTACTTGAAAACGGAATCAATTTAAGCGATATGACAGTAAAACTACTTCAGAAAGTAGAAGAACTTACTTTATATGCTATTCAACAACAGGAGACGATAGAAAAACAACAGGAATTTATGCTGCAACAGGCACAAAACATACACTTGTTATATGAGGAAATAAAGGAATTAAAAGATATGAAAGATAACAAGGAGACAAAATAATATATAATCACAATTTTTTATGAGAACAATTTACCTAACAGTCATTCTGTCTTTTTTCTCCTGTAGTATTTATTCTCAGTATCCTACATTGTCCGGAAATAATATCTTTACCGGTACAAACACGTTTAATGCAATTCAGTATTTTAATAATCATATTAAAATTAAACCGAATTCTGCATTTGTTTTGGGAAGTGCAAATCCTTCTTCAAGCATAGATGGAGGATATCGCTTATCGATGAGATCTTATCAGGTAGATGGTGTAAATCGTAACTTTATTGATTATTACAGTCAATTGTTTTTTCGTGTTGGAAATAGCTCTTCTACATTAAAAAATGTATTAGCAATGAATCAGGCAGGGGAGATTACGGTTTATAATATAGTAAGAGTCGAAAGTAAAATAATCAGTCATGAAATTCAGGTAAAAGCAAATGTCTGGTCTGATTTCGTATTTGATCCTTCTTACACACTACCATCCCTGAAAGAAGTAAAATCGCATATCGAAGAAAACAGGCACTTACCGGGTATTCCATCAGAAAGCGAAGTGTTGGAAAACGGGATTAATGTAAGTGATATGACAGCAAAGCTACTTCAAAAAGTAGAAGAACTTACTTTATATGCTATCCAACAACAGGAAACAATCGAAAACCAAGCGGAGATAATGAAACAACAGCAACAGGCAATAACAAGTCAGGAAGAAAATATCCATATCCTGAATCAGAAAATATCTCACATAGAAACCTATACCGAAACAAAGAAATAAAAGATCTTTGTGGTAGAACGTTTTTACTTTCAAATAATAAACAAAAATATGAAAACAAAGATAATCAGAAAAAAACTATTATCCACAATACTGGCATTTACATTTCTAACACCTTCTTTTGCTCAGATAAACAAAGGAGGAACTCCTTTTTCATTTTCAGAAGAAGGAAAAACAATGTTACGGGCAACAAAAAGCATCTCCAGTGTAACCATTCCGGATCTGGACATGGATGTGATAAAAAAAGAACTTAATCTGGAAGAAGACGACTGTGCCAGTTGCAGGCAGGACAAATACTACGAAAAAGAAGTAGATGTTTTCGTCTCATTTTTTGAAGAGGCAACTCCAAGTAAAGTTCAGGGGGGTACGATATGGCTCCTGAACCTGGTATCCGAAGGAGCATACGGCTATCAGTTATTATTTAATAAATTTATATTACCTGAAGGAAGCAGTCTATTTATATATAATGAGGATAAAAGTATGACGTTGGGTGCTTTTACAAGTGACAACCACAGGGAAGATCAGCGTTTTGTTACGCAATATATCCTTGAGAGTAGCATTTATATAGAATATTTTGAACCGAATGGAATAACAGAAATCCCAGAAATTGAATTAGAGAAAGTAGTGTATATATTCAATGAAAACGCTTTCCGGGCAGGACCGCATAGTTCGGACGGAGGAGCCGAATCCTGTATGAAAAATGTAATTTGTATAGGAGGGTCCGAATGGGATGCGGCAAAGAGATCAGTCGCTCTGATATTGCTAAGGGATACTGAAAAACAAAAATATTGGGGACATTGTTCCGGTGCTTTAATTAATATATCAGGAAATTATAAGGGAACAGACCAGCCTTATTTTCTTTCTGCAAATCATTGTTATCAGGAAAAAGATGAAATTATTTCTGATCCTGCAGACTGGGTTTTCCTGTTTCGTCATGAGGGTGGGACCTGTGGCAGTACAACACCCGTAGATTACACCACAAATGCCTCTGCTGTAGGGGCTACAGTAATAGCTAATGATCATAATTCCAAAAAATCCGACTATTTATTACTAAAATTAAAAAATACAGTAAATGACATCAAATATTACGATATTTCTTTTGCAGGATGGAATAATACTCAATCTCAGGGAACAAGCTCCAAGGAAGTATATGGCATCCATCATCCAAAGGGAGATATAAAAAAAATGTCTGTCAGTAATAAAGCTCCGGTTATAAGCTCTTATCTGGATGAAACCGGTCCTAAAAATTACTGGAAAGTAATTTGGGATGATGGAGTAACCGCTCCCGGCTCCTCCGGTTCTCCCCTATTTGACTGGAATCAACGTGTGATTGGCTTTTTACATGGAGGTAAGTCTTACTGTACTGACAGAGTAGTAAATGGAAAAACTGAAGGACCTAAATCTCCGGATTACTATGGCCAATTTTCATCAGCATGGGAAGATGGGAATTTCAAAGCCTATCTATCTAATAATAACAATTTAATTAACTCAGTCAATTCTTATACTCCTACATTCGATATTTCTGATATGAACTTATCCGGACAGGTAGTAGGAGGAGGAAGTATAGGAGGAAATAACGTGATAAAAGGGGAAAATTTCACACTCAAAGTAACAGCCAGTAATGGTCATGGAAAAATTACCTGGCAATGGTGGATAAATAAAAAAGCTCATGATTTCAATGATTACAATGGAGATGATAGAGCAAATTGCTTTTATTGGGAAAAAACCTCCACAAATAAAGAATCAGAAACAGAGGCGTTAAAATTTACAGAGTCAGGAACATATAAAGTAAAGGTATGGGCATTTGATGAAAAGTACAATCAGTCGCAAATTACTTTCTATTTCTATGTGGTAGCAGATCCATGCGTAAGTGTAAATTTCGGACAGGAAAGTTGTGGAATAGAGCATTATATCGTTGCAGCAGGAAGTAATTTGAATTTTATAGATGATGTATATATTCCCAACGGGTACTATCCCTATTACAATAATTGTTACACAAGAAAACATCCGTTTTCTTCAAACTATTATCCGAAATATGATGGCGTTAAATTTCTTTCCTGGTATTATGATTACAGAGATAGTAATAATAGATTTGTTACCATTCCGAACACTACTAAAATCACTGAATATAACTGTACATTTGAATCTTCTCTAGTAAATTCAAAATATACAAAATATTATGTTCCAAGAAAAAATTCTTATTGTATTAAGGTAAACAAAGAACACGCCGGGAAACAGATTCGGGTCAGGCTTTCTGTCCGTCCTGGCATATTGAATGTAACGAGTTCTAGACTGGAACCACCATTAAATGGCATCTCTGACTCAGACGCCGCTGTTGCAAAAGAGTTTTTTGTTGTGGATTGTGACAGTGAAAAGAAGATAACTACTGCAACCAATTTACCTAAAGATACTGAAACTGTAACCTGGGGAGTACTAGAGGTTGCTCCTACAAGTAGCATTACTATTTCCAGCGGAGAAACCAAAAATCTTAAAGCTTATAAAAGCATTACCTTAAAACCAGGTGTACATATCAAATCCGGAGCCAATTTCTCAGCGAAAGCGCTAGATTGTCCTTTGATCAATGATTGCGGATGCACGCCTGTTAACAAAAGCACTCAACGAGAAGAAGATACAACAGGATTCCGTGAAACTGAGCATAATAACGGTATATTTATTTATCCGAATCCGGTAATTAATGTATTGAATATAGAGTTGGAAAATCCGGAAGAGGTTCTTTCCATAGAAGTATTCAATACAATAGGGCAAAGGTTTTTCATGGAAGATTCCGCTATTGGATATACGACTCATATTAATACGAATGAGTATCCGATCGGAGTTTACTTTGTTAAGATAAAGAAAAGAAATGGTAATATAATCCGGAAAGTTATCAAAAAAGATTTTTAAAAATCATTTATTAAAAAAGGTCCTTCAACAGGACCTTTTTTAATTGTGGAAAGTTTTCCTGCCTCATCTATTTAAATAAATATCATTTACTCAGAATATAAATATCATTCTATTACAGCCTGTACCCCCCTCTTTGGTTTCTGATTTTTTATATCTTATCTTTACCTTACTTTTATTTAAACAGATTGTCCGTTATGCACAACCAAACAGATAAATTCAACCGTACTTACCGCTACCACCACATGGGCATTCCCACCCGGGAAGTGCATCCCAATGAAAAGTACAGTGAAAAATTCAAGATGTACACCTCCGACGTGGAGGGTGATTTCCGGATTCAATATCACCGGTTTGAAGAAGACAGTCCGCTACATCCGCTGCTCAAAACAATACCCCATGTAGCCCTGCAGGTAGATAACTTACTATCTGCCATAGAGGAATATGAAATATTACTGGAGCCTTATGAACCGATTCCCGGTTATAAAGTAGCAGTTATAAACGACCATGGCATTCCGGTAGAATTGATTGAAACATCTCTCCTTCCCCATGAATTATGGGGGAAAGTGAAAACCCAGCCGGATCTGAATACCGGTAACTTATCTTTATAAAGATGGAAGACCTCATTAAAACTTTTACTTTCAAAACACTACCCATTGAGATAGAGATTAAGGATATAAGGTTTGTGCAAGAATTACCGAAACTTCTCGGACAACCTCATAAGGCAACCTTCTACCAGATTATATGGTTGACAGAAGGAGAAGCCATATTCCGGATAGATTTTCGGGAAATACCGGTAAAAGCAAATGAAATTCTGATCATTTCGGCAGGGCAGGTATGTCAGTTTGATACGACATCGGATTATGCAGGAAAAATTATTTTATTCACGACTTCTTTTTTTACAATTACGGAATCTGATTCTAATTTCCTATATACTTCCGAAATATTCAACCCGATTAACCTTAATAAAGCAGTTTCAACCGACAAAGAATTAACCGGTAATTTAATTTCTTTGCTGGAAAATAAGTTAAACGAAACTCCGGATAATTTTCAGACAAATATTGCACAAAGTTACCTGAGAGTCATTCTGTTTGAAACCGAAAGAAAGGTTTCCCGCAGCTATTACCCGTTGAATAACCTGGGAAGAAGGTTTTTCAATGCTGTAGAACAGCATTTCCGGGAAAACCGTAGTACAGAGTACTATGTGCAATTACTGGGAATAAATGAAAAGAACCTATCGAAAGAAATCAAATCCCTGACAGGAAAAACTCCGAAGGTATACATTGATTCCCGCATTATTCTGGAAGCAAAAAGACTATTGGCTTACAGCCGTTTATCGGCAAAGGAAATCGGATTTGAACTGGGTTTTGATGAACCGACAAACTTTACCAAATACTTCCATAAACATACCGGCCTAACTCCTACCCTTTTTCGTAGTACAATTAAAACCTGATTCCGGCGGTGATTTACCATTTTCGGACGGACTTTTATCGCTATCCTTTTAACCATTGACCGTACTTTTGTGTTGTAAAACATATAAACCATTTTAAAAGTATAACAATGAAAAAGATTCTATTAATAGGAGCCAGCGGATTCGTAGGATCGGCTATCCTGAATGAGGCATTGAACAGAGGTATTGAAGTCACTGCTGTGGTACGTAATCCGGAAAAGATCCACATCTCGCATCCGAACCTGGAAGTAATAAAAGCAGATGTATCTTCCAGTGAGAAAGTAGCTGAATTAGCAAAAGGAAAAGATGCAGTGATCAGTGCTTATAACCCTGGCTGGAAAAATCCGGATATCTACCAGGAAACATTGAAAGTATATCCTGCAATTCTGAAAGGAACAAAGAAAGCCGGCGTAAACCGATTGTTGATTGTAGGAGGAGCAGGAACTTTATTTGTTGCTCCCGGAACAAGGGTAGTGGATACCGGATCACTTCCCGAAGAGATTATGGGCGGTGTAAAATCTCTGGGAGAATTTTACCTGAATACCCTAATGAATGAAAAAGAGATTGACTGGGTATTCTTCTCTCCGGCCGGAAATATAAAACCGGGAGAGCGTACCGGAAATTACCGGCTCGGTAAGGATGACCTGATTGTAAATGATAAAGGAGAAAGCAGCATTTCCGTTCAGGATTACGCAAAAGCGATGATTGATGAACTGGAAAATCCGGAACACCATCAGGAGCGTTTTACAATCGGGTATTAATCTATTGTAAATAATACCACATGATGCTGATCTAGGTAAAAAATCAGGAAAGGTACTTTTCACGGAGAAAAGATACAGCCGGTTGATTCTTCTTCTTTTCAGGATAGAGGGCACAGAGAAATTATTTTTTCTTTGTGCCTTTTTCATAAAAATAAAGCGGAAGAAGTCATTACCACACTGAACATTAAACCTTTATTTTATGTTATAACTTTCCAGAATAAAACATTTTATCTATGGAACAGAAATTAAATGAACTAATACAAAAAATATCCATGTGTATCATAGCATGTAACAATTGCCATGATGCCTGTCTGGAAGAAGAGGATGTAAAGTCGATGGCAGATTGTATCCGCCTAGATAAAGATTGTGTAAACATTTGTACCATGACACTTCCCATGCTTTACAAAAACTCTCGGTTGATTCGAGAAACCCTTATGCTTTGCAGGAATGCCTGCATTACGTGCAAACTGGAATGTAAAAAGTTTCCTATGGATCATTGTCAGCAATGTTACCAGGCCTGTAAAGACTGTGCCACTGTCTGCGATGATTTTATAACTTCTTATTATCCGGAAGACTGCGGATGCGGAAGTAATTAAAATTGTCAATCCTATATAACAATATAACTAACCAAAAACAATAAATAAATTATGGAAATAGAAAGAAGAATAGACATAGTTAAAAAAGGATTCTCCAAAGTTTCATGGGGAAGCATAATCGGTGGTGTAGTAACTGTACTGGCAGTATCGTTTTTACTATCACTTATCGGCACCAGTATCGGACTATTTATGTATGATCCGATGGATGATAAGCCCTTCGGAGGGGTAGGAACTTCAGTAGGAATATGGACAGTTCTTTCTCTGCTTATCAGTCTTGCAGCCGGTGGATTCGTTGCCGGGAAACTGGCAGGCCGCGATGGAATCATTCATGGATTCCTCACCTGGGCAAGTTCATTAATTATAGCGGTAATCCTGGGTGCTATGGTGGCATCTTCTGCCGTGAAAATGACAGCTAATCTGCTGGGTTCGGTTTCTTCTGTTACCGGAAGCATTCTTTCAGGAGTTGGTTCTGCCGTTGCAGATAATTCATCGGATATTGCTTCATTTTTTGAAAATATAGATATTGACGGAGATGGAAAAGGCATCAAACAGGACGTTCGTCAGGATCTGAGAAAAACCGGAGTAAAAGAATTCCAGCCGGGGTATATTCAAAACCAGATTTCAGGAGTTAAAGCAGATTTCAACAGGAGCTTAAAACAGCTTGCCCTGAATCCGAAAAATGCAGATAATGTGATTGACGGATTCAGCAACAGGTTACAGAACAGACTTGATAATTACGGTTCGAATATTGACCGGGAAAAAGCTGTAACAGCAATTATGAACAGCGAAAAAGTATCCCGTGAACAGGCTGAAAGTACCGTAGATCAATATATGTCTCTTATTGACGAGGGACGCAGTAGTCTTGAGGATCTTCAACAAAAAATTAATGATGCCAAACAACAGTGGGAAGAAGCAAAGCAGGAAGCGCTTGTAAAATCGGAAGAAGTGGCTAATTCTGCCGCATGGGCTGCGATCTGGTCTTTCCTTGCACTGTTGGTAGGAGCTGCACTAGCAGGCTTTGCCGGCCATTATGGTGCAGACAAAATCAAAGAAGGATACGAAATATAATCTTTATCTATTATAGGATAAAGAATACTTATTTCATGGATAACCAAATAAAAGAAAAATGACCGATCAGATCGGTCATTTTTCTTTTATTTGGTTACTATCAGACCCCTCCCCTTTTTGGAGAAGTATAAAAGAGGATGGTTATAACTAACCCCCTCCCCTTTGACTATGTCGATTCTTCGAATTCCCGGAGGGAAAGGTATTCCCCTCGTACGTTTGCATGAGAATCATTCTTTGTCTAAAATATGTAAAAAGCC
>JAJQEC010000027.1 GCA_021201815.1 Candidatus Azobacteroides sp. | reverse complement strand
TTTAGCAAAACAAATTTGATTATTTACATAGTATCTTCTTCGAGGGGAGAGGGGTAGATTTTTCCTCCAAAATATTTAAGAAAAAACAATATCAAAAACCGGCAAATAATAATAAATCTGTTTTAAGCCGCGTAGCGGCGTCATATCACTAGCCGTGCTGCCTCAGCACACGGCTTATTTTCAATCAAACCGTTTTTCCCATGAAGTACCTACATATTTTACTGACAATGTTGTTATTTACCGGATGTATGAACACAGAAACAAAACAAGAAAAAAACAGACGGACAAATCAACACAGCATGCATCCGGTAGCACAAATTGACTTTGTAAAGAACCGACTCCAACAGAAAACCGAACCGTATTACACCGCCTATCTGCAACTGATAAGATACGCGGATTCTATCCAACACGCAGCACATCATGCGTTATCAAATTTCGCCGTACCCGGCTACTATGACAATCCGGAAGAACATCAGGCAAACTCACTGGCTATTCAGAAGGATGCATTTGGAGCCTATTGTTCCGCTCTGGTATATCAGCTTTCCGGAGAAAAGAAATATGGCGAAAAAGCGGTTTACTTTCTCAACGCATGGGCTTCTACCAATAAAGAATATTCGGAACATGACGGGGTATTAGTGATGGCCTATTCCGGTTCCGGACTAATGATAGGAGCGGAATTAATGGCCGATAGCGAAATCTGGGAAGAAAAGGATCGGGAAAACTTCCGGCAATGGGTTCGATCGGTTTATCAGCCTGCGGCCAATGAAATCCGGGTACATAAAAACAATTGGGCAGATTGGGGACGGTTCGGCTCCCTACTGGCTGCTTCTTTCCTGAATGAACCGGAAGAAGTGTCAGAGAATATCCGGTTAATCAAATCGGACTTATTTGAAAAAATAGCCATGGATGGCAGTATGCTGGAAGAAACACGTCGTGGAGAGAATGGCATCTGGTATACCTACTTTTCCCTGTCGCCCATGACGGCTGCCTGTTGGCTGGTGTATAACCTGACAGGAGAAAATTTATTTGACCTGGAAGAAAACAACCTCTCTATAAAGAACGCACTGAATTACCTTTTATATTATGAGCAACACCCAACAGAATGGCCGTTTTATGACAACCCGAATACCGGAAGAAAGGAACCCTGGCCGGAAAACCTGTTCGAGGCTATATCCGGCATCTATCAGGATGAAAAGTACAAGGAATTCGTACAACCTGCCCGTCCGGTTATTTACCCGAAACATCATTTTGCCTGGGTATTCCCGACATTAATGCCAGTAGAATTATCTTTTGTAAAATAAGGTTAGCAATTTTCTTCTTTGTTATGGGATATTTAATAGAGTTTAAATATCCCATAATCATTTACTCGCCAAATAAAAATTAATAGATTTCTGCCCTTTATTACTTTATTGTGTGTTATTAAAACATGTATGATTAACAAATTTGAGGTTTAATCGACATACCAGCACTTACATTCCAATTTTATAAAATTTATTCAAGCAAATAATTTTATAAAAAAAGAAACAATGTATTACTTTTGCGTGGATTTTCACATTTCATTTTAATAGGATTGCTTTGTAAAGTGAATCATTCTTAAACACATAAAAAACACGTTCTATGAAAAAAACAATCTTACTTATGTCCTTTCTGAGCTTTATGGGACTACTAAAGGCTCAAACAGACATTACCGATGCTGCAAATTTCAAACGTTATGTAGAAGCAAATAAAAATAATACGATAACTAATGGAGTCGTATTTATAGGAAATTCGATTACCGAAGGATGGGTAAATATGAGACCTGAATTTTTCTCCTCCAACAATTACATCGGAAGAGGCATCAGTGGTCAGACCAGTCCGCAGTTGTTATTACGTTTCCGCCAGGATGTCCTTAATCTGAAACCAGAAGCAGTAGTGATTAATATAGGAACAAATGATATTGCACTGAATACAGGAGAATATTGTCCGCAATTGACTATAGACTGCATCCGTTCCATGGCAGATCTGGCACAGGCACATGGCATAAAAGTAATCCTTTCTTCTGTGCTTCCTGTGGGTGAATATCCCTGGAGAAAAGAAGTGAAAGACGTCCCGAAAAAAATAGATGAACTAAATGCCCGGATAAAAGCGTATGCCGACGCAAACGGATTCGGTTATATCGATTACAATACACCGATGCGAGAGCCAAACGGCGCATTAATAGCTGCTTACGGAAACGATGGAGTGCATCCGACAGCAGAAGGATATGAAATAATGGAAAAAATTGCGAAGGCAACTATTGATAAAGTACTGAAAAAGTAAAAGATAAAAGACAAGAGAAAAAAGTATGGAGACAGGAGAAAGAGCTGTTTTCATACTTTTTTTGTTGGTACAGGAATAAAAATAAGCAGATTACAAGTGAAACTGTAAACAATCTTTCTTTTTAATGTGTTATATGAATGTTACTAATGACATAAAGAGTAAGAGTCCTTGAATAGAGAATTTTTTATTATTATATAAATGAAAGATTCTCTATTCTTTTAAAAGATGCAATCACATATAATCTATCTGGTAATAATTTATGAAATATTTAATTGTCTACGCCAACCCCAATCCTGGCAGTCTCTGTCAGTCTATTGCAAATACGCTAAAAGAAACCCTTACCGAACAAAACAAAGAAGTTATTCTCAGGAATCTGTATGATGAGAATTTTAATGCGGTACTTGATCTGGCAGATCTGAATTCTTTTACAAGAAGAGATTACTTTATAGATATTAAAGAAGAACACGCCTATATTCTTGATGCCAGCACCCTCATTTTCGTTTATCCGATCTGGTGGATGGGACCTCCGGCCATTATGAAAGGTTATTTCGACCGTGTATTTTCCAGTGGATTTGCTTATACTGTTGATAACAACAGACTGGAAAAAGGGCTGAAAGGAAAAAGAGTAGCCGTAATCAATACTATGGGTATGTCAAATGAATATTATGAAAGCCAGGGGATCACCGAAGCAATGAAAAAACTCCTTACCTTAGGTCTTTTTGAATATACCGGATTAGAAGTGATTGACCATAAATTTTACGGTGGAATATACAACAGTGATGAAACCGAACGAATGAAAATACTGGAAGATGTAAAAACATTTGCACAAGGCCTTTCCCACTTAGGAGTAGATACGAAAACACCGGTATGGTAAAGAAAAGGTAAAAAGTAAAAGGTAAAAATAAAAAATATAGCCGGTAAGATAAACAATGTATTATCTTACCGGCTTTTTATATTTCTACCTCAATCCTTTTCGCTTTTACTTTTTAATTTTTTTATAGGTCATATCCATAGTTTTTCTTACCTTTACCTCCTTTTAGAAATTACTTATAATAGAATTATAAAACGCTATTCCAGTGAATAATACAAAGTATATTTTCGTTGCCGGAGGTGTTATTTCGTCACTTGGCAAAGGAATTATTGCCGCTTCCATCGGAAAATTGTTGCAAGCAAGAGGTTATGATGTAACTATTCAGAAGTTCGATCCCTATATCAATATTGATCCCGGCACCCTGAATCCTTATGAGCACGGAGAATGTTATGTAACCGTAGATGGTCACGAGGCAGACCTCGACCTTGGGCATTATGAACGATTCCTTAATAACCCTACCACACGGGCAAACAATATTACAACAGGACGCATTTATCAAAGCGTTATCAATAAGGAAAGAAAAGGTGACTACCTTGGAAAAACCGTACAGGTAGTTCCACACATAACAGACGAAATCAAAAGAAACATAAAAACTCTTGGGACAAAGAATAAATTCGATTTTGTAATTACAGAAATAGGTGGAACGGTCGGAGATATCGAATCCCTTCCTTTTATAGAAAGCGTACGTCAGCTACGCTGGGAACTGGGGAAAAACTGTCTTTGTGTACACCTGACGTACGTCCCTTATATTGCTGCGGCGAAAGAAGTCAAAACCAAACCGACCCAGCATTCTGTGAAACAATTGCAGGAACTTGGAATTCAACCGGATGTATTAGTATTAAGAACAGAACGTGAACTCTCGGAAGATGTACTCCGCAAAGTGGCTCTTTTCTGTAATGTGGAAGAATCGGCAGTAGTCCAGTCACTGGATGTACCCAGCATTTATGAGGTACCCATTATGATGCAGCAGCAAAAGCTGGATGAAACGATCCTGAGAAAAATGAACCTGCCCATCGGAGACACACCGGAACTTAAAGCATGGAAAGAATTCCTTTTCCGGATGAAAGATGCGAAAGAATCCGTGAAGATAGGTTTGGTCGGAAAATATGTGGAATTACCGGATGCATACAAGTCAATTAACGAATCGCTTTTCCAGGCAGCTACCTACAATGACCGGAAATTGGATCTGGTTTTTATTCATTCGGAAAAACTGAACGATGAAAATGTGCAGGAACAACTATCGGGACTAGATGGCATTTTAATTGCACCGGGATTCGGTCAACGAGGAACAGAAGGAAAAATCGCTGCAATAAAATATGCCCGGGAAAATGACATTCCTACTTTCGGTATCTGCTTCGGAATGCAGTCCATGGTAATCGAGTATGCCCGGAATGTCCTTGGGTTAACAGAGGCTAATTCAACGGAAATAAACTCCAAAACTCCTTATAATGTTATTGACCTGATGGAAAACCAGAAAGGAATTTCCAATCTGGGAGGAACCATGCGGTTAGGAGCTTATGATTGTGAAGTGGAAAAAGACTCGATCATGTATAAAGCCTATCATAAGAAAAATATTCAGGAAAGACACCGCCACCGATTCGAATACAACAATAAATTCAAAACATCCCTGGAAGAAGCCGGACTAAAATGCGTCGGACGGAATCCGGAAACCGACCTGGTGGAAGCTGTTGAAATTCCGGCAAATAAATGGTTTGTGGGCGTACAGTTCCATCCGGAATATAATAGTACGGTGATTAACCCTCATCCGTTATTTATTTCTTTTGTAAAAGCAGCCGTAGAAAATAAAGAATCAAAAAAATAACACTTTTATTTGTTGAGACAACATCAGTATGGATAAACAATCAATTATCGGATTTGTATTAATTGCTATTTTAATGGGGGTCTTCGTATGGATGACCCAGCCTTCCGAAGAACAAATTGCCGCGCAACAACGCTATCAGGACTCTCTTTACCAGATTGAACTGGCTCGTCAGCTTGCAGAAGCCCAGCATATTCAGAAAACTAACGAAACACAGGCTATTGTTGAAAATGATAGTGTGAGGCATATTAACGATTCCATCAGGAATCTTCAATACGGAATTTTTGCATCCGTACTGGAAGGTGAAGACGGATATACCACAGTGGAAAATGATGTACTGGAACTTTCTTTTTCCAATAAAGGAGGACAAATAAGCAAAGCCCGTCTGAAAAACTATCAGACAAGCGATTCTCTCCCTCTATTATTATTTGACGGTGAAAACGAAAATGCATACGGTTTCAATATTGTTACTGCCACGAACCGGGTATTTAATACAAGGGAACTCTATTTTACACCGTTGCCGGGAAATGACGGCCAATCTATCACCATGCGGTTAGCGCTGAGTGATGATAAATACCTGGATTACATTTACACACTGGCTCCGGATGATTATATGGTACGCTTTGAAATAAAAGCAACCAATATGTTTGATGTATTTGCCAGAGATTTCAACAAACTGGACATGATATGGACGGGTAAAATCCGTCAACAGGAAAAAGGACGCTCTTTTGAAGAACGCTATACCCAGCTTTATTATAAATTTATAGCTGATGATGTAGAGCATTTAAGCGAATCGAAAGATCAGACAGCAACTCCGACAGGAAGGCTAAAATGGATTGCTTACAAAGATCAGTTTTTCTCTTCTGTCCTCATTGCCGACGAAGATTTTTCTTCTGTAAAACTCGAATCTATAAAATACGAAACAGGTCCTTACCTGAAAGATTACAGCAGTCAGATGATTGCGGCTTTCGACCCTACCGGCAATCTGGCTACCGGATTCCGTTTTTATTTAGGACCGAATCATTATGCAACATTAAAAAGTTATGATAAAGGAATCAGCGATAACCGTCAGAAACTGGAACTGGAACGTCTTGTTCCGCTTGGAGCCTGGATATTTCGTTGGGTAAACAAATGGCTGATCCTTCCGCTATTTAATTTCTTCGGAGGATTTATCAACAGCTATGGGATTATTATTCTCCTTATGACTATCGTGGTGAAACTGGTGTTATTTCCATTAACATACAAATCGTATATGTCTTCTGCCAAAATGCGTGTATTAAAACCACAAGTGGAAGCCCTCAATGCAAAATATCCGGGACAGGATAAAGCAATGGAACGACAGAAAGCCGTAATGGACCTTTACAGCCGTGCCGGAGCCAGCCCAATGAGCGGATGCGTACCAATGCTACTGCAAATGCCGATATTAATTGCATTGTTTATGTTCTTCCCGTCTGCTATTGAATTACGTCAGGAAAGTTTCTTGTGGGCAAAAGACCTTTCTACTTATGATGCTGTCATAAGTTGGTCGGCATATGTGCCACTGGTAAGCAAATACTTCGGAAACCATATCAGTTTATTCTGTTTACTCATGACCATTGTGAATGTAATATATACTAAATTCAACATGGAAATGTCCAATACCGGCCAGCAACAACTTCCCGGTATGAAATACATGATGTACCTGATGCCGGTTATGTTCCTGGTATTTTTCAACCAGTATGCTTCCGGTTTAACGTATTACTATCTGGTTTCTACTTTATTTACTATTATTCAGACATTATTATTCCGTCAGTTTGTGAACGAAGAAAAGTTACTGGCCAAACTGGAAGAAAATAAAAAGAAAACTAAAAAGAAATCCGGCTTCATGGCTCGTTTAGAAGAAGCACAGAAAAAACAAGAAGCACTGGCACGCCAGCAAGCGAAAGGAAATAGTAAAAAAGCAAGAAGATAATAACATAACTAAAAGTAAAAAAGTAAGAGGGAGGAAATAATAAAAATACCTGCCTCTTTTTTTTACCGATTGCTTTACATTTCATAATGGGAGATCTTCGTTCGGAAAAACAACTGGTAGCTCACATGATCGGACTGTACTGCCGGAAAAAGCATCATAGAGATAAATTGTGTCCGGAATGTTCGGAGTTAGTCGGATATACTTGTGCACGATTGGATAAATGTCCTTTCGGCAATCATAAAGGCACCTGCAAAAAATGTCCTGTCCATTGCTATCGCAAAGATATGCGAGAAAAGATCAGAACAGTAATGGCTTTTTCAGGTCCTCGGATATTATTCTACCATCCGGTTAGTTACTTTTCGTATTTCCTGAAAAAATTCCGGTAACTCATTGGCATAGTATAAAGATAATTTATTACGCTCTTACTCCCTCTCTTGTCTGCCTATTACCACGCTTATATTCAGGGTTAGTACATTAATATTTTGGAACTGATATGTTCAATTTCTCCGGGAGTAAAAACAATCAGGCTAACTCATAGATTATCAATCCCTTGTCGACACCCTGACCGTAATACGTATTACACCCCTGTCGTGATACGTATTTCACAGGTGTAGAAATACGTATTTCGATGAGGTAGAAATACGTACTTCTAAGGCATAGAAATACGTATTTCGACGGCATAGAAGTACGTATTTCGACGGCATAGAAGTACGTACTTCAACAGGGGTGTAATACGTACTTCTAAAGCACCGGAATACGTACCACGGCAGAGAGCTGAAAATATTTCTTTTATCTTATTATAAATCAATCTTTTATTCAGATTTACTTACCTGCTATAAAACAAGAAGAAAACCTGCTTTTTTCTACCAGAAATATGAATACATAACAGAAAAATAAAAAGGAGAAATAATATAATTATTTCGAATAGGTTACTTTATTTATTTTCAATCCATCCGGCTATTTTTTCGTAAAATGCTTCCTGCGGGAGAAGATAATCTACTATCTGCCCGTTTTCATCAATCATGAATTTCTGGAAATTCCATTTTATTTCCGCATCTGTTTTCCCGTTTTGGGATTTTTCCGTTAGCCATTTATAAACAGGTGCTTTATTTTCTCCCACTACGGATATTTTACCCATTAAAGGAAAAGAAACCCCATAATTTAATTCACAGAAAGAAGCTATTTCTTCCTCTGTACCAGGCTCTTGTTCCTTAAAGTCATTACATGGAAAACCGATAATGACAAAGTCCCGGTCTTTATATGTCTCATACAACTCCTGTAATTGAGTGTATTGGGGAGTCAATCCACATTTTGATGCAACATTTACTACCAGTACTTTGTATCCTTTAAACTGTGAAAAATCACAAAGATTTCCTTTAATATCCTTTACAGTAAAGTCATAGAAGCTTACTGGCTGAGCCAAAGCAAGAACCCCTTTAATAAGCAGGATAAATAAAACGAATGTTTTTTTCATTTCAAATCTGTATGTAATGTCTGTTATGTATTAAGTCTTCCCGAATCCCAGGTAAAAATAAACAAGAATAATCATAAAACCTACTATTATAAGATAGAAATATATGATGAATATATTTTTTTATTATTATAGAATGTCCGGATTCTACTTTATAAGCTAAGAAACGAATGTACCGGTTTTCGGCAGGAAGCAGAGTTTTTATCAGAAAATATGCTCAAATCCGGCACCAGAACTAGAGACGGAATAGTAAATTTTTATCCATAACCCGATAGAACTTTCTCTTTTTTATAATAAATCCGGATTCTTTTTGAACCGATAAACAGCATATAAAACCATTAAAATAATAACTTTTCTATTTTCTACTTACAAAAGGATGTGATTTATTCCTAGTAAAACAGTAATATATAGTTAAATATCACTACCTTTGCAGCCGAATTAATAAAAATAAATGAAAACATTTGAAGAATTAGGCATTGCACCTGAAATTTTGCAAGCCATCCAGGAGCTGGGTTATGAGAATCCCACTCCCGTACAAGAAGAAGTTATTCCCTATTTACTGCAAGGAAAAAATACCGATTTAATCGCCCTGGCTCAGACAGGAACCGGAAAGACAGCGGCTTTCGGACTTCCTATTCTACAAGATATAGATAAAAAAATCAAACAACCACAGGCATTGGTCTTATGCCCTACCCGTGAACTTTGCCTGCAGATTGCAGGAGATCTTACGGATTATTCGAAATATATAAATGATCTGAAAATACTACCGGTTTACGGTGGTTCCAGCATTGAAAGTCAGATCCGGACACTGAAAAAAGGAGTACATATTGTAGTTGCTACTCCCGGACGTTTAATCGACCTGATTAACCGGAAAACAGTAAAACTGGATGCCATTCGGAATGTGATCATGGATGAAGCAGATGAAATGCTGAATATGGGATTTTCCGAAAGTATCGATGCTATTCTGGCGGAAGTACCAAAAGAAAAGAACACATTGCTTTTTTCTGCTACTATGCCGAAAGAAATAGCCCGCATCACTAAAAAATACATGAAAGAGGCGGTAGAAATTACGATCGGGTCAAAGAACGAAGGGGCTAAAAATGTAAAACATATATATTACATGGTGCATGCCCGTGATAAATATCTTGCGTTAAAACGCGTTGCTGACTATTATCCGAATATTTACGGAATTATTTTCTGTCGTACAAGAAAAGAAACATAGGAAATTGCAGAGAATCTGATTCAGGATGGATACAATGCAGATGCTCTCCATGGAGAACTTTCCCAGGCACAACGGGACAATGTAATGCAGAAATTCCGTATTCGGAACCTGCAATTACTGGTTGCTACGGATGTAGCTGCCAGAGGACTGGATGTAGATGATCTGACACATGTAATCAATTACGGTTTACCGGACGATATTGAGTCTTACACGCATCGGAGCGGTAGAACAGGCCGGGCAGGTAAATCCGGCACCTCTATCGCGATTATCCATTTGAAAGAAAAAGGAAAAGTCAGGGAAATTGAAAAGATCCTCGGTAAAAAATTTGAAGCCAGAGCGATTCCTTCCGGTCAGCAGATATGTGAAAAACAACTTTTCAACCTGGTTGATAAAATTGAAAAAGTAAAAGTAAATGAAGAAGAAATTGCCAGTTATCTTCCTTCTATCATTCGTAAACTGGAATGGCTGACCCCGGAAGACCTGATAAAAAGAATTGTTTCTTTCGAATTTAACCGAATGATTGATTATTATTCTGCTGCGCAAGAAATAGAACAGCCGGATGAAAGATCTGACAGAAGAAAAGACTATTCCGGAGGTGGCAGACAAAAAACCGAATCAGGTTATACCCGTTTATTTATAAATGTAGGGAAAACCGATGGATTATATCCGGCACATCTTATTGAAATAATAAATAAGAAAGTCAATAAGCGGGTAGAAATCGGCAAGATAGATCTGATGAAAAACTTCTCCTTTTTCGAAGTGGAAGAAAGAAGTGCGAAAGATGTCATTAAAGGCCTTAATAAAGAAGAATTAATGGGACGTAAAATTTCCATTGAAATTGCACAAAGCAAAGATGGAGGAAGAAGTTCAAATTCTTCTAACAGCAGGTCCAGAAGCAGAAGAGGTTTTGACAACAAAAGAAAAAGGTGGTAGTAATAAGTGAAAGGCTGAGAGTAAAATAAATTTCTCATTCACTTCTTTAATTTTAAGAAATAACAAAAGATGAAAAGACAAAAAATTATTTTTATCCTTGTCTTGTTTCTTGGACTCCAATTTTCTTATGCGCAGACGCCTCTGGTTAACAGCAAGCTGGAAGTGCTGGAAATTTCAACAGGGGAACGGAAGACAATAAAAACATTTCCTTTTTTAATAGAAGCCCCCAACTGGACGTATGATGGAAAATGGTTAATTTATAACAGTCAGGGTAGGCTATGGAAAATTGATCCTTCCGATCCGGAATATCCACAGGAAATATATACGGGATTTGCTACAAACTGTAACAATGATCATGTATTGTCATTCGACGGAAAAGAAATAGCCATTAGCCATGGTACACAGGAAGACGGACTGTCCCGTATTTACAGATTGCCTATTGAAGGAGGCACTCCCCAGCTAGTTACACCTCTTGCTCCCAGTTATTTACACGGATGGAGTCCTGATGGGAAATACCTGGCTTATTGTGCAGAAAGAAACGGAAATTATGATATCTACACGATCCCGGCAGAAGGCGGAGTAGAAATGCGTCTGACAACGGCAGAAGGTCTGGACGACGGACCGGAATATTCTCCCTGCGGCAAATACATCTGGTTTAATTCGGTACGAACAGGTCTTATGCAAATCTGGAGAATGGATGCGGATGGTAACAATCAAATACAAATGACATTTGATGAAACAGTTAATTCCTGGTTTCCTCATATTTCCCCCGATGGAAAAAATGTAGTGTATCTCGCTTACCAGGTAAATGACCTGAAACCCGATGAGCACTTACCAAATAAAAACGTCGAACTAAGAATTATGCCGGCTACCGGAGGAGAAGCGAAAATCCTGATTCATTTATTCGGTGGACAAGGGACAATTAATGTAAATTCCTGGTCTCCGGATAGTAAATATATTGCTTTTGTCAGTTATGAACTTATGAAATAAAAACAGAAGAAAATATCATTCTACTTTTTTCTTTTGCCCATTATTATGCATGCATTATAATTTAGCATTTTATAAAATAGTACATAAAATTTAAATAAAATGTCAGAAACATTATTTTCCACATTACCTTACAAAGTAGCAGACATGTCTCTTGCCGATTTCGGAAGAAAAGAGATAGAGTTAGCAGAAAAAGAAATGCCAGGCCTGATGGCCCTGCGGGAAAAATACGGAGAGGAAAAACCATTGAAAGGCGCCCGTATCATGGGATCTTTACATATGACTATTCAAACTGCAGTACTTATTGAAACACTGACGGCTCTTGGAGCGGAAGTACGTTGGGTAAGTTGTAATATTTATTCTACGCAGGATCATGCAGCTGCCGCCATTGCAGCAACGGGAGTTCCTGTTTTTGCATGGAAAGGAGAAACTCTGGCTGATTACTGGTGGTGTACCCTGCAGGCACTGAATTTCGGTAACGGAAAAGGACCGAATGTCATTGTAGATGATGGTGGAGACGCTACCATTATGATTCACTGGGGATATGAAGCAGAAAAAAATCCGTCTTTCCTGAATAAAGAAACGCATGGAGAAGATGAGAAAGAGCTTTTAGAGATATTAAAGAAGACATTAAAGGAAAACAACCATTTCTTTACGGATATGGTTCCGGAAATAAGAGGAGTTTCCGAAGAAACAACAACAGGCGTGCACCGCTTATACCAAATGATGCAGGAAGGGAAATTATTATTCCCTGCGTTTAATGTGAATGACTCGGTTACCAAATCAAAATTTGATAATCTGTACGGGTGCCGGGAATCACTTGCTGATGGCATCAAACGGGCAACAGATGTAATGATTGCCGGAAAAGTTGCCGTTATCTGCGGATACGGAGATGTAGGCAAAGGATGTGCAAGTTCCATGCGTTCTTACGGAGCCCGGGTAATCGTAACGGAAATCGATCCGATATGTGCCCTGCAGGCTGCGATGGAAGGATATGAAGTTACTACACTGGAAGAGGCACTGGCAGAAGGGGATATCTATGTAACCACAACAGGTAACTGTGATATCATCCGGATAGAACACATGGCACAAATGAAAGATGGTGCTATTGTTTGTAATATCGGGCATTTCGATAATGAAATCCAGGTAGAAAAACTTAAATCTTATCCGGGTATTAAAGCCCGCAATATCAAACCTCAGGTAGATCAGTACTTCTTTCCGGAAGGACATTCTATCCTATTACTGGCTGATGGTCGTCTGGTTAATCTGGGTTGTGCAACCGGTCATCCTTCATTTGTGATGAGTAATTCATTTACAAACCAGACGCTGGCTCAGATTGAACTTTTTACCAAAAATTATGAGACTGATGTATACCGCTTACCAAAACATCTGGATGAAGAAGTAGCCAGATTACATCTGGAAAAGATCGGAGTAAAACTGACAAAACTGACACCGAAACAGGCTGCCTACATAGGTGTATCGGAAGATGGTCCGTATAAGCCGGAACATTACCGGTACTAATCACCGGTCAGAAAAGAAAAAGGTAAAAGGTAGAATATCCCCATATTCTACCTTTTTGTGTTTTTTCAGTTTTCTACCCTTTTCTTTTTCAGCAGCCAGGGAAATACCAGGCAGGAAAAAAAGAGCAGTGTCCACGGATTAGTACTTAATGGGAGCATTTTCTGCGGATACCCGTCTTCCCCCGGTGGCGGGGCACTTAACCCGCTGTCGTCATCTTTTACAATATTTTCGGATGAAAAAACAACCGGTTTCTCCCAAAAGAAGGGTTCCCGGCTGCTTTCCGCAGAAAAAAGACTTCCTTTGTCTTCACCCGTGGCAGAAACAGAGAATGAGTGGGCTTTTGCCCTTCCTGAATTCCGGATACCACTTTCCCGGCTCCCTGGCAAAGCGGCATAACAGGTCAAACCACTAACCAGTAATAAAATAATAACAAGGTATTCTTTTTTCTTCATCTTTGCTTTGTTTTGATTTGACATAGCATCTAGCGGGACAGTTTTGTGGAAAGCACCCGGCCGTCACTGCCCACCACCTGCATAATATACAGCCCCCGGGGAAGGTGGGATAAAGGAAAAGAGGAAACATTCCCCTCCCTTGCTACAAGCACCCCGGACATATTGTAAAGCATAACGGACTGCACAACCCCCTCAAAGAGGACGTCCCCACCTGAGCGCCGGAAGCCGGGAGCATCTTCCCCGGCATCCCCTATTGATGTAGTTACCTTATTGGTATACACCCGGATGCCCTGGATGGCAGGCAAACCATTGGCCACACTAAGTACGCTGAAAGTAAAGTGCCGCGGGTAGCTTACCTGTCCCCCTGATTCGTACGGGGTCAGGTATTCATACACCGTGCAGGTGCCGCTGCTGGTGGTGAAGCTGTTGGTCACCGGGGTGAGCTGGCTGTCACCCGCACCGTTCATCCGCCGGGCACACATCACCAGGGCGCTGCGCCCGGCCGCACCATTGTAGAGGATGCCCTCGATCTCTATGCTGAGCACATCGTCCATGCCGGTATTCTCAAGGGTAAAGCCCTCTGTGGCCGAACCCATCTGCCAGAGGTCCCTTCCTTTGCCTTGGGCAAAACACACACTCTGGCCTTCCAGCACCGACAGGCTGGAGGTAATAATAAAATCACCATGGGTGCCCTCCAGCAACTCCGTGCCATCTTCCGCGTTAAGGTACAGTACACGTGTCTGGGCTACACACACCGGGATAAAGGAAAGGAACAGGCCCGCAAGCAATAAGAATGGATACGTTTTTTTCATTGTTTATTTGGTTTATAGTTTATAATTCTTTTTATGCATGAGATTCTATGCCTTTTGGCTTCTTTACTGGACAACCTTTATGGTTTGCATGCCGCTACCTGTCTTTATGCGCACCAGGTAAAGCCCTTTGTGCGGGAAACTTTCCCGGTAGTGGTATGCCTCCAGTTTCCCGCTGCGCAGAAGCAGCCGCCCCTGAAGGTCATAGATGCCAACCTGCTCAATGGCTTCCCCATCAGAGTATACTTCCAGCAGCCCGTTACTTACCCAGGCACGAAGGCGGTTTGCTTTCTCCTGGCCCGCTGCCATACCCGTCCCCTGGCGCACAAAGGAAAGGGTGAAGCGGTTCTCAAAGACACCATCCCCCTGCTTCTCAAACTCATGGATGGAGCCCTGGAGAAGGTTATACCTGAGCGGGTGGCTCCCGGAAAGGTCATCCAGGTAAATATCATAACCCGGGGCAAAAGAGGAAAGGCCGCTGAAGTTCAACCGGTATTTCCCCGGGACAG